>USQK01000032.1 GCA_900556785.1 uncultured Veillonella sp.
TTAACTGGTGTATCCATGATATGTCATAACCCTTTCCATGCATAGACTTACTATTTTTTTGAAAGCTTAACCCTCCAAGGCTCAAAGCTTTTACCATATAACTAAACAATATCTTGTTTATACACAAACTCTACACTAAACTGTCCATTATCGTAGGTAACGATAGCAAATGTACCGCCTGAGCGGTCCCGAGCCAACGATATACTGCCGGGATTCACAAATACCGCATCACGAACACGAACCTCACCATGATGATGACTATGACCGGACACGATGAGTCGCGCCCCCATATCAGTGCCTAACTCAATCAGTTTTTGTATTCGATTATAATATGATACCTCATGACCATGAGTCATGTAAATATAGGTATCCTCTAGAGGAATCAACTGTTCTCGCGGTTCAAGAGGCTGTACACGGTCATTATTACCGCGCACTGCATACACAGGAATATCAGTATGTTCCTGCATATAGCGTGCATCATCGCCATAATCACCAGCATGAAGCCACATATCAATTTCTTGGTCTGCTGTAGCCTCCAAGACAAGATCTATATCATCTAAATACCCATGGGTATCACTTAAAATACCAATTCGTTTCATTTTATAAGTTCTCTAATACTATTATATTACATATTTATATGAACTATACCATATAGTTCGAAAATATTAAAGCTTGTTAATTAATTTGCGTAAAGCACGGCCACGATGGCTGATGGTTTCCTTTTCTTCAATGCTAAGTTCTGCCATTGTCTTTTCAAATTCAGGCACATAGAAGTATGGATCATAGCCAAAACCATTGTCCCCTTTTGGCTCATCTTGAACAAGTCCATCACAATAGCCTTCAGCCGTCACTTCACGGCCATCAGGATATACGAGAGCTAAGGCACATACATAATGACCTGTGCGGTCGCTTTTACCTTGCAGTTCGCGAAT
Source organism: uncultured Veillonella sp. (assembly GCA_900556785.1). Taxonomy (GTDB): domain Bacteria; phylum Bacillota; class Negativicutes; order Veillonellales; family Veillonellaceae; genus Veillonella. The sequence goes on from USQK01000032.1 coordinate 933, forward strand.
TAATTTTTCATTATTAGCTTGATCATCACCATGATGACCTGCATAACGCGCAGAATATACGCCTGGTGCCCCATTAAGAGCATCTACGGTGATGCCAGAATCATCGGCAAGGCATGGACGATTGGTAGCCTTTGCATAGTAGTGAGCCTTTAATAGAGCATTTTCCATAAAGGTTGTACCTGTTTCCTCAGGTTCCTCAATGGTAACAACCTCTTTTACCGGTACACAATCGATAGATAAATGAGAGAAAGCCTCAGAAAATTCACGAATTTTCCCTTTATTGCCTGTAGCTAATACGATTTGTTCCACCTTACACCTCCGGAGCTGTAGGATATACCTTACCTACTTTATCTGCTGTTGTGCCAAGTACTTCACGTTGTTTTGCCATGAGCTCATCTGTAGCAGCCTCTGCTAAATCAAGTAATGCATTGAGCTCATCACGGTTAAAGGTACCATGTTCACCAGTACCTTGTACCTCAACCATATTACCAGAGCCGGTGCGCACCACGTTCATGTCAACGATAGCCGCACTATCCTCTTCGTAGCAAAGGTCCGTAATAGGCCCGTCAGGTCCAATACCTACGGAAATAGCTGCGCAGAAGTCAGTAATCGGGAATTTACCTGCGCCACCAAAGGTGAAGTCCACCGCATCAACGAGGGCTACAAAGGCACCTGTAATAGATGCTGTACGCGTACCTCCATCTGCTTGAATTACATCGCAGTCGATCGTAATAGAACGTTCACCAAGTGCTTCAAGGTCTACAACAGCGCGCAATGCTCGACCGATAAGGCGTTGAATTTCTACAGTGCGGCCCGTTTGTTTACCCTTTGCCGCTTCACGGCTTACGCGAGTTTTCGTAGAACGTGGCAACAAGGAGTATTCTGCTGTTACCCATCCTTGACCAGATCCTTTTAGCCAGCGCGGCACAGAATCCTCCACAGTCGCTGTACAGATAACCTTAGTCTTACCGCACTCAATGAGTACAGAACCTTCTGCATACTCTGTAAAATTCCGTGTTATTTTAATAGGTCGCAATTGACCTGCTGTTCTATTATCGCTGCGCATAGGAACCTCACCATTCTAAATCTAAACATTAGAACGCCCCTTACACAAAGGGGCGTTATCTTTTCTTATTATATCACAATTTAACTATTTTTTATCACTACGAATCAGATTATAGTTACCCATTCTAACACAGTATGGTTCATTATCAGGAGTCACAACTTTGAGAATCTACTACTATACCTCGTATTGTCCATCGCCAAGTGGATCTACCACTACATAACGGCTTGCACCGCCTTCTGCTTTAGCCCGTTTGGTCTCTGTAATGGCATCTTGACGAGTTCCCTCATCAGCTTGCCAAGGAATGAACATGGCATAAACACTTTGTGGCCCATAGGGTCCATATTGACCATGTGAAAGTACGCTATGCCATCCAACTTTATTTTCGTACATGCGCACCTTTTCAAGGCGTTCCTCTTGTACACCTGTTTCATCATAGTACACATTGTAACGATTTGACCATATATCGCCCACACCGGTGCGTTCCTCTTCGGCCATCTTATGACGGTTAGCCCATTGTACCTTCCACTTAGCGATAAGGTCATCAATATAAGCGGTTACATTTTGACTTTGCTTATATTTAACAGGGTCAAAGGCAGGTTCGACGACCTTACTGTAATCAAGACCTGCCATAGATAAAATGATACCAGTATTTACATATGGCAATGCTTCTTGTACGGAGTAACCACCTTCTAAGACAGCTATATCTGCTTGCAATAAATCTACAAGCTCAGCATAGCCCTTTGCGGTTACCTGCATATTAGCCAATGGATCGCTAAAGTGATTATCTTGCCCGGCAGAATTAATAACTATGTCTGGATTGAATTCTTCTAGGATTGGCAATACTAACTCACGCATAACCTTCATCAAGCCTTCGTCACCAGTCCCAGGTGGCAATGGAATATCTATATTTCCACCGATAGCCTGTGGACCACCGAATTCATCCATAAAGCCTGTGCCAGGATATAAGGTCCGTCCATCTTGGTGGAAACTAATGTATAGTGTATCCGGATCATGGTAGAACACATCTTGAGAGCCATCACCATGATGTACATCTGTATCTACTACGGCAACCCGTTTAATACCATAGGTTTGACGCATATGTTGAATCATGACAGCTTCAATGTTTATGGTACAGAAACCACGAATACCATGAACCATGGCCATCGCATGATGCCCTGGCGGTCTTACTAAGGCAAAGGCTCGATCTACTTCACCGCGCATAACCGCATCAGCAGCGGCAATAGCCCCCCCTGCAGACACACGGTGTGCTTCCGTTACCCAGGACTCTAAGTCAGGAGCGCCTACATGAACGCGCTCTATGGTATCCCAATCGGCTACGATAGGATTATATTCCACAATATTGGGTATATCTAATAAGCCTTCCTCAACGATTTGATCACGTGTATACAGCAATCGCTCTTGTCGTTCTGGGTGAGTTTCAGAAATCTTCCAGTCAAAGGCAGGGAAAAACACTAGACCTAAACTACACTTTGATGCATTTATATCAGTATGTAACGTATCATCTACATTTGTATTAATACCTTTATTCATACCCGCATGTCCAAGTCCATGACGCTCACGATAGGATAAGCCTTTATTCCACATACTGTTTCACCCCCGCTGCTAATTGTACTTTTACAGTGATTAATCGTTCCATCGATTGCCAGCCCTCAACAACAGGGAAATCTTCCACACTAATGACCTCTATATCTTGGTCTTTACCAAGACCTAAACGCAATGCTTCTTCACTGAGAGCTTCTTTAGCTCGTTCCACCACTTGTTCTACTCGCTTCAACGTACAGGTTTGTTGTTTAATCCCTAGTTCAGGAATAACGAGTAAGCGTCGTTTTGTATCGACATGAACAGTGAGTTCAATGGTCGATAATGCTAGGGCTGCTCCGATAGCATTCGCCACCGCCGCATTTTCTGGTATGGTAATCGGTAAATCCATATATTTACCTATACTAGGTCCAAGGCTTGGCGCCGTTCCACCTACTACCACGATTTGAGCAGGCACAAATACATCGGGGTTCACAATATCCGCTACTACATAGATAGGTCGTTTGTTTTCTGCCCTTACCACCTCATCTATGCCATGCTGAATTGTTTGCAACGCCTTATTTACGATTAATTGAGCAACGGCAGAAACATTTATATCCTCTGTTAATTGTTGTTGAGTCTCAGTTGTATCTCCGTTTGTACTAGCATTTAGTCTCTTAGCCAATACCTCCATAGCTCGTTCAGCTAATTCAACCTTACCATAGCTCGCATACCCTAGTACGATGAGAGCATCCCCTAGTGTAGGTTCTGTCCCACCTAATGCTACCGATGGGCCCACCCGTTCAGGTCCGACAGTAATTTCACCATCTACAACGCGAACGACAGATTCACCGCCAATACCAACAGAGGTAACGGCAAAGGAGCGTACTGCACTTGGATATTCACGAATAGATACACCACTTTTAGTCATCAACGGTCTGCCTTGTTTCCACAAAGAAATATCTGTAGTGGTACCGCCAATATCTAAAGCAACTGTATGTTCATTTCCAATAGCTCCAAGAGCAGATAAGCCCAGTACGGTTGCTGCAGGTCCTGTAAAAGCGGTCTCTACTGGTCTACTCACCATATGTTCCATAGGTAAAGAACCTCCATCGGCCTTTAATATATGAAGTGGAGCCTTAATGTTTCGCACGCTTAACGCATCTTCTACATTCTTCTTAAATACTGTAAATACCGGTGTTACAGCGCTATTAAAATATGCGCTAATAGTGCGACGTGGAAAATTCAAAGAGCCGCTTAATAAGCTGCCATTAAAGATAGTATTATATCTATCTTTCAATGCTTCTGTTATAGATAATTCCTCTTGAGGATTGCGTACCCCAAATTTAGCAGATACAGCAGCCAAATCTGTGCCACTGCGAGATTGTACCATTTCGGCTATATGTCGAACTGCATTTGTAGGTGTACGTTCTACCACAATACCTCTATGATCAGTATAGCCTTGAAGATAGATAGGATTTACAGGGAATATATCGTCTACATTTCGGCCTGGTCCCGTTACTACAAACAAGTCTACCACTTGCTCTTTCTCTTCCACAATGGTATTTGTTACCACAGTAGTAGACAGCGTAACTTGATCGATATTTGTAGTATCACAATGTTGGAGAATTGCATCAAGGGCCTCGCCTATGCCTTGCATTAAATTATCTTTGGTAGTCCGTCTTTTAGCAGATGCTATTACACGATGGCCATCGATGATGACCGCATCTGTAAAAGTACCACCTACGTCTAAACCTAGTAACATATGACCTCCTAATTAGTATAAAAAAAGCTGTACCCATCTCTATGTGATGAGTACAGCCTTCTGTTATTTACCAGATACAGATGCGTAATTTTTGATGATAACAATCGGAGTCATTTGGCTATCATTACCAAATGGATTATCAATCAACAATTGTGCAATTTTCTTAGCGTCAATGCCACGACTTGTACCTAAAATAGCAGACCGTTTCAAGTCATTAACGTCAGCTACAACGGCACCATAACAACCTGTGCGAGATACAATTTTCTCAGCCACTTTATCAGGATCCTTTGGACCAAATACAATATGCTTATCAAATGGAGGCATAGTCCCCGTTACATCATCGGTTAAGGATGCAGCACGAGCAATTGCATAGAACACGCCAGGTTTACGGAAAATTTTAGCAATAGCACCTAAAATAAAAGCACCTAACACCTTCCATTTACCGTCCAAATTCATAGCCGATTGCATACCATAAATAGATGCCATGGAGCCATCTGGATGAATAAAACGATTAATTAAACGAGCTTGCCAGCATACATCTAGCTCTTCAGGACGTGTAAAACGGCCTTGCGTAATAGCTACTACAGATTCAGCAACGCATACGATATCTTCAGGTCCAATATTATGACCGCCAAATTCAACGATAGCATCAACGATGTCATCATTATCTGTAAGAATACGTGTTGGCACACATACTAACTCTAATTCTGCCATTGTTATGCCTCCTTATTGAACCAATGCTGCTTGAACTTCTTCAGCAGTCAAACGAATACGTTGTTTATCGATATGATAATCTGTACGACCTACGATTTGGTAGTAAATATCGATGTCCATATAAGGGAAGCCCTTAATATCTTCACGAATATTGCCATTTTTACCTGTTAAGGTAACGAATACACGAATAGTACCACCTTTGCGAGGTTTGATGATAACAGCTTCAAAATAACCATCATGACGAGGACGATTAATGTCCATAGCCCATGCATGTACTTTCACAGCATCAAAATGTTCCTCTGGCAACAATGGACGTGGGAATAAGTCCATAATTGTACCAAGTTGACGTCCTTTGTTCACAAATGGAATATCGCAGAACAAGGTAATAGATTCAAAATTACGGTCAGATACTTGGAAGTTTGTTGCACGTTTTGGCAATAAAATAACCTTTTCATTACCTTGTTTCAATACGAACAAACGGAATAATAAATACAAAGCTGCAATAGCTACAATAATAGCTATTACTACACTTAGGATGTTATAAAACCACATAGGGCATCTCCTTTATAATGTAATATGTTCAATGCTGCGACGACTTGTATCAAGGAAAGAGGCGCTCAGCGTATCACCAAGCTCAATATCCTTTGTAAAATACAATGACACAGTACCCGCCGTTTTTTGAGGGTTAAACAAATCTTTACCCTCTAATCTGCGGCGAACAAGTTCACTCGTTTCAAAAGCAGGGTCGATGAATTGAATGCGCCCTGACGTTAGTTCCTCTAGCAAAGGTTGTACAAATGGGAAATGAGTACAGCCCAAAACTACGACCTCAATTTCTCGGGACAATAAAGGCTCTAGATATTCAGTACATACATCGCGTACAGAATAGTCATCTAAATGACCTTGCTCAATGAGGCCTGCCAATTCAGGACAAGGTTGTTCCCATACGAGCACTTCATGATCAACTTCAAGGGCTACATGTTTATGAATATGACTATTCACAGTTGCTGCCGTCGCCATGATACCAATTGTCTTACTTTTGCTTTGACTAATCGCTGTTTTTACGCCTTGTGATACTCCAATAACAGGTACAGACACGCGTTCACGTACCGCATCAAGGGCTACAACAGTAAACGTATTACAAGCAATAACCATCAATTTTACAGGCTGTTTTTCAAGAGCCTCTGCAATATGACAAGCTAAATAAGTAATTTCATCATCACTACGATTCCCCACCGGGTTATTCGCATTATCCCCAATATAGATGAAGTCTTCGTTAGGGAATTGTTCTTGTAAGACCTTTAAAACAGATAGCCCGCCTACACCGGAGTCAAACACGCCGATAGGCAATTGTTGTACATTACTCATTAGGCATCTCCTCAACAGCTGCTAACATAGGCTGATAAAAAGTATCGTCTAATCGCACAATTTTACCTGTTGATTTTGACATAAATGCATTCTTAGTCTCTCCCGTAGCTAGGAGCGCACCATCACTGGCACGGCGCATACGATAACGGAATATCATTTGAGCACGTGTCATTTTAACCAAATATGTTTCGATGTGAAGTTCATCATCAAAATTTGCTGGTTCTTTATAATTGCAGGATACATTCATGATAGGAAATACAATATCCTCATTCATCATATCCCACAGGGTTACACCGATTTGACGAAGGAATTCAATGCGTGCCATTTCAAACCATCTAAAATGATTACTATGGTGCGCAATACCCATCATATCGGTTTCGTAAAATCGTACATTTACTGAAGCAATATGCATATATTTATCCTTCTTTTTTCATAGAATACAACCTTCATTGTATATCTATTACTTTAGCGTGTCAAATAAATAAAGGCAGTTCAATCGCAACGGATCAAACTGCCTTAATGGTTAAAAGCTAGTTACTGCCACCAAATGGGAAGTATTTTTTTGCCTCTTCTTGATGACGAGTTTTAATGTAACGATTGGCAACCTTGAAGGCAAGACCAAGCACGGCTACATCATCTATCCAACCTAATACAGGAATTGTATCCGGTACAATATCAATAGGTAATACGAGATACCCTAAGGCACCAGCAATGACTGCTTTTACATATTTTGGAGTGTCCTTGTCACGCATACAAAGGAACAAGGTCACTGCTCGTTGTACAAAGGCAAGCTTCTTACCATATCGTCCTAAAAAAGCGGCGAATTTAGATTCGTTAAAATACTTACCATATGTAATAATTTTTAATGGATTCATCTTCATAATCCTTTAGCGCCTATTTGCGCAAACCACCAATTTTATCTTTTGCTGTATTAACAGTGTTTGTAGCAACATCTTTTGCTGTTTCAACAGCATCATTAGCTTTAGTTTTTGCAGTTTCTACTGCAGCTTGTGCAGAAGCTTTAGCTACTTCTACGCCACCTTTAGCTAATTCTTTAGCTACATCAATATTTTCTTTAGCAACATCAATTTTCTCTTTTGCCGCATCGGTTACTTTCGCCACAACTTCTGCTGCATTGTCATGAAGTTGATATTTTGTTTCTGTATTCCATTTATCGATAGCAGGTGTTACTTTTTCTTCGTAAACTTGTTTCAAAGTTTCTTTAGCAAGACCTGTTTCATTAGCAATACCAGCCCAAACGTCGCGTTGACCTTGTGTGAAAGGAATGCTAGCGCTTGCATCACGGATGATGTCACCTGCTATAGCTTTACCGCTTTCAAGGAATTCAGCAACCATTGGTTTATAGCGTTCGATATCAGAAGGCATACCATCTTGGATCCAAATGTGAGCAATTTTACCGATAGCATATGTTAAACCAACTGCTACAGGAACGCGAACTGCTTTTAGAGGAACAAGAAGAGAAATAGCCGCTGTACCTACAGCTGTGCTAAGACCACCAACTAGCCCCACTACGGCACCAGATTGTAATTCTACTTCGTAAAGATGTGCAATGCGAGTTACCATATACGTTGCATTGGCGCACAAAGCAACACTGCTGAATTTAGGGGATAATGCCAATGCCGCTGCACGACCTGCACCCCAGAAAATAAATTGTTCAACTTGATAGTCACGGTCTTGAGAACCATCCATAAGTGGCTCAAGTGTTACGCCATTATATTCTGCCATAAGTATTCTCCTTTGTTGTGAACCAACTATAGGTCTTATTATTAGTATTATTATACCATTCTATTGATAGAAGTGAAATGAATTTTTCTAATTATCCATATATAACAGCTTCTAATATTTTCTATATTACCAACTTGTGAGTCCTCCATCGATTGTCCAGGCTGCACCTGTCACAAAAGACGCCTTATTACTCAACAAAAATACAATTACTTCTCCAATTTCATGAGGCTTAGCAATACGACCTAATGGGTAATGTTGGCCCATTTCAGCCTTAGCAGCCGCCGCATCTTGGTGGGCATTAGCAATCTGTTTATCTACTAATGATGTATCTACATCACCAGGACACACACAGTTTACACGAACACTGTGAGGTGCCATTTCAAGGGATAGAGATTTTGTAAAGCTCACTACAGCTCCCTTTGACGCACCATATACAGAACACGCTACATTACCTTGTAAACCTGCATCACTAGCGATTGTTACAATACTGCCCTTTGAGGCTCGTAAATAGGGAAGCGCCGCTTGACATAAGAATACAGTACCTTTTACATTGGTCCCAAACATTTCATCAAAAGCTGCTTCTGTAACATCAGCTAGTAACTCTTCTTCATAATAGCCTGCAGCTGTTACAAGAGCAGACACCCCACCAAATAAATCTACTGTTTCTTTTACAATTCGCTGACAGTCCTCAATTTTAGATACATCACCTTGAATATATTGTACCTTAGAGGAATAACGACGTAGCTTAGTTTTAGCCTTTTGACCAACTTTTTCATTTCGACCATTGATGACTACACACCAACCTTCTTTAAGTAAAAGCTTTGCCGTAGCAAATCCAATACCCGATGTACCACCACTAATCAAGGCCACTTGAACATCACTTTTATGAGGCATACCTTGCCCTCCTATAATGTTGAAATATAGTCATAGACTAATTTCAACAACATAACTGTCGTTACCGACAAGAATACAACTCGCACCAAAGATGAGCCCTTCGCAATTGCCAAATGCGAGCCTAAATAAGCACCTATAATTTGACCTGCCCCGGTGGCAAGACCATACGTAATATTGACGTGTCCTAAATATAAAAATACCAATAAAGATGCCAAATTACTAGTAAAATTCAATATTTTTGCATTAGCAGATGCATGTAAAAAATCAAAGCCTGTAAAGATAAATCCCATAATCAGAAATGTACCTGTACCAGGACCAATAAAGCCGTCATATATACCAATGCCAAGAGCAAAAGCCATACAAATATATAGCGCTTTTCCTGTTACCTGAGATGTACGATTGATTTCACCCCAGTCTTTTTTGAACACCACAAAGAGTGTTACACAAACAAGTAATATGATAATAATAGGCTTTACATATAGCGGTGGTAAAGAAACAACCGCCAAGGTACCAAGCATAGAACCCACAAAGGTAAAAGGCAGTAATTTGCGAACTAGGGAAAAATCAACCATGTGATTTCTTAAAAATGTAATCGATGCACTACCAGCACCAAAGATACTGGATAATTTATTACTGCCTAGAGCCACACTAGGTGGAAGATTTGTTAATAACATGGCAGGTACAGAAATGAGGCCTCCCCCGCCTACAATGGAGTCTACAAAGCCAGCAAACGCACCAGCTACGGCAAGTAAAACGAGTATAAGGATATCAAATGGTAAACCTGTTACCGCAATGAGCCACTCCATAATAAACCTCCTACAGATAGCACATCAACGGTCGCCAAAGGCCACCGTTGTCATGCTAATTTATTTTATTTTGCACCTAGACGATCGAGGGCCAATGTATAACCATCCGCACCATATACTAAACAGCGCTTTACACGACTAATCGTAGCAGTACTCGCACCCGTTTCTTCTACGATTTTCTCATAGCTATCCCCTGCGCGAAGCATTTTTGCTACTTGTAAGCGTTGAGATAATGCTTTTAATTCGTTAATCGTACAGATATCTTCAAAAAATGCATAGCATTCCTCTGTATTTTCAAGCGTTAAAATGGCGGTGAACAATTCGTCATTTTGTTGACTTCTCAATTTTTCATTGATACTCATAGGATCCTCCTACTTCTTATTCATCGCTTTAGACCAAGCATCACCAATCATTTGTACAACTTGTACCAATACAATCAAGATGATGATTGTAGCGATCATAATATCGGCTTGGAAACGTTGGTAACCATATCGGATAGCAATATCCCCAAGGCCACCACCACCAATAGCACCAGCCATCGCAGAGTACCCGATGAGGTTAACGATAAGAACCGTTACATTGTCAATAATTGTTGGCAATGCTTCTGGTAATAATACTTTCCAAATGATTTGTAATGGGCTTGCCCCCATAGATTGAGCCGCCTCGATAACGCCAAAATTGATGTCCTTAATAGACGTTTCTACAAGGCGTGCCAAAAACGGAATTGCCGCAATGGTCAACGGCACACATGCTGCAGTTGTACCGATGGATGTACCTACCACCATACGAGTAAACGGAATGATAGCAACCATCAAGATGATGAAAGGTACAGAACGTGTAGCATTGACAATGGCACCCAATACTTTATTGAGTGCTACATTTTCTAAGATATGACCTTTAGAAGTAACAACCAAAACAACACCAAGAGGAATACCTAATAACATTGCCATTACGGTAGAAATTATCGTCATTTGCAATGTATCAAGGGTACCAGTTATGAGTAGATTAATGATTTGCTCTGACATAACCGATCACCTCGCTTTCAATTGGTAACATTTTGATGTAGTCCAAACCTTCTTGCGCATTTTCTGGGTCACCATTCAAGATAACGATGAGGCGACCAACGCTCGTATTTTGGATGTAATCAATGCCGCCAAAAAGGATGCTTACATCTAAATTAAAGCGTCTTACAAGGCCTGCTACTACAGGCTCATCTGTTGCTTGTCCTGTAAATTTGAGACGAACTAAGGGCGCGGTCCCTGCAATCCATTGATCATGCAACTCTAGATGTTCCAATGCTTCTGGAGGTAAGTTATCACTCACTACAGAGCTAATAAACTCTTTTGTCGTATTTTCGCGAGGATGTGTGAATACTTCAATAGTACTACCTTCTTCGAGGATGACACCACCTTCAATAACCGCCACGCGATCACAGATTTCACGGATAACGTGCATCTCATGTGTAATGAGCACAATAGTGAGCCCCATCTTCTCATTAATATTTTTCAACAATTTCAAAATGGAATCTGTTGTTTGAGGATCAAGGGCAGAGGTAGCTTCGTCACAAAGGAGGACCTTTGGATTAGACGCTAAAGCACGAGCAATACCAACACGTTGTTTTTGACCACCAGATAATTGAGATGGATAGTTGTTCATACGCTCAGTAAGGCCTACAATATCAAGGATTGGCGTAATGCGTTCCTTGATTTCAGATTTGCTCATTCCTTGTAATTCCAACGGAAATGCCACATTGTCATATACGGTACGAGAGGACAATAGGTTAAAATGTTGGAAAATCATGCCAATATCTTTGCGCGCTTTACGCAAATCAGATTTGCTAAGTGTTGTTAAATCTGTACCATTTACGATAACAGAGCCTGATGTAGGTGCTTCGAGCATGTTGATGCACCGAATCAATGTGGATTTACCGGCACCGGATTGACCGATAATGCCAAAGATTTCGCCTTCTTTCACATTTAGGCTAATATCTTTCAACGCTTCCACACGAGTAGCGCCTTCATAGACTTTACTAATGTGTTCTAATTGTATCAAAATAATTTCCTTTCTTAAGGTAAATATGTATCATTTGATGAAAGCAGCTTATCTATCAAGGTAATCCCTCTTCCATCAATTTTTCTAGAGCTTCGCGTAGACGAAGTGTAATAGCACCTGGTTTACCACCAGATACTGGATTTCTGTCTAGCTTAGTAATTGGGATGACACCACCAATTGTATCGGTAAAGAATAATTCGTCCGCATCATCTACAAAAGCGCGGTCAAATTCTTTTTCAATAACTGTAATACCTAGAGATGGTGCTACGCGAGTCAAAATCATTTGGCGCGTAATACCTTTTAAGATATGATTATCTGCTGGATGCGTATACAAGATACCATCTTTGACAGCAAATACATTAGATGTTGCACCTTCTGTACAAACGCCATTACGGAACAACATGGCAGTATAAGCAAATTTCTTTTCCGCTTTAGTTTGTGCCAAAATATTTGGAATCAAGTTAGTAGTCTTAACATCTACATGGTCCCAACGCTCATCAGGTAATGCAATCGCTTTTACACCTTCACCCAATTTATTAACCGCATCCATATCCAAATTACGGATAGACATGAGCATTTGTGGTTCTAGTTTGGAACGATCATATGCATGATGACGTGGCGCTACACCACGAGAGATTTGCAAATAAATATAGCCCTCTTTGATTTCACTTTGCTCGATTAAAATTTCGTGCAATTCTGTTAAATCATCTGGGGTCATTTTTACGGGAATATCCATTTCACGCATAGAGCGATACAAGCGATCTTGATGGTAGGACAATGCGAAGCAACGGCCTTTTACAACACGTACTACTTCGTATACAGAGTCACCAAACAAATAACCACGGTCATCAATACTGATAACTTTGGCACCTGGTTCAACAAACTCGCCATTAAAATATGTTAATTCTTGCATAGGAGCACCTCTTTTTCTATATCGTTACTCTATCAAGTAGTAATCATCATGGACTTATTATATCACAATTACTTTCAAATTTTCACACTTTACTTTGTGAAAGATATAACTTAGATATACAAAAATCCGCTAGGATGCCATAGCTAAAAACTATATCCTAGCGGATGTATATTATTAATGTCCTAATATAAATTTACGTAATGGTTTAGGTACATGGTTCAATGTCACGGCAGTCAAATAGGACAGGCCTAGCGCCATCACATACATAGCTAGCACATTAACTACGGTATATAAAAGATTATATTTAGCCATCACGCCAGAGATGATTACCAACCAGAATGGATGTGCTAAATAAATACCGTAAGACTTATCCCCTATTTCTGACCAAGTGGATTCCATAGTCGCATTCATTGGTAAGGTTTGGAATAAGAACAGACTAAATAGTGTTCCCAGTCCAGTATAGAGGACACCCATTGGGCTCATTTGATGAACTGTATAGATTGCTTCTAGAACAGTATAATGCCATACGTCCATGACATAGTAGTAGGATCCGAGCATCAATAAAATAGAACCTACCGCACTAATGCCTAACAAGTAGCGATAGCGCCACATGTATTCGCATACCGTTTCATAGCGCTCAGCACATACAGCCCCCAACAGGAATATCCACACATAATGGATAACCCAATAGTTAAGTCTCATGTCAAAAAGATATTTCAACACAGGGTTATTACTGAGATGTTCTGTTACCCAACGGCCAAGCATGTAAGATGATACATAATCGATGCCAACTTGGATGATAAATAGTAATACCATCCAGAATACAGGACGTTTTAAGATGACTTTCACCATAGCTCGCCATAACGGCATCATCACGTAGAACCATAAGAGGATAACCATAAAGTATAAATGATACATAGACGTACCAAATAATAGATTTACAGCCAATGGTCCCGGATGCAAATTTCCTAGATTATGCGCCGTTAGTCCCGTGTAGAGCAAATAAAATATGGACCACGTAATATATGGAAATAGCACCACCTGAATACGGCGGTGCATAAATTCCTTATATGAGAATGGTCCCTCTACTGATGTATGGTAGAACAATCCAAATGCAGAGAGGAAGAAAAATGCTGGTACCCCAAAGCGCGATAGAATTTCTAAGACGCTAATGAGTTCTAAATTTACAAAAGGATTTTGTAATGCGTAAGAACCTACATGAATGCCGATAACACCGAGCATACAGAGGCCACGCATATAAGTAATTTCCGGTAAAAATGCTTTTTTCATGTCCATTCCCTATTCATTATTGACCAGGTACAACTGCAGGTGTTGGCACAAGGCGTGGACCTTGAGATGTTGTAGCCGGTTGTTTTACTACTGGAATTACAGATGCTGTAGTTTGAGCAGCTGCTGTCTTTACTGGTTGAGCAGGTTGTGCTGGTGCAGCTTGACCATTAGCCTTAGCTGCTTCCTCAGCCTTAGCCTTAGCCTCTGCCTCAGCTTTAGCTTTCGCTTCTGCTTCACGTTTCAAGCGCAATTCTTTTTCAAGAGGTACCACTGGTTTGTCGTAAACAGTGATATCTGTTTCGAATAGACGACCCCAAGGGAATGTAGCTTTTACTGTACGAGGATCGATTTTAAGATATTTTTCAGCGAAGTCTTGAATCCGTTCGCCTAAGTAGCTTTCAAGACGTTCATTTAACTCGCCAGAATAACGTACATTATCTGTGCGAATAGAGTCTTGCATACGGTAAATATCTTTGCGGATATTTGCTTGGTACGCCCAGTTATCCAAATATTGTTGAGTCAACATCTTGCGGTGACCTTCTGGGCTCATAGTTTTGAGCAATACCCCTTGCGCAATGGCGTAGCCTACCGTATTACTTGCGGTATTCCAACCATTGTACGCACCGATTTTGTATAACATATCGCGTTTGTACATAGCAGCTACTAATGTATTGTCCGCACCATTGTTATAAGCAATATCAGCAACGCTTACGTTTACACCAGAATCAACAGCTTGTTGAATTCGATCTACGAAAGCATTTGTAGAATTAGAAATCATCGGGAAGTTCTCGAAGCTTTCAGATTCACCAGTGCTTGTAGTAAGTGGTGTATTTACTGCTAACAACACAGTTGGTTTACCTTGTGTCACCATAGTGCCACCTACGGCCTCAACGTGTTGCGCAATTGTTTTATCGATAGTTTGGTCTTCGTAACCTGGCAATGTTTTACCGCCACCACCAAGTGGATAAATTACGGAGAATGTTGGTTTTTCTGTACTTTCATCGGTACGAGAACGAGCCATCAACAAGAGCCCAAGTTGGTCGGCACCAGGGAAGCTACCATATTTCTCAGCAGGAATATCCTTAGAGTATTTACTTAAGTAACGACCTTCTAATGCAGATTGGGACAATTGAGATGTATCATCATGGCCCAATGCAAAGTAATCGAATACACCGCTACGAGTTTCGTCGATCAACTCTTTGTTGATTTTCATATTTTTTTGACGGCGGTCAAACCAGTCTTGTAAATATTCTACAGGAACAGAGGCTTGTAAGCTCATCAATTTTTGAGTTTCCTCTTGTGTTAAGGAGCCAGAGTCTAATTTATCTTGCAATGCTGCAATTTGGAAGATAGTAGGACCATATTCTGCATAATAAGCTGGTTCAGTGCCGCCACCACTAGCACGTGGAGAACGCATTACAGTACCAAAGCCATAAATACGCACGTTTTTATTACGAGCTTTTAAGGATTCAATACGTTTTAAACGGCTTTCCAATGTAGTCAGTGGAATGTTGTGTTTACGAGAGTCTACAAGACCACCATAGATAAGCGTATCTGTACTCAATACCATCACATCAGCACGGCCTGCATTTTGTTCAACCCAAGCCATGATTTGATCTGCTTGACCTTGGTAATTCTTACCAGAAATCAAATTTTGAGGTGGCGTCAATATAGTCATACCTGCTTCGCGAGCTGTATCTACAGTATATTGTAAACTTACAGGGCGATCATCTTGAGGTACATACAACACGGTTTCCGCATCAATTTTAATAGATGTGCCAGTAGCGATAGCTGCAACCATAAGTGCTACTTTCAACCATTTATTCGTCATAAATCAAATCTCCTTCTGTGTAGCGAGTACTCCCGACTCGCAAAATTAACTGTTTTATAATACTCTCTTTTTCTGACACTTTTATGAAATGTTCATATGCTCAATATTATAATTATATCATTTGACTATTATTTCGCAACTGGCTTGGTTTTTCCTACCTTCGGTAGACTCCAATTGTACTTGATGGCTAACAAACGGATAACGAGTACCACTGTGAAAGCACCATATACGGCCATACTGTCCCAACTAGATGTAACCATAAGATAATAAACGATGCCGCCAATAATACTAGGCAAGGCATATACATCCTCTTTCAAAACAGATGGGATGCGTTGCGCCAACATATCGCGGATAATACCGCCACCAACAGCAGTGATTGTACCGAGCAACACAATAAAGATAGGCAACTCTGGATAGAGTTTAAAACCTGCAGAAGCACCTGTTACGGTAAATGATGCTAAGCCTAATGCATCGGCTAATAAATAACTAGCTCGACTACGAGGCCCCATCGCATGCTTGCGATATCGGCTGTTATAAATCAAGAACACGATAACAGTTACCACTAAAACAACGGTAACATACACTACATTTCGCAATGAATTCGGCGGAAAATAGCCGAGCAACACGTCCCGTACAATACCACCACCAATAGCAGTAGCCAATGCAAGGACAGTCATACCAAATATATCCATCTTCCGAGCTACCCCAACGAGTGCACCGGATACAGCAAAGGCAATGGTGCCAATCATATCAAACATATACCATATAATATCCATAATTCCCCCATATAATCTATTCGCATAACTGCGTACACTGTGATAGACTTTATGTAAGATATTATACATGAAGAGGTATGCCAATGACAAAAGACATTACTGTAGACATTGAAAATATGGATGAACGCTCTCGCGACGAGTATTTTATGGCCATCGCTATGGAAGAAGCTCACAAGGCTTATGAACTTGGAGAAATCCCTATCGGTGCCATTCTCGTAAAAGATAATACAATCGTTTCGCGCCACCACAATCGTCGTGAACTCGATCATGATGCAACGGCCCATGCAGAGGTCCTCGTAATCCGTGAAGCATGCGATGTTCTCAAGCGCTGGCGGTTGACTGGTTGTACCCTGTATGTTACGATAGAGCCGTGTC
>USQK01000033.1 GCA_900556785.1 uncultured Veillonella sp.
TTTTTGCGTCTGCCATCGTTAAAACCTCTTTTCAGAAAATATGTACCTGATATAGTAACATCACTCTAAAATATCATGAAATTTAAATGATATCTTGTGAGCTCTATATCCTCTCAAATGACAATGTCAGTATAGCACAGAAAGATGTGAGATTGAATAGTCTTACAGTCTGAAACACATTACTAAATACGCATACGTACCGGTGATGTTTGTCACATATTCCTAGGGCAGTTACTGAAACAACTGATTATACCTAAAACTATATGGTTATGACTTTTAGTTATGATTACATAATTTTTTTATAGATTTGCAGTATTTTTATAGAGCTTATTAGTATATCTGTTTAGGCTTTGAGTAAGAATGAGAATGGATAAATATCGATAAAACTTGAAATATTCAGTATTATATATAAAAAATATTGATGAGTATATTAACGTATTGTGATAACTGAATGTATTGTTATGCAATATATGCAGTATTCTTAATCTTTACAAAGTTAGAAAATGTATTAAAGGTTACACTTATACAAAGGATGCTGTAATATAATATAAATATACATCCTATAGTTTATATAATTTATAAGCGAGGTGCTTATTTTGAAAGAATACAAATCAGTATGTCCATATGACTGTCCAGATGCATGTGGTTTAATCGTATCGGTAGATAACAATAGAGTGGTATCTGTTCGTGGTAATAGAGATCATGCTTTTACAAGAGGCACATTATGCCCTAAGATGGCGCATTATGAACGAGTGGTTCATTCTCCGTTGCGTTTACAGTACCCAATGAAACGGGTTGGCAAGAAAGGTATTGGAGAAGATCAATATGTGCGTATCAGCTGGGATGAGGCATTAGATATCATTGTTAATAATTTTAAAGACACCATTAGTACTTATGGTAGTGAAAGTATTTTACGCTACTCCTATGCCGGCACTATGGGAGTTATTCAAAGCCCAGCAGCAGATTACTTTTTCCGCCGTATTGGTGCGACGGACCAGGATCGAGGTATATGCTCTCCCGCTAAGCAGGCCGGTTTCCGCTCAGTTTACGGTGATACATTAGCTATTAAGCCGCAAGAGGCACAACATAGTGATTTAATTGTTTTGTGGGGCATTAATGCAACTGCTACCGACGTTCATATCTTACATGATGTAAACGTGGCAAAACGGAATGGCGCTCGAGTTTGGATTATTGATACTCATAAAACCTATACCTTTAACCAAGCTCATGAACATATTTACGTAAAACCTGGTAGTGATGTCGCCTTAGCGTTAGGTATGCTTCATATTATTCATCGAGATGGATTAGCAGATATAGATTTTATTAAGAAACATGTACAAGGTTATGATGAGCTTGTAAATGATGTGTTAATTGACTTTACACCGGAAAAAGCATCTGAACTTTGTGGCGTTTCCGTAGAGCGTATGACTGAGTTTGCTCATGCATACGCTAAGGCTAAGGCTCCATTCATTCGTCTTGGCAGCGGATTATCTCGATATGGGAATGGTGCCATGAGTTGTCGCGCCATTAATGCATTACCTGCTGTAGTTGGTGCTTGGCAACATCTTGGCGGTGGTTTGCTATCCAGTGCTAGTGGCAGTAAGTTTGTTGGCAAAGAAGTTATGCAGCAGGCTCATGTTGCTGCACCAGCCAAGCGATTGATGCCTATGATTAAACTTGGCGAAATGCTTACAAATCCATCAGGTACAGCAGTTCATAGTCTCTATGTGTTCTCTAGTAACCCTGCTATAACAGCGCCTGATCAAAATGTGGTGCGAAAAGGTTTGATGAGAGATGATTTGTTTACGGTTGTTCAGGAACGATTCTTTACTGACACATGTAAATATGCGGATATTGTATTGCCGGCCACTACATCAGTAGAACATGATGATATATATAACTCCTATGGGCACTATACCATCGGAACTGGCTATAAATTAATCGATCCTGTTGGTGAATCTCGATCCAATTGGCAAGTGATTTCTGAGCTAGCTAAACGAATGGGGCTTCAAGATGAATTCTTTAACCTTAGTGAACGGGAGTTAATAGAACAAATTGTTCGTACATCTAGTCGTATATCTGAGGTCGATCAAGATGTAATCTTACAAGGTGAACCTGTAGAGATGACATTGTCTGAAAATTACAAATTAGATTTTAAAACGCCATCTGGAAAAATAGAGCTATATAATCCAAATGATGTGGAACCATTAATTCGTTATTTACCGCCATATGGAGATAATGCACCGTTTTGGCTCATCATAGGTAACGATATTCGTATTCTCGATTCTAGCTTCTGTGAACTCGAGTTTGATGATCCTGAATTGATGAAACTACGCATCAATCCTAAAGATGCAAAAGTATATAACATTAATGATGGCGATGAAGTGGAAATCTATAATCAACGTGGTAGTGTAAGAATTAAAGGTTACTACGATGAAGATGTACAACGAGGTACATTGGTAACCCTTGGTGTATGGTGGCAATCACAATCTAGTGATCCTAATGTAGGTATTAATGTACTTACAGCAGACAGACCTACGGATCAAGGTTGGGGTAGTACATTCTATGATGTGCAAGTTCACATCAAAAAGGCGGATATTTAATTCCCTTTACTTATAGGAATAACGTCATGCTAATATGTCATAACAAGAATATTTTTATTGCATACATATCCTCATTAGGATTATAATAGTAATATTATTTCTATATATAACCTGAAGGGGGTTACGTTTATGAATGGTAATGATAAATTATCTGCCCGTGCCTATTGGGCTATAGGCATGATGTTATTCGCCCTATTCTTTGGGGCAGGGAACTTGATCTTCCCAGCGGCCTTAGGTCAACATTCTGGTGATAACGTAGGTTGGGCTTTGCTCGGCTTCATATTAACAGGTGTAGGCCTTCCACTATTAGGTGTTGCAGCGATGGGGTACTCCTCCTGTAAAGATGTTGAAGAACTTGCGAGCCGTGTTCATCCGATTTATGGCTTGTTGTACACAATTTCTCTTTACTTGAGTATCGGTCCAATGTTTGCGACGCCACGTACTGGTACTGTAGCTTATGAAATTGCAATTAAACCTTTCACAGAAGGTTTAAGCATGAATATGGAACCAATTTTCTTGGCATTATTCTTTGGTGTTTCTTTGTGGTTATCCATTAGTCCACAAAAGCTTGTTAATCGTATCGGTAATATTTTGACACCAGCATTACTACTTGTAATTCTGTTGTTAATTATTAAATCCTTTATGACTCCGCTAGGCGGCTATGCAGTGCCACAACCAGCTTATGGTGATGCACCTACAGCTGTGTTGCAAGGATTCTTGGACGGCTATAATACGATGGATGCGTTGGCTTCCGTAGTATTTGCTATTCTTGTAATCGACTTTGTTCGTCTTAGCGGCGCTACATCTCGTGCGGTTATTACAAAAACAGTAATGGAAGTAGGCGCTATTGCTGTAGGTCTTCTCGGTATTGTTTATGTATTTATCGCTAACATTGGTGCTACTAGTGTTGAACGTTTTGGTTTGTTTGATACAGGTGCTCCTGTGTTGTCCGTAAGTGCTAACTACTTGTTCGGTGAATTCGGTCAAATTATCTTGGCTATCATCGTTCTTCTAGCTTGCTTGTCTACAAGTATCGGTCTTATCACTTCTTGTGGTACGTACTTCCACAAGTTGACACCGAAGATTAGCTATAAATTATATGTAGTAATCTTCTCCGTAGCAGCATTTGGTCTTAGCATGTTCGGTTTGAAAACAATCATCAGTGCAGCGATTCCAGTGTTGATGCTCTTGTATCCGTTAACGATTGTAATCATCTTGTTGGCACTTCTTCACAATGTGTTCGGTGGTCGTCGTTGCGTATACGCATGGACAATGGCTTTCACAATGATCTCTGCTCTTATGACTGGTCTTGAAACGGCAGGTATTGCACCTGTTGCATTGGAACAGCTCTTTACTCAATACATTCCATTCCAGGCTGCTGGGATGGGCTGGGTGAGCTTTGCGGTATTAGGCTTCGTTGTAGGTCTTATCCATAAAGGTCTTGTGTCCGAAAATAAATAATATCATTAATGGTTCTATACTTTCGTTTTGGGTGAAAGTATAGAACCTTTTTAGTGTCTTAAGGGTTGTCATATAAAATTGATTTTGTGAGTAGAAGTTTCTATAATAAGAATATAGATAATGAAAGAAGGAAGGAAGATTTTATGCGTAGTACTCATTGTTTACCTAGTTATAGTTTTGGCGGTCATGAGGTGTTTGACGCTATTCCCAAATTTACAAAATTATATGGTAAGTCTGTAGCTATCATTGGTGGTGAGACAGCTCTTTCTAAAGCTTTGCCACACATTCGTCCAGTGCTTGATAAAGCAGGGATTAAAGTGCTAGATATTATTCACTTTGGTGGAGAGTGTACTTTCTCTCGAGGTAAGGAAATTGCACAAATGGCTTCTGTAAAAGATGCGGACTTTATGTTTGCTGTTGGTGGCGGTAAGGCCATGGATACGGTAAAAGTAGTAGCTCTAGAGTTAGATGATAAACCATTCTTTACAATTCCGACCATTGCCTCTACTTGTGCTGCAACGTCAGAAGTAGCAGCTGTATACACTGCAGAGCATACTTTTGATGACGTAGCCTTTGTAAATCATCCTCCTGTGCACTGCTTTATTGATGCTGATATTCTCGTAGAAGCACCAAGCCGTTACTTGTGGGCAGGAATGGGAGATACTATTGCAAAACACTATGAAACTCATCTTTCTGCTCGCAGTCGCGAGCAAGACTATAATACTCAGTTAGGCCTTACTCTAGCTTCTATGTGTAGTGAACCAATTTTAGCACATGGTATACAAGCCTATAAAGATAGTCAAGCTAATAAACGTAGTGATGCCTTTGATACCATTGCTATGACTGTTATCTTTACTACCGGTGTTGTATCAGGTTGTGTTCCTATGGCATATAATAGCAACATGGCTCATGCTGTATGTTATGGCTGTGTTACTAATAAAGAAACAGAAGAAAATCATTTGCATGGTGAAATAGTAGCTTATGGCTTACTTATTTTGTTAACCGTTGACCAACAAATGGATGAGTTACAACGGTGGTTGCCAGTATATCGCGAATTAGGTTGGCCTACTAAACTTTCACAATTAGATCTTACTGCATCGCATATTCCTCAAATTGTTGAAAAGGCTACATCTGTTCATGATATTGATGTATCTCCATATAAAATTACAGCAGATATGTTGACTAAGGCTATTCAATATATGGAATCTCTTGATTAATATGGTTTGTAACTATTTGTGTATGTTATGTGATGAGGTTATAAATGCAAGAAATTGTAAAGGGTGGCTTATATCGTCATTTTAAAGGCATGTACTATTACGTGTTAGATGTTGCAACTCATTCGGAAACGAGTGAACAGTTCGTGGTATATCAAAAATTATATGATCAACGTGACTTATATGTACGACCACTAGATATGTTTTTGAGTGATGTGGATCAAGAAAAATATCCTGATGTAGAGCAGAAAGAGCGATTTAAGTTAATGAGCGGACGTGATTAGGAGGGCCTGTGGAACAGAAATTTTTCTTTTTCGATATAGACAATACCTTAGCTGTGTGGCCGGAAGGTAAAATTCCTGACAGTGCTCAATATAGCTTAGATGAATTAAAGCGCCGTGGTCATAGGGTGGCACTAGCAACAGGCCGTATCCAAGTAGATGCAAAGCGTTTTGCGGAACAAGCGGGGCTTACAGATTTTGTGGCAGATGGCGGACATAGTGTTACTGTTAATAATGAACTAGTGTCCATGATTGGCATGGATCGTGATGCATGCATTAACTATTTGGAATATTTAGAGTCCCATAATATTCCTTGGGCTGTAACAGATCGGAATAAATTAGGCCGAATTACGCCGTATAAGGAAATATTAGATTGGCATCCGAATTGGGATGTTTTTAAAACGACAGTAGATCCTAATTTTGACTTTCATAATGTAGAAGAGTTTTATAAGATTTATGTGTTCTTTAAAGAAGGGGAAGAAGAGGAAAAAGAAATTGAGCATATGACGCATAAGCTCATTCGTTATGGCGATGGCTGTGTTTTATATGAACCAATGGAAAAAGCTTTGGGTATTCGCAATATGCTTGATCATTTTGGTATGAAACCTAATCAAGCCGTAGTATTTGGTGATGGATATAATGATTTATCTATGTTTAGGCCAGAATGGCTTAATATTGCCATGGGAAATGCCCGTGCTGAATTGAAAGAAAAAGCCGATTATATCACTACCGACTGTGATAAGGATGGTATTTATAATGCGTGTAAGCATTTCAAGTGGATTGATTGAGTTCTAATGTCCTCATTGTAGACTAAAAAACTGAACAATTTGATGGTAAATAATGACTGATATATAACTGAAAGTATAAGGTTATATAAATTGGTAAATTTAATAATTATTTAAACCAAATTTTCTCTAAAACATGATATACTAAAAAAGAGCCGCTCACGGGTTGAGCGGCTTTTCTATGTGAATTTTACATACATGTTAGTATAAACAATATATTTTGGGGGAACTATGAACTGGAAACGCTTGGCTTTATGCGCAATGTTGGGGATTACAATGTTTGGTACAGCAGCTTGTGGTACAAAAAGTGGGGAACAACCACAAGGTAATACTGTAAAAGCAGAAACTGTAACTATGCCTAATTTCTCTAATGCGCCAATTGCTGATGAGTATGCTATTTTTGATACAAATTATGGTCAATTCAAAGTTCGTTTGCTAGGCTCTAAAGCGCCTATTACTGTAAAAAACTTTGATTACTTAGTGAAAAAAGGTTTCTATAATGGTGTTACATTCCACCGCGTTATCGAAGGCTTTATGATTCAAGGCGGGGATCCAGATGGTACAGGTGCTGGCGGTCCAGGCTATACAATTCCTGATGAGTTCTCCAATGATTTACACTTCAATAAAATGGGCGTTCTTGCCATGGCAAACCGAGGCCCTAATACAGGGGGCTCTCAGTTCTTTATTACCTTGGGACCTACAGATTGGTTAGATAACAAACACACTATCTTTGGTACCGTAGTACAAGGTATGGATGTAGTTGAAAAAATTGGCAAAGTAAAAACAGGCCGTAATGATAAACCAGTAGAGCCAGTAATCATCAATACTATTACGTTGGAACCGATTACTGATGATGCAAAAAATGGCAAATAAGGAGGTTAAGTCTGAAGAGCGGCACTATGTGTACTTGGTGCGTTGCGCAGATGATTCCTTGTATTGTGGGTGGACCACCGATATTGAACGCCGTATAGAGGCTCATAATGGGCTTATTCCAGGCGGTGCTAAGTATACGAGAGGGCGACGTCCTGTTGAATTGGTGTATTCTGAAAGCTTTCACAATAAACAAGATGCACAACGTAGAGAATATGCCATAAAACAGATGACAAAGACTAAGAAATTGCGACTCATTGAGGGTGTAAAATAGTCTTTGATTATGGTATAATATGATGATTAATTACTGCCATGGAGGTTGAAAAATGAAGCGGGTTCTAGTGTCCGTAAAAAGTGTACAACGAGATATGGACGGCAAGGATACCGTAGTGGAACTGATTTCCCCAGGTACATCACATGAAAAGGGTAATGCCCAGTATGTGCGTTACGAAGAATCTAGTGTGACTGGCTTAGATGGGGTAAAGACGACCATTAAAATCCATGATGACTCTATTGTATTGCTTCGAACAGGGGCTGTTAATATGCGTCATCAATATGTCCGTGGTGAAGAGCGCGAATCCGTGTATGAAACACCGTATGGTGATTTGCACATGGCCGTGAATACTCATGAATTAACAGTAGACTTTCACGAAGGTGTAGGTCATGTTCATTTAGGATATGACATTTCCGTCGAAGGTGAATGGCAATTTTATAATCAGTTAGATATAGACGTGCGGGAGGATACAGAGCATGGAAATGAAGGAAATCCTGAAATCGGGGATTGAACAGGCATTACAAGATACGATTAACAGCGGTGATTTGCCGGCTGGGGAATATCCAGAAATCGTTCTCGAAGTGCCACCTCAAAAGGAATTCGGTGATTTTTCTACAAACATCGCTATGCAATCCGCTCGTGTAGCTCGTCAAAATCCTCGAGCCATTGCTGAAGCTTTGATTAGTCATATGAATTTTGATTGGCTTGAACGTGCTGAGGTTGCCGGCGCAGGTTTTATTAATTTCTTTTTGAAATCTGATATGGTGTACGATACGTTAAAAGCCATTTTGAATGCTGGTACTGAGTATGGTGTTCAACCATTGCGTGCGCGCGATACAATTCAAGTAGAGTACGTAAGTGCAAACCCAACAGGTCCATTGCATGTTGGTCATGGTCGCGGTGCTGCGTACGGTAGTGCTCTTGTAAACTTGTTACGTGCAGCGGGTTATAATGTACAATCCGAGTACTATATCAATGATGCAGGTAATCAAATCGACAACATGGCTATTTCCATTGAGTACCGTTTCCAAGAGTTACAAGGTGCTACATTAGTATTCCCACCTAAACGCAATGAAGACGGTTCTATGCCTGAGTTCGATATTCCAGAAGGGGCTTTAGTGTTCCCTGAAAATGGCTATCGTGGCCCAGATATTATTGAAACAGCGAAAGCGATTGCAGAACGCGAAGGCTTTGATAAATTAAATGCTATGAACGAAGCAGATCGTGTAGCCTTGTTTAAGGAAGAGGGCTTAAAAGAAAAATTAGCTCGCTTAGAGGAAACATTAAGAAACTTCCGCGTTACTTTTGATAATTGGTTCTCTGAACGTACAGTTCATGAAACGGATGAGATTCATCATTCCGTAGAGGCATTAAAGGCCCTTGGCAAAGTTTATGAAAAAAACGGTGCTTTATGGTTAAAATCTACTGATTATGGTGATGATAAAGACCGCGTAGTTATTCGTGATAATGGGGTTCCTACATATTTGGCGGCAGATATTGCGTATCATCGCAATAAATTTGATCGTGGCTTTAAAGAAATGATTGATATTTGGGGCGCTGACCATCATGGCTATGTATGTCGTGTAAAAGCGGCTATGGCGGCATTTGGTTATGACCCTGATAAATTAACAGTATTGTTATTACAAATGGTAGCATTGTTCCGTGACGGACAACTTGTTAAATTGTCTAAACGTAGTGGTGATAGCGTTACATTAGATGAATTGATTGAAGAGGTTGGCGTAGATGCGTCTCGCTATTTCTTCTTGATGCGTTCCTTAGACAGCCAACTTGATTTCGATATTAACTTGGCAAAATCTCGCAGTAATGACAACCCGGTGTATTATATCCAATATGCTCATGCTCGTATTCACAGCATTTACAACCAAGTGCGTGAAGCTGGCATCGCATTTGGCGATTATAGTGAAACTGATTTCACAACACTTACAAGTGAAATGGAATTAGAATTAATTAAGAAATTAGCTGAATATCCGGAAGAGGTCGTTCAAGCTGCTGAACATCGTGCACCTCATCGTATTGCTCGGTACTTATACGATTTGGCAAGCATGTTCCATTCATTCTACCGTCAAGGTCGTATCATTGGCGTAGATCCAGCGTTGCAACAAGCTCGTCTTGGATTAATCACAGCGATTGCCCTCGTTCTTCGTCAAGGCTTGGGTATTTTAGGTATTTCCGCTCCGGAAAAAATGTAATAGGTGGGAGGCATCATGGCAACTAAGTATATTTTCGTAACTGGCGGCGTTGTTTCTTCTCTTGGAAAGGGGATTACAGCAGCATCTTTGGGTCGCTTACTAAAAAACCGCGGTTTCAATGTAACGATTCAAAAATTTGATCCATACATTAATATCGATCCTGGTACGATGAGCCCTTACCAACATGGTGAAGTATTCGTAACAGATGACGGCGCCGAAACGGACCTTGATTTGGGGCATTATGAACGCTTTATCGATATTAACCTTAGCAAACGTTCTAATATTACAGCTGGTAAAGTATATTGGTCTGTAATCAATAAAGAACGCAAAGGTGATTACCTAGGTAGCACTGTACAAGTAATTCCACATATTACAAATGAAATTAAACAAAATGTTTACCGTGTAGGTAAAGAGGATAATGCTGATGTAGTTATCACTGAAATCGGCGGTACTGTAGGTGATATTGAAAGCTTGCCATTTATGGAAGCTATTCGCCAGGTGAAAAAAGAAGTAGGCCGTAACGATGTACTTTACATTCACGTTACGTTAGTGCCTTACATCAATGCCGCAGGCGAGTTGAAAACAAAACCTACACAACATAGTGTAAAAGAATTGCGTAGCATTGGTATTCAACCAGATATTTTGGTATGTCGTAGTGAGAAACATATCTCTGATGATATGAAAGAAAAACTTGCTTTGTTCTGCGACGTAGAACCTGAAGCAGTTATTGAAAATCAAACTTGTAGCTCTATCTATGAAGTGCCATTGATGATGCAAGATCAAGGTCTTGATGATATTGTTATCAAAAAGTTAGGTCTTGAAGATCGTCCATGTGATATGACTGCATGGAAAGAAATGGTTCATAAGATCTTGAATCCTAATAAAGATATTATAGTTGCTATCGTTGGTAAATATGTAGCGTTGCATGATGCGTATTTATCCGTAGTTGAAGCTCTAGATCATGCTGGTATTGCTACAGGTACTAAAGTGAATATTCGTTGGATTGACTCTGAAGAACTTGATGATACTTCTGTAGATCCTAAAGAGGTATTTGAAGGTGTTGAAGGTATCATCGTGCCTGGTGGCTTTGGTTCCCGTGGTGTAGAAGGTAAAAT
Organism: uncultured Veillonella sp.; assembly: GCA_900556785.1. Lineage (GTDB taxonomy): Bacteria > Bacillota > Negativicutes > Veillonellales > Veillonellaceae > Veillonella. The sequence goes on from USQK01000033.1 coordinate 10,814, forward strand.
TCGCACAATCCAATACGCTCGTGAAAACAATATTCCATATCTTGGCCTATGCCTTGGCATGCAATCTGCAGTAATGGAATTTGCTCGTAACGTATGTGGCATGGAAGGAGCAACCTCTAGCGAATTCGATGAAAATGCTAAGTACAAAGTAATTGACTTGATGAGTGATCAAGTTGATGTAGATAAAAAAGGCGGTACAATGCGCCTAGGTATCTATCCATGCAAAGTGGAAGCCGGTACGAAAACTCACGAAGCTTATGGGGAAGATTTGATTTATGAACGTCATCGTCATCGCTATGAGTTCAACAATGAATACCGTCAACAATTGACTGATGCAGGCCTTGTAATTTCCGGTACATCTCCAGATGGCCGTCTTGTTGAAAGTATTGAAGTAAAAAATCATCCATTCTTTATTGGTACACAAGCACATCCAGAACTTAAATCTCGCCCAAATAATGCACACCCATTATTCCGTGGTTTCGTAGATGCAATCTTAGAACTAAAAAAATAGATTAAAGCGATGGGATCTATTTTATCTATTATAGGTTTATTTATATTAGCTGCACTCAAACTAGAGCAGTTTGTATATGGTAAATCGGGAAAAGAACAATCTACAACTGGTCACATAGCACGAAGAGGGCTTGCTAATATAGCAGGTTTAATAGCTTTTGATCACGCTACTGTGAACAGTAAGTCTGTTGTAGTACGTAAAAAGAAGAAAGATGCTCAGAAATGAGCATCTTTCTTCTTTTTTTGCTTACATCGAAAAAAGTTGGGAAAATATATCGATAAATTTAAAAATAACGCTTGCAATATTGAATGATATTTGTTATTATATAGACAAAGATAGATATAGATATGGTGTTAAGTACACCAATATAAATATATTCGTTAAATATGGAACTCAAATAAGGAGGACATAACATGTCTATTATTGGTAAACAACTTCCTGAATTTACACTTGATGCTTTCAAAAAACCTGAATTGGTAAAAGTTAGCACTGCAGACGTGTTGGGTAAATGGTCTATATTCGTATTCTATCCAGCAGACTTTACATTCGTATGCCCTACTGAGTTGGAAGACGTACAAAACTCTTATGCAGAGTTGAAAGAATTGGGTTGCGAAGTTTACTCCGTATCTTGTGACTCCGAATTCGTTCACAAAGCATGGTCTGATGCTTCTCCAAGCATCAATAAAATCGAGTACTACATGTTAGCTGACAAAAAACATGAATTGGCTGACTTCTTCGATGTATTCCAAGAAGAATCTGCTATGGCTTACCGTGGTACATTCGTAGTAGATCCAGAAGGCTTCGTGCGTACAGCAGAAATTCATGATATGGGTATCGGCCGTTCCGCTGAAGAATTGGTTCGCAAAGTACAAGCTGCTCAATTCGTAGCTAAACATGGCGATCAAGTGTGCCCTGCACGTTGGAAGCCAGGTAAAGACACTTTGAAACCAGGTCTTGATCTTGTAGGTAAAATCTAATTAAGAAACTTATACTTAAATGCTAGAGTAATCTAGATAACTCCTCAAATGACATAAACACGGGCGCGCATCGTTTTCCTGACGATACGGTAAGTCCCAATACCAGATGAACCCTCTCCAATTCATCATGGTAAACCTCATATAACAAACTACAAACTATACGCAAAAGGACTGGCCTTCGGGCTAGTCCTTTTGTGTTATGTAAAATAATTAATGTTTCGATAGGTGTGATTGCAAGTCTAATAATAGAATAAAATAAATCAATAATATAGGCTTAGGCCAATAAATATAAGGATTTTAAATATCCCTTTGTAAAAGTAGGAAATAAGTTCTTGCATTTTTGAATTTAGTGGTCTATAATGAAATTAATTCCTAGTGATACACAAGGTTTTATAAATGAAGTAGGATAAGTGCTTTATAACATGGGGTGTGTTAGCACTAACTTTTACAAAGAGAGGCAAGATATATGAGGATTTCCACAAAAGGTCGCTATGCATTGATGGTTCTCATCGATTTAGCAGAGCAAGGTCAAGATAAACCGGTTTCCTTGCGATCCGTTGCAGAACGACAAGGTATATCTGAGAAATACCTTGAAGGTATTGTGGCTCGTTTGGGTGCCGCTAACCTAGTGGATAGTATTCGTGGTAAATACGGAGGCTATCGCTTATCTAAAAGCCCTAAAGAGTACACTATAATTGAAATTTTGCTTGCTACGGAAGAATCCATGGCTATCATCTCCACTCTTGATGAAGGGATGAGTACTGATACAGTAATCAATGAAAGAACTGTTGGTTTCTGGGCAGGATTACAAAACTATATTCATGATTATTTAGAAAACGTAACTCTTCAAGATGTAATTGATGGGACTTACGCTAAACTTGATACAAAATATGACAATTGGGATGGTTCTATTTAATAAGGAGTGACTATTATGTCTAATATTGCAAAATCTTTCGTTGAATTAATTGGTAAAACACCTTTGTTGGCAGCTACACGTTTTGGTAAAAAATATGGCGCAGATGCAAATATTTTTGCTAAATTGGAATACTTTAATCCAGGTGGCTCTGTTAAAGATCGTATTGCTGCAGCAATTATTCAAGCAGCTGTTGAATCTGGTGAATTACAACCAGGTGGTACAATCGTAGAAGCTACATCTGGTAACACTGGTATCGGTTTATCCGCTGTTGGTGCTGCTCTTGGCTATAAAGTTGTAATCGTAATGCCAGAAACAATGTCCATCGAACGCCGTAAATTGATGCTTGGCTATGGTGCTCAACTCGTGTTGACTGATGGCTCTCTTGGCATGAAAGGTGCTATTGCAAAAGCTAAAGAAATCGTAACAGCTACAGCTGGTGCGATCGAGGCGGGTCAATTCGTAAATCAAGCAAACCCAGCAATTCACTATAAAACAACTGGTCCTGAAATCTGGCAAGATACAGATGGTACAGTAGATATCTACGTAGCTGGTGTTGGTACAGGCGGTACTTTGACTGGTGCAGGTCGTTATTTAAAAGAACAAAACCCTGACGTAAAAATTGTGGCTGTTGAACCAACTGATTCCCCAGTATTGTCCAATGGCAAACCTGGTCCTCACAAAATCCAAGGCTTAGGCGCTGGCTTCATTCCGGATACTTTGGATACTAATATTTACGATGAAGTAATCCAAGTAACTAACGATGATGCATTCGCTACATCTCAAGCATTTGGACATACAGAAGGTATCTTAGTTGGTATTTCCTCTGGTGCTGCTCTTTGGGCTGCTCAAGAATTGGCTAAACGCCCTGAAAATAAAGGCAAAAACATCGTAGTAATTCTTCCTGATACAGGTGAACGCTACTTGTCCACTGCATTATTCCCAGAAGTATAATAGAATATGATTAGTGAAAGCAATAATCTGCCTTTCCTGATATAGTAGAGCCCCTCGGTAGAGGGGCTTTTTCGTGCTTAACATAGTGGAAGTTTATGTTAGAGATATTTAATTTAACATAAAGAAAAGGAGCTACTAGGTAGCTCCTTTTTGGTTATGGTATGTATTTAGTTGTTATTATCTACCGTTTTTAACGATATTGTCCATCCAGTTGAATAATTCGTCTAAATCGTAGTCGCCAGAATGGTCTACACCAAATGGTGTTGCCATATCTACGTTGTACCCAAGGTTTTGAGCACGTGTACCTACGATCAATGGGATGGCTACGGATGTATTGCTATCAGCTGTACCATAGCGGATACGATAGTAGCGTGCATTTGTCGCTGCTGGAGAACCGAGATAGTTCATTGGGTTCATCATAGTAACGATTTTAGCATTTTCTACGTATACATCTTGGTTTGGTGTTGTATCGTGTAATGCAGCAGTAATTGTAAAGTGATTATTATCTGTAGCACTTGTACCGAATAGGTTATTCTCGCCAGAGTCATTAGAACGGGAGTCGAATGCACCTGGTGCTTTAGAACGACTTACAAATTGATTGTAAGCTTCCCAGTTAATATCTTTAATAGCGCCTGTTTTATTATCTCGTACAAGGTATGTATGTTTAGATAAATCAGTACCTTTAGCTTGTGCTTTATTAGCTGCATCGATGATGAATGCTTTCACATAATTTTTGAAAGTACCATTGCCATTCTTATCTAGTTTCAATACACGCCCCATAGAGTCATGCAATTGTAAATTGTTTACGTATTCTGGGAAGTGTTCACTTAGTAAGTTAGAGTATGCTATATCATCAGCATTCAAGTTTACACGTTGCATTGTACGTTGTGGAGGAGCTGTATTGCCACCTACGTTGGCTTGAGGTAATTCACCTTGGCCCATCGTTACTTTATTGAAAGATGTAATACCTTTATAGCTCCATTCATAGGCCATATCAGCTGCATCAAGGTTTGTAATAGGTGCATAGGCAGAAACTGCATATACATTGGTTGCCGCTGTAGCAGCACCTAATGCTTGTAAATATGGTTGGAAGTCAGAGTTGTTACCAGTGGCACCTTGCAATAAGGATACAGCACCACCAGCACTTGTACCATTAGTGATGATACGATTTGCATTACCTGGCATTGTGGAATCGTTAGCATGTAAGTATGCAGTGGCAGCTTGTAAGTCAACAATAACTGCAGGCGCTTTACCGATAAAGTTGCCATCGGATGCTTTATTTGTACGACCGCGTGTAGCCGGGGAAGCTACTACATAGCCACGGGATAATGCGTAAAGAACACTATTAGGTTTGCCATTTTCCACTTTTGGAGTCATAGCTTGGCTTGGCATATAACCACCTACCGCATTTGGCATGAAGATAGGGGCTGTTTGCGTATTGTAACCATTTATAGTGCCATTGTTGAAGTATTCTTCTGGTACATAAATGTTCATGTACTGTTGATCAATATCGATTGGATTAGCCACGTAAGGGATATATTCGAAGGCGCGATATTTGATTTCCTTATTATCTACAGTAGTAGACATGGATTCGTAATTCTTCACGTCGAAAGCAAGGCTAATCTTCGCAGACGTATCGGCTTGCAATGGCGGTTCTATTGGTTGAGAAAGAATATTTTTTTCTTCTGTTACACCAGCACCTTTTGTGGAAGCTTCATTACGAGCATCTACATAAGATTGAGGTAATTTATTTTCTTGGGCTTTAGCTTGTGCCTCAGCTTCGGCTTTAGCTTTTGCCTCAGTTTCAGCTTGTGCTTTAGCTTCAGCTTCGGCTTTAGCTTTTGCTTCTGCCTCAGCCTGAGCTTTAGCGGCAGCTTCAGCTTGGGCTTTAGCTTTTGCTTCTGCCTCAGCTTGAGCTTTAGCAGCGGATTCAGCTTCTTCTTTTGCTAATTGCTCAGCAGCTAAACGTTCTTGTTCAGCTTTTAAGGCAGCTTGACGTTGAGCTTCAGCTTGCTCTGCAGCAATACGTTGTTGTTCAGCTTGCATAGCAGCTAAACGTTGTTGCTCCGTTTGTTCAGCAGCAATACGCTCTTGTTCAGCTTTTAAGGCCGCTTGACGTTGAGCCTCAGCTTGCTCAGCAGCGATACGTTGTTGTTCAGCTTGCATAGCCGCTTGTCGTTGAGCTTCAGCTTGCTCTGCAGCAATACGTTGTTGTTCCGCTTGTAAAGCCGCTTGGCGTTGAGCCTCAGCTTGCTCGGCAGCGATACGTTGTTGTTCCGCTTGCAAAGCCGCTTGTCGTTGAGCTTCAGCTTGTTGAGCTACAATACGATCTTGTTCCGCTTTTAGAGCCGCTTGGCGTTGAGCTTCAGCTTGCTCTGCTGCGATACGTTGTTGTTCAGCTTGTTGAGCTGCAATACGATCTTGTTCTGCTTTTAAAGCCGCTTGACGTTGAGCTTCAGCTTGTTGTTGTGCAATACGTTGTTGTTCAGCTTGCATAGCTGCTTGACGTTGAGCCTCGGCCTGTTGTTGTGCAATGCGACGTTGTTCTTCTTGGATACGAAGACGTTCTTGCTCTGCAGCTTGACGTTGTGCTTCAGCGATACGAGCTTGTTCAGCTTGCTGTGCAGCGATACGCTCTTGCTCGGCTCTTAGCGCCGCTTGACGTTGAGCCTCGGCTTGTTGTTGTGCAATACGTTGTTGTTCAGCTTGCATAGCCGCTTGTCGTTGAGCCTCAGCTTGTTGCTGTGCAATCCGTTGCTGTTCCGCTTGCATAGCCGTTTGACGTTGTTGTTCTGCTAGAATTGCAGCTTGGCGTTGAGCTTCAGCTTGTTTTTGAGCAACCATTTGCTGATCAACTTGGTTTGTACCTGCTTGTTGTGCAGCTTCTTCTGCTGCTAATTGAGCTAATTGTTCACGTTCTGCACGTTGAATATCTCGAATAGTTAATTTTTGTTTTGCTACAACGGCTTTAGTTTGAGTTGTATTAGCAATAACTAAAGGTGTTGTAGATTCTTGTTGAACCATTACAGGAGTACGTTGTACCTGTGTCGTTTGCACTTGCTGTTTGCCATCAACTTGTTTTTGTACTGTAACAGGTTCAGTTTTACGTTGTACGTTCATCAAGCTATGCATGGCCAATGTTGGTTCCATGACAGCATTAGTTTGTTTGTTAACAACATATTGTGGTTGTGAAACAGCCCGTTGTTGATCTGATAAAGCTTTTGCAATATCGTTTACAGGTATTGGACGTACACGCGGTATTAATGGTGTTACCTTTGGAACTGATTGTGTAGTTACAGGGGTAGGCTGAGTTGCCATAGGTCGTACGACTGGAGTAGCAATATTATTATTGCCTTGAGCCGTTGATTCAGTGGTAGTGTTCGAACCTACCAAATCATTCATGTTGAGTGTAGGGGCTGCGTGGGCAACACCACCCAACGCTGCAGCTGCAAAAAATGCAGCGGTAACCTTACGTTTCCTAGATGATTTCATGAATTACTCTCCGAACTAGAATTGAAAAAAATAATTTATAATTTTAAAATTTATTTATATTTATATAGTTTAACATAAATCGATATATTTGTACAATTTATAGAAGAATAGATGAATACTGGATGAGTACGAAGAAAATAA
>USQK01000034.1 GCA_900556785.1 uncultured Veillonella sp.
GCAAATTGGAGCTGTCAAAATTGACGGACAAGCCATATTAGCGCCAATGGCAGGAGTAAGCGATATTGCTTATCGCTTACTTGCTAAAGAACATGGGGCCGCCTTGGTTTGCACCGAAATGGTCAGCGCCATGGGCATTAAATATAAAAATGAACGCACCCATGAATTGTTGCGTATTGAAGAGGTAGAACGCCCTGTATCTATGCAAATCTTCGGTTCTAATCCAGAGGCTATTGCCATTGGTGCAAAGGTCGTAGCTGATGCAGGTGCCGATATTGTAGATATTAATATGGGCTGTCCTGTTAAAAAAGTTGTTTCTTCCGGTGATGGCTCTGCACTTATGAAGAATCCTGACTTAGCTGCGCGTGTAGCAGAGGCTGCGGTTAAGGCTGTGGATGTGCCTGTAACGGTGAAAATGCGCATCGGTTGGGATAGTGATTCCATCAATGTTGTGGACTTTGCTAAGCGCATCGAATCTACAGGTGTGGCGGCTATTGCAGTACATGGCCGTACTAAGGAGCAAATGTACAGTGGGCATGCTGATTGGTCTTATATTAAGGCTGTAAAAGAGGCTGTGTCTGTACCGGTTATTGGTAATGGCGATATAGTAGAGCCTGAAGATGCAAAGCAAATGCTCGATGAAACAGGATGTGATGCGGTGATGGTAGGCCGTGGTGCACAGGGAAATCCTTGGATCTTTAATCGTATTCATCACTATTTAGCGACTGGTGAAATATTACCGGCACCTACAGATATTGAGCGTCTTGATATGCTATTAAAACATTTTGATTTGTTATGTCAATATAAGGGGGAAAGTATGGCCGTTAAGGAAATACGAACTCATGCAGGCTGGTATATGAAGGGCCTTCCTGAATCTGCATATTGGCGCAATCGTGTGAATACAATTCATACTGTAACAAGCTTTCACAATGAGCTAGAATCATACCGTAAAATATTGTCTGAAATGTAGTCGGATTGACAAATGAATAGTATTTTTATATAATGGTTGAGATAATTTAGAAATAAAAGATAAGGTGTCATCTTACTATGGCACTTTTTTCTTATTTAATTTATATGTAGAAAGAGTGGGGTACCCATGGCAGACGTAAAAGAAACATTACTTACCGCCGAAGGTTTAAAAAAATTAGAAGAAGAATTAATGCATTATAAATCTGTACGTCGTATTGAAGTGTCTGAACGTATTAAGACTGCTATTGAATATGGCGATATCAGTGAAAACTCTGAATATGATGATGCAAAAAATGAACAAGCTTTTATTGAAGGTCATATTGTAGAGTTAGAGAATAAGATTAACACTGCGAAGATCATCGATGAATCTGTAAAAGGTGACGTTGTATCTGTAGGTAGTAAAGTTACTGTACTTGACACTATGTACAACGATGAATTGGAATATGTTATCGTTGGTTCCTCTGAAGCGGATCCATTTAACAATCGTATCTCTAATGAATCTCCTGTAGGTAAAGCTATTTTGGGTAAACGTAAGGGCGATGAAGTAGAGGTTTCCACACCAGATGGTCCTGTAACATTCAAAGTGTTAGCAATCCAATAATTTACAATTACCGACAAAGAGGCGATAACATGAGTGAAGAAATTAAAAATATACAAGAAGAGCTGAATGAGCAAATGCAAATTCGCCGCGATAAATTAGCCGAATATGAAGCTGATGGTATTTACCCATTTGGACAACGTTTTGTCGTAAAAGATTACGCAAAAGATATTAAAGAAGACTTCTTCTTGAAATATGATGGCCAGCCTGTAGTTATTGCAGGTCGTTTGATGACAATCCGTTCCCATGGTAAAACGGCATTTGCGAATATTCGTGATAAATCTGGTGATATTCAAGTATACTTCCGTAAAGATGTATTGGGCGAAGAAGCTTATAAATACGTTAAAATGCTTGATATCGGTGATATCATCGGCGTAGAAGGTCACGTATTTAAAACGCATACCGGTGAAGTTACCATTAAAGTTAACAAATTAACATTGTTATCTAAGTCTTTACGTCCACTACCAGAAAAATGGCATGGATTAAAGGATACAGAACTTCGTTACCGTCAACGTTATGTTGATTTGATTGTAAATCCTGAAGTGCGTGATACATTTGTAAAACGCTCTCAAATCGTTGCTAAGATTCGCGAATACATGATGCGTGATGGCTTCATGGAAGTGGAAACACCGATGATGCATGCTATCCCTGGTGGGGCTGCTGCACGTCCATTTATCACTCACCATAATGCGCTTGATATCGATATTTACATGCGTATTGCACCAGAATTGTATCTCAAACGTTTAATCGTTGGTGGTATGGATCGCGTGTTCGAAATGAACCGTTGCTTCCGTAACGAAGGTATCGATAATCGTCATAATCCAGAATTTACTACTATCGAATCGTACCAAGCTTATGGCGATGTAGAGGATGCGATTCGCTTAACAGAAAATCTTGTGTCCTACTGTGCTCAAGAAGTACTTGGTACACAAGAAGTTACATACCAAGGTACAGAAATTAATTTGACTCCTCCTTGGAATCGTATCACAATGGCTGAAGGTGTAAAAAAATACACTGGTGAAGATTTTGATGCAGTCACAACTATAGAAGAAGCTCGTGCTATTGCTGATCGCTTAAATGTAGAATACACAGAAAATGATGGTATTGGTAAAATCTTAAATCTTTGCTTCGAAGATTATGTAGAAGAAAACTTGATTCAACCAACTATCGTATATGGTCATCCAAAAGAAATTTCTCCACTTGCGAAAGCAAGTCGTGAAAATCCATTGGCTACAGAACGTTTTGAAGCATTCATTTATGGCCGTGAGTTGGCAAATGGCTTCTCCGAGTTAAATGACCCAATCGACCAAAAACAACGTTTCTTGGATCAATTGAAAGAACGTGAAGCTGGTGATGATGAAGCTCACCGTATGGATGAAGACTTCGTTACAGCTCTTGAATACGGTTTACCTCCAACAGCTGGTTTAGGTGTTGGTATCGACCGTCTTGTTATGTTCTTAACAGACTCTGCATCCATCCGGGATGTATTGTTGTTCCCATTGATGAAACCAGAAGCTCCTAAGCATATTGAAGCTGAAGAAGAAGCAGCTGAATAATCTAAAACTAAAAGGCTCCCTATTCTTTGAGTAGGGAGCCTTTTTATTCGTCATATGTTGTGAATAGTATATTTTATTCTATATATGTTGATGTAGTATATGAATAATACGTAGTTATGAAAGGAGGAGGCTGTGAAACATTTAAAGGTTGCTTTATCTGATTCCGTACAATCCCAAATTAGCTCTATAGAGGGTCGTATATGTGTTCCTGTCTGTGATACAGATTTTATAGATGTTGGTGCCGTTGTCATTGGTGATTGTGATTTAGAGCTTATCAATAATAATCAAATTCATACCTTTGGTATACCTGTTATTGTCCTAAGATTTGATGAAACTAGCGATTTATCTTTATATAAGGAGCACATAGCATCCATTATAGAGTTTTCATCTACAAGTTTGGACTACTGCAAATTAGAGATTGAAAAATTAGTTGTAAATTATGAATCCTCTATTTTACCACCGTTTTTCAGAGCTTTATCTGATTATGTAGGGGATGAAAATTCACAGTTTGACTGTCCGGGCCATCAAGGAGGCGAATTCTTCTATAAACATCCTACTGATCGTGCCTTTTACAATTTCTTTGGAGAAAATATATTTAGAGCAGACCTTTGCAATGCAGATGTAAAATTAGGGGACCTCTTAATTCATGAAGGTTATGCTCATGATGCTCAAGCACATGCAGCTAAGGTCTACAATGCAGATAAAACCTATTTTGTTTTGAATGGTACATCTTCTGCAAATAAGGTAGTGCTGAATGCTCTTTTAACACCAGGGGATATTATTTTATATGATCGTAATAATCATAAATCTATCTGCCATGGTGGCCTAGTTATGTCTGGTGCTACGCCTATATATCTTGAAACAGCACGCAATCCCTTTGGCTCCATTGGCGGTATTTTAGATCATTGCTTTGATGAAAGCTATATACGTCAATTAGTGGCTGAAAAAGCACCTGAAAAAGCAAATGTAAAGCGTCCTATTCGATTAGCAGTCATTCAATTGGGAACCTATGATGGTACGATTTATAATGCGCGCCAAGTAGTAGATAAAATAGGCCATCTTTGCGATTATATTTTCTTTGACTCTGCTTGGGTTGGGTATGAACAGTTTATTCCTATGATGAAAGACTGTAGTCCGCTGTTGTTAGAATTGGGCCCAAATGACCCTGGCATTTTAGTTACTCAATCAGTACATAAGCAACAAGCTGGCTTTTCACAAACATCCCAAATTCATAAAAAAGACAGTCATATAAAGGGACAAGAACGCTATGTGGATCATAAACGTTTTAATAACTCTTTTATGATGCATGCATCTACATCTCCGTTTTATCCATTATTTGCATCTCTCGATGTAAATACAAAAATTCATGAAGGCCAGTTGGGACAAACATTATGGCGTGAATGTGTTAAGGTAGCTATTGATGCACGTAAAGCCGTATTGAAACAATGTAAATATTTACGCCCCCTAGTACCTCCAATTGTTCATGGTAAACCATGGGAAGAAGGAAATACCCATGAGATGGCTTGTGATGTAAAATATTTTGCTTTTGAGCCAGAAGCTAAGTGGCATTCTTTTAACGGCTATGGTGAAGGACAGTATTTTATTGATCCATGTAAATTTCAACTGATTACACCGGGAATCAATGTGGAAACTGGAGAATATGAAGAGTTTGGAATCCCAGCGAATATTCTTGCTAACTATTTACGGGAGAATCGTATTATCCCTGAAAAATGTGATTTAAATACAATCTTATTCCTCATGACGCCAGCAGAATCTAAGAGTAAGATGGATGCGCTTGTGGCAGAACTCGTTCGATTTGAAGAGCTCATAGATCGCGATGCACCGATGGAAGAGGTGTTGCCATCGATTTACTTTAGTCATATAGAGAAATATAAAGGTTATAGTATTCGTCAGTTATGCCAAGAAATGCATGACTTTTATAAGTCTAGAAATGTAAGTCTTCTGCAACAGCGATTATTCTCGCGTGAATACTTCCCTGACTATGTAATGAATCCACAAGAAGCTAACTTTGAGTTCCAACGTAACAAAGGCGAACTAGTCCCTTTATGTGAGGCAAAAGGGCGTATTGCCCTTGAAGGGGCTCTTCCGTATCCGCCAGGTGTAATATGTGTGCAGCCAGGAGAGCGTTGGTCCAAGACTGCGTGTGACTATTTCTTAGCCTTAGAAGAAGGTATTAATCAACTGCCTGGTTTTGCGCCGGAAATACAAGGTGTATACATTACTGAACAATCAAATGGATATAAACAAGCCTATGGCTATGTATTGAAAAAAGAATATGAAATATAAGTTTATACGATAGAGTATAAGGATTATAGGGATTTACTAAATCAATAAATCTATAGAAAATAGTTTTTTAGATAAACTAAAAACGATCTGGTTTTTTATTAATAATTATTGACAGTGTATAAAAATAACTTTATACTAAGCTTATAAATGTGTGAAATGCATAATATAAATGATAAATAATCATTAAATGAAATTTTTCTTATTTAGTTTTAATATCTATAAATGAGATGATTTAAATTTTATAGTAATATGACATTCCTTGTATAACCTTGACGTGATGGGTCAAGGGTCTCTAGCGTAAACCGATATTTGCGACTACAAGAGCTTATTTCTGATGCTCTTGTAGTCGTTTTTTATTTATCTACTTTTATTTTCTTTTTCTAAAAGTTTGGGAGGTAAATGAGATGAGTTCAATGGAGTACGAAAGAAGGAATCAATCCAAGGATTTTCTTGATCGATTTTTCAAGTTATCCCAACATGGCACATCAGTAAAAACTGAGTTTTTTGCTGGTATTACAATGTTTATTGCATCCGTATATATCCTAGCAGTTATACCAAATTTGCTAGCTGTATCGGGGATGCCTCATGAGAGTACCGTGGCTGCCGTGATTTTAACTACTGCCTTTGCGACTATGCTTATCGGTTTAGTAGCCAATGTTCCTGTTATCGTAGCACCCGGCCTTGGTCTTAGTGCGTTCTTTTCGTACACTATTTGTGGTGCTATGGGGCTTAGTTGGCAAACAGCATTAGGAGCCGTTTTTATCTCTGGTACAGTGTTTGTTATTTTAACGGTTACCAAAGTTCTTAACAAAATTGTAGATGGTATTCCGCAAGTGCTAAAAACATCTATCGGTGTGGGGATTGGTTTATTCGTTGCTTTTATCGGCTTTAAAAATGCGCACATTATCGTTTCTGATAATGCTACCTTTGTAACATTAGGAAATATGAAAGATCCTGCTGTGTTATTAACTCTATTAGGCTTATTTATTACTAGTATTTTGCTCGCAAAACAAGTGAAAGGCGGCTTGCTTATCGGCATGGCTTTTACTACAATTGCAGCGATGGGTTTGGGTTTGACTAAGATGCCTGCCACAAGTGCAGATATCTTTAATTTGGTACCACCGGTTCCGGTTGATACATTCGCTCAACTAGATGTAATGGGCGCTATTAAATATGGTATATTCTCTATTATTTTCTCCATTACTATTGTAGATATGTTTGATAATATCGGTACATTAATTGGTGTAACGAGAAAAGCAAATCTCGTAGATGAAAATGGTAAATTTGAAAATTTAGACAAAGCATTGCTATGTACTTCCATTGGTGCTGCGGCAGGTGCCGTTGCAGGGACTTCTACAGTTACTTCTTATATTGAAAGTGCGGCAGCCGTTGCAGATGGTGGGCGCACAGGTCTTACTGCTGTAGTAACAGGCCTTTTATACTTGGGCTCTTTATTCTTTGCACCATTATTTTTATTGGTGCCTGTGCAAGCGACAGCACCTGTACTCATTACCATTGGCGTATTTATGATGAGTGAAGTCACGCATATCGACTTCACTGACTTTACAGAAGCATTGCCTGCATTCTTAACCATTCTTCTCATGCCTTTAACATTTAGTATTGCTCAAGGCTTATCCTTTGGTTTTATTTCTTATACATTGATTAAACTGACAACGGGCCGTCGTCGTGAAATTCATCCTATTATGTACATCATGACTGTGGCGTTCATCATTCACTTTGCTATTTAAATAGCATATACTATGAATCATATAGCATAGTCTTTAAACGAAAATCTAGCGTAGTATATGGGCGCAGTACTTTAGGGCTCTAATCACGCGAGGAGGTTATATGAATTCAACGATTATTTTAAAAGGAAATATATTATATACACCGAATCCATCAGCACTTGTATCTATTCAACAGGGTTATGTTATTGCTGTAGATGGGGTGGTTGTTCATTGTGGTGAAAGTATTCCTACAGTTTATACAGAGTATGATGTTGTTGATTACGGTGATAATCTCATTATTCCTGGTTTTGTGGATACCCATGCGCATGCACCACAATATTGTAATCGTGGACTTGGTATGGATAAGGAACTGTTACCATGGCTTGAAACTTATACATTTCCTGAAGAGGCAAAATTTATTGATCCTGACTATGCTCGTCTAGTATATGGTGCCTTTGTTCACGATTTATGGCGCAATGGTACGACGAGAAGTATTTTGTTTGGCACAATCCATAAAGACAGCACATTGGTGTTGATGGAGCTTTTACAAAAAGCAGGATTGTCAGCTTATGTGGGTAAGGTAAACATGGACCGTAATAGTCCGGAATTTTTGATTGAAGAAACGAATCAATCATTAGCTGATACTAAAGTATGGTTAGATACATCAGCTCAATTTGGACCTTTAGTTAAACCTATTATTACACCGCGCTTTGTACCATCTTGTACGAGTGAACTCATGACAGGACTTGCTAAATTAGCGAAAGAATACGATGTTCCTGTTCAATCTCATTTGTCGGAAAATCACGGCGAAATTGATTGGGTCGCATCATTACATCCTGAGTCGTCAAACTATACAGATGTGTACTATGAACATCATTTGATGGGTACCGTGCCAACTGTAATGGCCCATTGCATTCATTTGAGTGACGTAGAAATGGATCGCATGGCTGAAACGCAGACCATGGTATCTCATTGTCCATATTCGAATGTAAATCTTTCTAGCGGAATTGCACCGATTCGTAAGCTGATTGAGCGGAATATACCAATTGGTTTAGGCTCCGATATTTCTGGTGGACATATTGTATCGATGGCAAAGGTCCTTACTGAAGCTATTGGTCTATCGAAAATGAAATGGGCTGAAGTAGACCCAAACTATGCACCTCTTACCTTGAGTGAAGCCTTCTATATGGCTACCAAGGGTGGTGGACAATTTTTTGGCCACGTTGGAAGCTTTGAAAAAGGCTATGAGTTAGATGCCCTTATTATCGATGATACGTCCTTATTTGACCCAAATGAACGTTCTTTGGAAGAGCGTTTAGAGCGCTGGCTATATGTAGGGGATGATCGTCATATTATTGAACGCTATGTAGCTGGTCGCGTAGTTCCGAGTCCAAAAGGGTAAAGTTTATATCTTACAGAAAAAAATACTGATATATTTAAAGCAGCTAGTTTGTATACCCTTCAAACTAGCTGCTTTTCGGTGCTTCTTTTAGAACCTGACCGAGGTGTTAGATAAACTTTGGATTATGATTTATAGTAGGTTTTATAGCTTTTCTGTTTATATTACTGAACAGGGCGATTTTGCTCATCAATTCACTTGGTGTATAATAAAAAAATGTACAAATTAAGAAAGTGGGGGGCTTAATGGATATATTAGGAGCAAGACGCTCTATTGAACAAAAGCTATTAATGCAATCTGTTGCTTTGATGGCGCTAGTTGCGGTGAGCGGCACTGTGATGGGGATTGTAACGGGATCTAGTGCAGTGTTGTTAGATGGGGTATTCTCCTTCGTTGATGTTGTTATTAAGATTATGATGCTTATGACAGCTAAGTTAGTTGCTAGAGAAACGAGTAAGCGATTCCAATTCGGTTTTTGGCAATTTGAACCTCTGGTGCTCGCCGTGGAGGGCTTTTTTATTCTTCTCATAGTAATTTATGCCTTATCTAGTGGGATTACAGATCTTTTGTCTGGTGGACGTCACGTAGACTTCGGGCCAGCTATTTTCTATGCTATATTCTTTACTGTTGCGGATACTGCTTACTATCTTTATGTACGTCGTATTAATAAAAGTTTGCAGTCTAACTTGATTAAATTTGATAATGTAAGCTGGTATGTCGATGCTTTGTTAGAAGCGGCTATCTTGATTAGTTTCGTTGTAGCTACTATGCTAGAAAGTACTGAATATGCTAGATGGGCTACTTATATTGACCCTATTGTATTAATTATTTTAGCGGTACAGATGATACCCTCTGCATTTCGTATCATTGTGCCATCCATGAAACAAATATTAGGATGGGCACCAACTTCATTGCATAATGAAGTGCAAGAAATTATGGATCGATTTATGGAAAAGTATAATTTTAAAGATTATGTGACGAGCGTGCAAGTATATGGCAATACTCGAATCATTGAAATTGATATTTTAGTTCCTAAAAGTTTTCCATATCAAACCATTGCTGAAATTGATGCTATTCGCAATGAAATTGACCAAGAAATCGGCGGTAACCCAACGGAAAAATGGGTGACCATTTCTTTTACAGGCACGCGTAAATGGATGGCAAAAGATTATTTGCTAGATGAAGAAGAGGATGAATAATATAAAATATTGGTGAGAAGTCTAGTATATAGCACATAATTTAATGATAAATACACCAATATATGGTATACTTAAACGTATTGAATATATTGTTCGTAGCATAGTTGGAAGATGAGGTTTATAGTATGTTAGACTTGAAATTTGTCCGTGAAAATATTGATTTAGTGCAACAAAACTTAGATAATCGTCACACGAAAGGCGATTTAGAAACCTTTGTATCCGCTTATGATGAACGTCGTCAGTTGATTGGTAAAGTAGAGGAGTTAAAAGCTCTTCGTAATTCCGTAACTGAAGAAATTAGCCAATTAAAACGCAATAAAGAAAATGCGGATGATAAAATCGCAGAAATGAAAAAAGTAGGCGATGATATTGCAGAGCTTGATAATCGTATTCGCGATGTAGAAGCTAAATTACGTGATGCGGCGTTGATGTTGCCAAATATGTGCGATGCATCTGTTCCTGTTGGTGCTGATGAAGATGAAAATGTGGAACAACGTAAATGGGGCGAACCACGTCAATTTGACTTTGATGTACAAGCTCATTGGGATTTAGGTGAAAATCTTGATATCCTTGATTTCAATCGCGCTGGTAAAATGAGTGGTGCTCGTTTCACAGTATATAAAGGTTTAGGTGCTCGTTTGGAACGTGCTCTTATTAACTTCATGGTTGATCTTCATGTAGATAAACAAGGCTACACTGAAATGATGACTCCATATATGGTAACTCGTGAAACTTTGACAGGTACTGGTCAATTGCCTAAGTTTGCTGAAGATATGTACCATGTAGAGGATACTGAATACTTCTTGATCCCTACAGCAGAGGTTACATTGACTAATTATCATAGCGGTGAAATCTTGAGCGAAGAAGAATTGCCTAAATACTACACTGCATTTACAGCATGCTTCCGTGCTGAAGCTGGTTCTGCAGGTCGTGATACACGTGGTCTTATCCGTCAACATCAATTCAACAAAGTTGAAATGGTTAAATTAGCTAAGCCTGAAGATTCTTATGCAGAATTAGAAAAGTTAACTGATAATGCAGAAGAAGTATTGCGCTTATTGGAGTTGCCATTCCGTGTAATTACACTTTGTACAGGTGATATTGGCTTTGGTTCTGCTAAAACATATGATGTAGAGGTATGGATGCCAGCTCAAGGCAAGTATAGAGAGATTTCTTCTTGTTCTAATATGACTGATTTCCAAGCTCGTCGTGCAAATATTAAATTCCGTCGTGGTCCTAAAGGTAAACCAGAATTCGTTCATACATTAAATGGATCTGGTCTTGCTGTAGGTCGTACAGTAGCAGCTATCTTGGAAAACTATCAACAAGCTGATGGCTCTGTTGTGATTCCTAAAGTACTTGTACCTTACATGGGCGGCGTAGAAGTAATTAAGGCTGGAAAATAAGAGGGGGCATTTGATGAAGTTCTTTATTGATACAGCAGAATTTGATGAGATTAAAGAGGCGTATGCTTTTGGTTTTATCGATGGTGTTACTACTAATCCATCCCTTATCGTGAAAGCTAAACGCGATTTAAAACAAGTTATTTCTGAAATCGCTAATTTGGTAGAGGGCCCTGTGAGTGCAGAGGTTATTGCTTCTGATGCAGAAGGTATGATCGGGGAAGCTCATGAGCTTGTAAAATTAGGCTCTAATGTAGTTATTAAAGTGCCTATGACTCCAGAAGGTCTTAAAGCTGTTGCAGTTTTAAGCAAAGAAGGCATTAAAACTAATGTAACCTTAATCTTCTCTGCCAACCAAGCCTTATTAGCAGCTCGTGCAGGTGCTACCTATGTGAGCCCATTTGTTGGCCGTATTGATGATATCAGTATGGATGGTCTTACATTGATTCAAGATATTGCAGATATATTTGCTATTCATGGCATTGAAACTGAAATTATTGCGGCTAGTGTGAGAACACCATTGCATATCATTCAATGTGCAAAAGCTGGTGCTCATATTGCAACTGTGCCATTTAAAGTGCTTATGCAAGCTATGAAACATCCACTAACAGATGCAGGGCTTGAAAAATTTATGGCAGATTGGAAACAAGCTAATCAATAAGTTAAGTATTCGGCTCGATGTAAGGGTCATATTACAATACACACAGGACTTATAAGGAGGCCTATTATGGATCGTACATTATCTTTGGAATTTGCTCGTGTCGTTGAAGCAGCTGCTTTGCGCAGTGGTCGTTTGCTTGGTCGCGGTCAAAAGGATGCAGCGGATGGTCTTGCTGTAGACGCAATGCGTCAAGCATTTGACTCTGTTCGTATTTCTGGTACAGTAGTTATCGGCGAAGGCGAAATTGATGAAGCGCCTATGCTTTACATTGGTGAACATGTAGGTGCTGGTGGTCCAGAAGTCGATATCGCAGTTGACCCAATTGAAGGCACAAACTTGATTGCAAAAGGCCAAAATGGTGCGATTGCAGTTATGGCTATTGCTGAAAAAGGTGGCTTGTTACATGCACCAGATATGTACATGGAAAAACTTTGCGTTGGTCCTCGTGGTGCAGGTGCTATCGATATTACTAAATCTTTAACTGAAAATATCAAAAATGTAGCGGCAAAAATGAATCGCAATGTCGATGAAATTACACTTGTTATGCTTGATCGTGAACGTCATCATGGTTTGATGAAAGAAGCCCGTGATCTTGGTGCACGTATTATGTTAATTTCTGATGGTGATGTTAACCCAGCTATGGAATGTTGTATTGAAGGTTCTGGTGTGCACATGGTTGTTGGTACTGGTGGTGCACCAGAAGGCGTATTGGCTGCGGCAGCTTTAAAGTGCGTAGGTGGCGATATGCAAGCGCGTTTGAAACCAGAAACAGAAGAAGAAATTCGTCGTTGTCATGAAATGGGGATTACCGATGTAAATCAAGTGCTTACATTGGATGATTTAGTTCGTACAGATGATGTTATCTTTGCGGCTACTGCTATTACTCGCGGTAACTTATTGAATGCTATTCAATACTTCCCAGGTGGTGCACGTACACATACTATCGTAATGCGTTCCAAAACAGGTACTGTTCGTTTCTTAGATACAGTGCATATGGATGACAAGTTAAAATCCTTAAAAGCAAAATAATAATTAAGCCCCTCAAAATGAGGGGCTTTTTTTCTCAGTATTTTCTCACAGTCTCTTGATGAGATATATCGAAAAATAGTATAATAACAATTAGTATATGACGTTATAAATACAACGTCTTGTAGTTTATACAAGATGATCGATATAAAGTGTAGGAGGAATTCTGTTGGAAAAGCTAATCATTCAAGGTGGCAACCGGTTGGAAGGCCGTGTACGTGTTAGTAGTGCTAAAAATGCGGTACTCCCTATTATTGCCGGTACTTTGCTAGCATCAACACCTAGTAAATTACTTGAAATTCCAAATTTGGAAGATGTAGGTACAATTTGCCAAGTTATCGAGTCTTTGGGGGTTAAAATTACTCGTAATAAAGCAGATGATGAAATTATCTTCGATGCGTCTACATTGACTGGTACGGAAGCTCCTTCTGAGCTTGTACGCAAAATGCGTGCATCTTTCCTTGTGATGGGGCCACTTTTGGCGCGCAAAGGGGAGGCTAAAATCTCTATGCCAGGTGGTTGTGCGATTGGTGCACGTCCTATTGATCTTCATCTAAAAGCTTTCGAAGCGTTAGGTGCTAAAATTGAGATTACTGAAGATTATGTATATGCTCATGCTCCAGAAGGCCTTAAAGGCACTCAAATTTACTTGGATTTCCCAAGCGTAGGGGCTACAGAAAACGTAATTATGGCGGCTTCCATGGCTGAAGGTAAAACTGTTATCGAAAATGCTGCGGAAGAACCTGAAATCGTTGATTTAGCGACATTCTTGAATGCAATGGGTGCTAATATTCGCGGTGCTGGTACAAATGTAATCCGCATTGAAGGGGTGCCTCAATTACATGGTGCGATTCATACAGTTATTCCTGACCGTATCGAAGCTGGTACATATTTGATTGCCGCTGCTATGGCTGGTGGCGACGTATTTGTAGAAAATGCATTGCCAGAACACTTGAAACCAGTAGTAGCTAAGTTGAAAGAAGCTGGTGTTACTGTAGAGGAAGAAATTGATGGTATTCGTGTTATCAGCACTGGCAAAGGCATTAAAGCTGTTGATATCAAAACATTGCCATACCCAGGCTTCCCAACAGATATGCAAGCTCAATTTATGGCGCTTACTACAATTGCTGAAGGTACAAGTACTGTAACAGAAACTGTATTTGAAAACCGCTTCATGCACGTTGCAGAACTCCGCAAAATGGGTGCCCATATCGATATCGACAATCGTCAAGCGATTGTAGAAGGTATGCCACGATTACATGGTGCTGTAGTTAATGCTACAGACTTGCGTGCAGGTGCAGCTCTTGTTTGTGCTGCATTGACTGCAGAAGGTAAAACTGAAGTTGGTCGTCTACATCATATCGATCGTGGTTATGATGATTTTGTAGGTAAATTGCAAAGGTTAGGTGCTGATATTGTTCGGGTTGACGAATAAAAGTACAGAGCCAAAACAGAATAAAAAGAAACGAAGCCGGCGCTCAAAAGGGCCGGCTTTATACAACGAGCAACAAAATCTAGGCGCTGCTAAGGTTGAGAATGCTAAAACTAGCACTAATCGAAAGCCATTGCGTAGGACGAAACGCAAGTCCACAAAGCTTTCTGAGGGCGTAGCAAAGCAAGCTAGCCATTTAGCTTCCAATATGCGTGAAGCCATGGTTAGAGTCACGAAGATGCGCCGTGTGGAACGTCGTAATCGTGAGACTGTAGCTATTGCAAAAACTACACCAGCTATGACCTTGAAGCGCCTAGTTCGTCCGGAACAGGTGGGCGATTTAATGGGACGATTAAATCGTTCATTAAACTTTGACTTGGGCATCGACTTAGGAACTGCGAATATTCTTATTTTCGCTAAAGGTAAGGGCTTAGTCTTAGATGAGCCAGCTTATATTGCGAAAGATGATAAAACAGGGGATATTCTTGCCTTAGGCGAAGCTGCACGTACTATGATAGGACGTACACCTAAAGGCATATCTGTTATTCGCCCTGTTCAAGCAGGTGTTATTGCAGATTATGATATGACCGAATTTATGTTAAAGTATTTTATTCGTTCAGTCGTGCCTGCTTCTAGATTGATGAAAACGCGTATTATCGTATGTGTACCATCTGGGATTACACCTGTTGAAAAACGGGCCATTTTAGAAGCTTTGCTTAGAACTGGGGCCAAGAAGACTGTCTTGATAGAGGAACCATTGGCGGCAGCTATGGGGACAGGTCTCAATGATGCAGACCAAGTTGGGGCCATGGTTGTCGATGTTGGTGGCGGTACTACGGATATTGCAGTTCTTTGTGATACGGGTGTTGTTGTAAGTGAATCCCTTCGCATTGGGGGAGATTCCTTCAATGAATCTATTATCCGTTACATCCGTCGTAAGAAGAGACTTGTTATTGGACCTTTAACAGCAGAAAAGATTAAGATTTCTGTAGGTACTGTAGATCGTCGTGCTAAGGAGCGAACTATAGAGGTTAGAGGGCGTGATGCAAGCTCTGGACTACCTAAGATGGTTGCTGTTAATTCCTTAGAAATTCAACGTGCCTTAGAGGCGCAAGTGATGAATATTCTAGAAGGAATTAAATCTATTTTAGAAAAAACGCCACCAGAACTTGTAGCGGCTATTAATGATCACGGCATCATTCTTACCGGTGGCGGTGCTCTCATCGATGGGTTAGATCGTGTTATTACACGTTCTGTAGGTATTGCATCGTATTTGGTAGAGTCTCCACGATATGCTGTTATCAAAGGGGTTGCTAAAGCTCTTGATGAAATGTCACAATTGCGTGATACCTTGGATGAATTACAATAAAATATTGTATTGACATACTATGTAAATTGACGAAGTTGCTATTTATAGTTAGGCCATTGATGATTGGAATAACTGTAGATAGTAACTTCGTTTTTTAGTGCCCTCTTTTTGTAATTTTCATCTTTATGATGTATACTATAGTAAAAGTATATTGCATAAAATTGATGTATAAAATTAAACTTTATTAATATGGTTTGTCGCTATAGAGGAATTGTATATGAAACGATATTTATATATGACTTTTGCTGTTTTAGGTTTTCTAGGCAGTACCATACCTTATGCTGAGGCTGGGAATTTAACAGGCGTACGTGTATCTAATCATGAAGGCACAAGTCGAATTGTATTGGATGTATCTGAAATGCCTGTATCTTGGACTAAGTCTTATAATGAGTCCACACATGCCCTTACACTTAACCTTGGTGGTACTACAAATGGATTGACGGGTCCTATAGCGCAAAATAATACAAAAACAGGTGTTTTAAAAGGCATTGGCTTACAACCTGTTAATGGATCTTTGCAAGTAACATTGACGGCTAACAAGGATGTACAACATCATGAATTTACATTGGAGAAGCCATCGCGTATTGTAGTTGATTTGTTTTCTAGCTATGCTCAACAAACAACAAAGGATGTAAATAAATCTGTTACGTATAGCAAGATTAATAACACTGTAGCAGAAGGAAAAATCCAAGCCTTTGCATTATCTGTGGACAATGATTCATCTATGGTGGTCGCTCATGTTTCGGAAGGTAAACCCTTATCATCTGTAGTTCAATCGCATACTGCTATAATTGGGGCAAAGGTAAAAGGTAGTAGTTTTGATCGCCCTTATTCGGTAGCAAGTGATGGAACTATTGATTTAGAGCGTATTTCTAACCGTGGCACCTTGCGATATACACCAAATCGTGGATATTTTATTGAAGAAAAAAGACCTTTACTACAGGCTAAAACACAGAAGGATACATTCCTGATTACCTCTGTTAATACAAGTCGTAAAGAAAATGCTTTGACTCTATATACATCAGCGTATGGGGCATCTACAAAGACTAATGACTTTGGATACGAAGTGACTGTTGCTAATGGCAAGGTCGTTAGTGGTCAAAAAGGAAATTCTAAAATTGGAGAAAACCAATATGTATTATCTGGGCATGGAGAATCAAGAGATGCACTGCGTAAATTAAAAGTGGGCACACCGATTACGATTCAAAATAGACCGGAGTTAGCACAAGTTAGCACCACTGGTGGTGCAGCGCTACAAGCGGGTACTATGGTATTAAAGAATGGCAATTATGTAGGTGCTGATGGGACCCATAATAAAGCTCGTAGTTTCATAGGAACTACAAAAGATCATAATTTAGTGGTCCTCACTGTTGATAAAGCAGGCCTTCAATCCGTAGGGGTCACACAACAAGAAGGGGCCAAACTATTATCTAAGCTAGGCGTCGTAGATGGTGCTGAATTATCGAATCAAGGTAGTGTTGATTTAGTAGTCAATGATACGTACGTTCATAAAGCGACTTCAAATCCTACGACCTATGAGGATATTGTAATTATAAAATGAATTCGTTGCATACAATTTTGTTTGAAATATTAGTAATAATTTAGTATACTATACATACATAACTAATTTTGTAAAAGGAGGGATCGTTATGAAAAGAGTAGTGTTGGCATTAGCTGCTTTAGGCATTTTAAGTGTTAACTCTGTAATGGCGGCCCCTGTATCATACCAAAGTGTATTAACAGGTAAAGTTGCT
>USQK01000035.1 GCA_900556785.1 uncultured Veillonella sp.
ACCGTAAAAACTATGCTGATGTATTGTTAAAAGGTACATTCATTCCTGGTTCCGCACCAATTCCACCATCCATGGACTATGGCTTCAAAGATTTGAAAGATCCTAATGCGTATAACCCTGAACGTTCTAAACAATTATTAGCAGAAGATGGTTGGAAAGATACTGATGGGGACGGCATCCTTGATAAAGATGGCAAACCATTAACATTTGACTTCGTAGTATATAATTCTCGTGCAGAATTACCACTTTATGCAGAAGCTGTTCAAGCAGACCTTAAAAAAGTGGGTATCGACATGAAAATCAAAACAGTTGACTATAACTTGATTGATAAAATGGGTCAAGATGGCGACTATGATATGCTTATCTCCAACATCGTAACTGCTAATACAGGCGATCCAATCTGGTTCTTAGCTAACTACTGGCATACTAATGTGGATGGTTCCAACCCTCAAAACGGTTCTGGTTACTCCAATCCACAAGTTGACCAATTGTTAGATGCTGCTGAAACTGAATTTGATCCTGCAAAACGTCGTGACTATGCAATTCAAATTCAACAATTATTGATGAATGATGGTGCTGCATTGTTCTTAGGTTACCCTAAAACTAATATCGTTACTGGTTCTTACTTGAAAGGTGCTGTCATGTACCCAAGTGACTACTACTGGATTACTAATAAAATTACAAAATAATAAGGAGCTATAATGGCAGAAAACATACTAACTGTAGAGAACCTTAACATCGCGTACCAAGGTGTGCCTGCTGTTATGGATGTAAACTTTACCTTGGAACGCGGTAAGGTATTGACCATTGTAGGGGAATCTGGATCCGGTAAAACTACCGTGATCCGGGCCCTCATGGGTTTATTGCCTATAGGTGGTGAGGTCACAGATGGTACAATGCTCTTTAATGGTCAAGACCTTCGCACCCTATCTAAGTCTGAATGGAGAGCTATACGTGGTAAAGACATGGCCATGATTTTCCAAGATAGTGGTAGTGCTTTAGACCCAATAGTTCGCATTGGTAAACAGTTTAGAGAATTATTTAAATCTCATATAGAAATTACCAATGATGAATGTGATCGACGAGCAATTGAGTTATTAGAATCTGTTTCTCTCCCTAATGGGGCAGATATATTGCGCCGTTATCCACATGAGTTATCCGGCGGTCAACGCCAACGTGTGGGCATTGCTATGGCATTAGCGCTGGATCCTGCGTTATTAATTGGTGATGAACCTACATCTGCTTTAGATGTAACAACACAATCACAAGTTGTTATGCAAATGCTAGAACTTGCTAAAGAGCATAATTCTGCTATCGTAATGGTTACGCATAACCTTGGTGTAGCGGCCTATATGTCCGACTATATCATTGTTATGAAAAAGGGCCGTGTTGTTGATGCTGGCACACCGCAAGATATTTTAGAAAACCCATCTAATGAATATACGAAACAATTAAAAGATGCTGTACCAACATTGGAAGGAGGTCGTTACATTGACTAACTACGCTGTAGAATTAAAAAATGTATGTAAACGATTCCCACTTCCTACTGGTGGTGAGCTCGAAGCGTGTAAGAGTATTAATATCACCTTAGAAAAAGGCGAGTCCCTTGGGATTGTAGGGGAATCTGGCTCTGGTAAAACGACTTTGGTTCGTATGATTATGAAGATGCTGCCTATCACAGAAGGCGAGATTTATGTAGATGGTGTAGAGATTCAACATATGAACTCTGAGCAAACGAAAGAATACCGTAAGAAAATTCAAATGGTATTCCAAGATCCATCTGCAGCCTTCAATCCGCGGATGAAGGTAAAGGATATTATTCTTGAACCGTTATACAATTTTGGGCTTCTTGAAAAAGGAAAAGAAGAACAAATCGCAGGTGACTATCTTGAAATGGTAGACCTACCTCGCGAGTTCATGCATCGTTATCCTCATGAAATGTCTGGTGGTCAACGTCAACGTGTGGCCATTGCTCGTGCCATTGTACTTGAACCAGAAATTCTTGTTCTAGATGAGGCAACTAGTGCTCTAGACGTGTCTGTACAAGACTCCATCGCTTATTTACTAGCGCGTTTACAAAAAAAGAAAAACTTAACATATCTATTCATTGCTCATGACATTGCGTTTATTCGTACCATGTGTCATAAGGTAGTGGTTATGTATAAAGGTGCTATCGTTGAAGAGCTAGATGCATTCCATTTAGCAGATGCAAAACATCCTTATACAAAGGTTCTATTGAGTTCTATCTTTGAAATTGGTAAAGATCATAAGCCACTTACTTTAGAAGAAGCTGGGAAAGCATAAATTTTGATTATATAAAATAGCAGTTAGCCATTTGGTTAACTGCTATTTTTATAATATCTATTATTTATTATGCGGATAATTTTTGCTTCTACATAAATATATCGAAAATTTTCTCAAATATGATTGTCTTAATACTAAATATATAGTATAGTTGACTAAGTAATATACCCCTATGGGTATAATTGAATATGCTCATATGAAATGATATACATATACATATAGAGAAAGGTTAGGTGTGTGAATGAAAGGATTACGTAAGGCGTTACTGATTGGTATGATGCTTGGTGTTACGGTCCTTGGTACTGTAGGCTGCATGAATCAATCATCCGATTCATCTAATGATGTATTAAAGGTAGGGGCTATTAGCTTTGCGGGTACATTAGAACCAACAGAAAACTATTTTAGCTGGGCTGTTGTACGATATGGTGTAGGGGAAACACTAATAAAATTTGATGATCACATGAATGCTAAACCCTGGTTAGCATCCTCTTGGAAACAAAGTGATGATAAGCTGACTTGGACTTTCACCATCAATGATAAGGTTAAGTTCTCTAACGGTAATGCTCTTACTGCTGAGGCCGTAAAGGCGTCTTTGGAACGAACCTTTGCGAAGAGTAAACGGGCAAAATCATTCTTTAATTACACTGAAATGACGGCTAATGGTCAAGAGCTCACAATTAAGACCGATAAGCCTTATTATAATTTGCCAAACTTGTTGGGGGATCCATTGTTCCTTGTTATGGATGTAACTGCTGAGGCAAATGGTCGTGATATTGCGAAGGAAGGTCCTATTGGTACTGGTCCTTATGTAGTGACATCATTTACAAAAGAGCGTGCTGAGCTAGCACGGAATGATAACTACTGGGATGGCAAGCCAGGCTTTGCTAAGGTTGAAATTCCATCTATTAACGATGCCAATACACGAGCTATGGCATTGCAAGCGGGTGATGTAGATATGGCCGTTAGCATTGGACCTGGCGAATATGGTATCTTCCAAAACGAT
Source organism: uncultured Veillonella sp. (assembly GCA_900556785.1). Lineage (GTDB taxonomy): Bacteria > Bacillota > Negativicutes > Veillonellales > Veillonellaceae > Veillonella. Next base: position 3,308 of record USQK01000035.1, read on the forward strand.
AAGAAATTTACTATTTATGAAGAATCATCTTTACGTGATGTATTCGTTCGGATGAGCCAAAAAGGCAAGCTTAAGAATGCTAATCTTCGAGCGGCCCTCATTGCCGGAGCGAATCGTGAGTCCTATGCAAAGAACCTTATGAAGGATACCTTTATTGCCGGTAAGGCTCCATTGCCACCGTCCATTGATTATGGATTCAATCAATTGCGGGATCCTAATAAATATAATGTTGAACGTGCTAAAGAATTACTTAAACGTGAAGGTTATATTGATACAAATGGTGATGGGATTGTAGATAAAGATGGTGAAAACCTAGTGCTTGATTTCTATGCCTATACATCTCGTCCTGAATTGCCATTATATGCAGAGGCATTACAAGCGGACTACAAAAAAATCGGTGTAGATTTACAAATTAAAATCATAGACTATGCTGTGATTGATACATTGGCGCAATCTGGGGATTACGATATGCTCATCTCTAGTGTAGTTACTGCTAATACTGGCCAACCTGTATGGTTCTTGAAACAATACTGGGGGACCGGTGCTGAGGCAAATGGTTCTGGATTCTCCAATCCACGTTTCGATGAATTGTTGGCTCTTGGTGAAAGTGCCAACGATCCGGTGGTGCGTCGTAATGCGGTGATCAATGCACAACAATTGATGCTAGATGATTCGATAGCACTCTTCCTTGGATATCCTAAGATTAATATTGTAGGGAATAACAATATCGATGGTATTAAGATATCTCCATCTGAATACTATATCATTACGAAAGACTTAAAACGGAAATAATTTTATTATATAAACCTATAGTAATGAAACTTGTTAATATAATTTAAAGTAGTTGTAGACATATCAAAAGAGGACTAGCCACGGCTAGTCCTCTTTTTGTAGTTAGTTATTTTTTCTTTTGATCTGTTGCATCAAGTTCTGCCATATTCACGACATTTGCTTTGCCAACCATTTTGTTATATTTAATAAATAGTTGTGTATATGCTTCGCCGTAGGAAGAATTGATGATGATATAGTTGCGAGCCTCTGCGACAAATTCTTTTACGGAATCTTGATACTCGCGAACTGCGTTTTGCGTTTCTGATGTTGTACCAGGTTGTAATTTGTTGATGCGTTGCGTGATTTGTTGCAAGTTTGCTTCAACCTTTTGGGTATCTGTATTTCCATCTGGATCGATAAGATCGATTGTTTGGGCAGTCATGAGATTTAACTCGATGAAGTTAACTGCATTTTCACGTTTTTCACCTTGATATTCAGTCATGCGTTCTGTATAGAGCTCATTATTACGATTATCTAAGGCTAAATCTAAAGCGTTGTATGTAGCGTAGAATTGTTCAGCTAGAGGTACATACTGTGCCGCTAACTCATCGCTACCTTTGAAATTATCTTTTTCAAAACGACGTTCTACATAGTAGGCTTGCAATTGATCCGCAACAGGAATCAATTGATCTAGCACTGCTAATACATCATTAGTTGATTGGTTTACATCTTCGTATGGAGTAGGGCTATCTTGCTTTGCAGCCTCTAATGCTGTTTTAAGATCTTTGTATTTAGGTAATGTAATCGTCGTGTTATGGGACCCGTTACGTAACTCTTCAAGAGTTGGTTGTAATTGATTTGCATAGGCTACACTGTACGCGTTATATGAGTCTAATGCGACGATATAAGGTCGGATAGCGTTGATCTTGTCGTCAACGGTTGATCGATATAAAATTGTCGTTGTATTGGATGACAAGAGTGTATACACCCCGTAGATCCCACCACCGATAATAGCGACGCCAAGTATAACGGCTGCTATTAACTTGATGTACCCCTTTTTCAACTGCGCACGCTCCTTGAAAACACACTAACTCTTTTTGGATCCGTTTGGGCGGACTACGCCCCTAAGAGTAATTAGTTATATTATATCATAAACTTACGTCCCAAAAAAGACGTGTAGAGCGGAGAATCATAAGGAATAGATGAAATTATTCGATGTGAACATATATTAATATTTATAATTAGTGATTTGTAGAGGGATAACCTTAAAAGGCTTTTATATAAATAAGCTATTCTGCATAAAAGTATATTTCTCTAGACGCTGCAGCTGCGGCTGGTATAATAGCAAGTATAGTATTCATTATATGGGGAGTTTTTTATGTCAGAATCGAATCGTTTACTCAACTTTGCTACATCTTCAGAACTTATAGCAAATGGGGAAGGGCGCAATGTGCTATCTGCTATAGAAGATGGCTTGCGTAATTGTGATGAGTTTTTAATATCTGTAGCATTTATAACACCAGAAGGATTACTAACATTAAAGCCAATACTTAAAGAGTTAGAAGATCGAGGTGTACATGGTCGCATATTAACAACAGATTATCTTGGTTTTAATAGTCCACAAGTTCTAGAAGATTTAGGTAATCTAAAGAATATTGATTTGAAGGTATATTGTACTACTCAAGGTAGTGGACATGGTTTTCATACAAAGGGATATATTTTTAGGAAAGATGAATCCTATCAAATTATAATAGGTAGTTCTAATTTAACTATTAATGCGCTAAAGAGCAATAGAGAGTGGAATACCCGTTCTGAAGTACATGGTAGCGATACTTATGCTCGAGAGATTAATGAGGAATTTGAACTGTATTGGGATTCAAAATTTGCCATTCCTTATGAAGAGTTTATACCTTGGTATAAGCCTAGATGGGTTCGTCCAGAACGTTCTTCTCAAAGGTCTGTAGCGGAACAGTTTAAGCAAGTTGATTTACCTACTTTAGAACCTAATATAATGCAACAACAGTTTATTGCCAACTTTAATGAGCTAAGAGCTAATCAGGCTAAACGAGGGCTTTTAATTTCTGCTACGGGGACAGGAAAAACTTATGCAGCAGCCTTTGCGATGCGTGAAATGAATCCGAAAAGAATTCTATTTTTAGTGCACCGCGAACAAATAGCAAAACAGGCAATGGTAAGTTTTGAACGGGTTTACAATGATCCATCTATAACGTTTGGGTTAGTATCTGGTAATGTTAAAAAATATGATGCTACCCATGTATTTTCTACAATGCAAATGATGGGGCGTTATGATGTAATGAAACAATACGATCCAAAAACTTTTGATTGTATTATTATTGACGAAGTACATCGTGCAGGCTCTGAAAGTTATCAACGTATTATCGACTATTTTAAACCACAGTTTCTATTAGGTATGACTGCAAGTCCGGAGCGGACTGATGGTTATGATTTATATGAGCTCTTTGATCATAATATTATTTATGAAATTCGATTACAACAGGCTCTAGAGGAAGATTTATTGTGCCCATTCCACTATTTTGGTATTAGTGACTTATGGGTTGATACAGACGAACCGATTAGTGATATGGAGGTTACTTTTTCTAATTTGTCTACGAAGGAGCGTGTAGATAAAATTATTGAAAAGATTCGCTACTTTGGACATAGTGGTAGTCGAGTAAAAGGCCTGGTATTCTGCAGTAATCGCGTTGAAGCAAAGGCTTTATCTGACGCTTTTAATGAGCGGGGAATTTATCGCACGGTAAGCTTGACGGGTGAGGATAGCCAAGAAGTTAGAGAGAAAACGATCGCTCGATTAACAGGGACCGGGGAGTATCAAGGTAGACTTGATGAGCAGTTAGATTATATATTTACTGTAGATATATTTAATGAAGGTGTTGATATACCTGAAATCAATCAAGTTATTATGTTACGTCAAACTGAAAGCCCAATAATTTTTATTCAACAGTTAGGGCGTGGACTTCGTAAGTTTGAAGATAAGGAATATGTAGTTATCCTTGATTTTATTGGGAACTATACAAATAACTTTATGATTCCCTTGGCACTATCTGGTGATAGAAGTTATAACAAAGATACATTGCGTCGATATGTACAAGCAGGTAATCGTATTATCCCTGGTAGCTCAACAGTACATTTTGATAAAATTGCGAAACAACGTATTTACGAATCTATTGATACAGCAAAGTTTTCTGATATGAAATTAATAAAAGAAGCCTATTTTAATTTGCGCTTTAAATTAGGTCGTATTCCTAGAATTCCTGATTTTGCAGAACATGGCTCTATTGATGTAAGTCGAATTTTTTATAAATTTAAGTCCTATCATAATTTCTTGATAAAGATTAAAGATAAGGATTATGATGTATCATTCACACCTGCTCAGGAACGGATGTTACATTTTATATCTCAAAAACTAACAACAGGAATACGTGTACGAGAGCTATTAGTATTACAAGCATTATTAGAAGGAAAACAGGATGTTATTACATATGTATCTAATGAGCTTTTAAATACATATAATGTAGAATTATCTGAGTATGGGCGAATTAATCTCATTAATGTTATGACAAATCAATTCGGTGTGAAAGCGGCACAAAAAACATTTGAAGATAGTGTATTTATTGAATTATCTAATGGTCGTTATGAAATATCTCAAGCATTTAAAGCTGCATTAGAAAATAGTAATTTTAAAGAGCAAGTGCAAGAACTTATTACCTATGGTTTGAAACAGTTTGATGATAAATATAAAGGTAAGATTTATCCGAATACTCCTTTTGCTTTATATGAAAAGTATACCTATGAACAAGTGTGCCAATTATTAGAATGGCCTCAAAATGAAGTGCCATTGAATATTGGGGGATATAAATTCCATAAGGAAACAAAGACGTATCCTGTATTCATCAATTATCATAAAGCAGATGATATTCAAGATACTATTAAGTATGAAGATAGATTTGAAAATCCAGGATTATTGAAAGCTATTTCTAAAAATAAACGATCATTTTCTTCTGATGATGTGCAGACTGCGTTTAACGCTAATGCCTTAGGGGTTTCTATGCACTTATTTATGAGAAAGAATAAGGATGATGAAGAGTCTAAAGAGTTTTACTATTTGGGTCCTATTCATTCTACAGGACGAGAACGAGCTAAAGAAATCTTTATGGCAAATGGTACTATGGCAGTAGAGCTAGAGTATCAACTTGAAGTGCCCGTCCGGGATGATATTTATGATTATATTATTAATGGGTAAGGATATATGAGTGAAGAACGAAAACATATTGAAGTTGTAGCAGCAATTATCAAAAAAGATAATACTATATTAGCTACTCAACGTGGTTATGGTGATCTAAAAGATGGTTGGGAGTTTCCAGGTGGTAAGGTTGAACCTGGCGAAGCTCACGAGGTAGCACTCAAAAGAGAAATACATGAAGAACTAGAAGCGGAGATTACCGTTCTGGAACATATTATTACTATTGAATATACAGGGTATGAGAAGTTTGATTTAACAATGCATTGTTATTTATGTTCTTTAGTAAATGATTCTGATATTACTCTATTAGAACACGAAGCGGCAAAATGGCTTTCAAAAGAGAATTTATACTCAGTAGATTGGTTACCTGCTGATATTGATGCAGTAGATGCGATCTCTAAACGTTTATAACATAATATATAAAGGTATGCTTATTATGATATAAGTGTACCTTTTATTTTAATGGATAGCCTATTTGTAATGTACAAGAATTATTAGTGCATATATAAGTATTGTTCAAATTATATTTTGATATTCATTGTCCATACTTTCATATCGTTATATAATAATATTATCAAATTTGTATTTTTCGATATAATAAAAAGAAAGGAGTACATATGTCAAATTTTATCACTCCTAAAGAATTACTATCTTGTCTCGATGAGGTTATCATCTTAGATGCTCGAGGTTATCAAGATTATAAACAAGGTCATATTAAGGGGGCTTTTCCTGTAGATTTAAATAAGGATTTAACAGGTCCTTTGGGCGAGCATGGCGGTCGTCATCCATTGCCGGATATGGAGCGTTTGGCTCATACTTTTGAGTCTTACGGGATCACTCGTGATTCCAAGGTTGTTGTATATGACTCTTGGCTTTTCTTGGCGGGACGTTTATGGTGGACGTTGCGCTACATGGGTTTAACGGATGTACGCGTATTGTCGGGCGGTATTGAACGTTGGGTTAAAGAAGGTCATATTCTTACTAAAGATCCTACTCCGTTGCCTACAGAACCAACAGTTTTTAATTATGAATTACAAACTCACATGGTTATGAGTCGTGATGAGGTTCTCAAGGCTAGTGAAAGCGGGGATCATGTTATCATTGATGCTCGTGCGCCGTTCCGCTACGATGGGTCTCAAGTAGATACGATGGATGGCATGACTGGTCACATTCCTGGTGCTGTTAATCATTTTTATGAAAGTGGCTATACCGCAGATGGTCCTAAGTCTGTAAGAGATTTAGAAGCTCAGTATTATAATGAAATCTACCAAAATAGACCTGTTGTAACTTACTGTGGCTCAGGGGTAACCGCTTGTAATGCGCTGTTAACTATGAGCGAAGTAGGGCTTGAATCGGCTTTATATGTTGGTAGCTCTAGTGATTGGGTAACCTATGACGGTTTCCCACTTAAGACTGGTGTAGAAACATTACGATAATACAGGAGGGCAAATGAAAATTTTAAAACATCTACTAACCCTTGTTGCGTTTGGTTATTTGTGTTATCACATCTATACATTCGGGCCCGGCATGTTTAATGTTACGGTGTTGGTAATTCTTGTTTTATCTTCCATAGCTAATTATTTCCGTGAAAAACGTGAAAGTGATCTTAAAGCAAATGAAAACGCTCGAAAGGCTCGTGCGGAAGCAAGACATGCAAAGAAACACAAACAATAGTAATGTACAATTTTCTGGCTAAACTGTATAACATACTATAATTGCTAGTATATATAAGAATATTTTTGAAATATAAGGAAAATGTTGAAATATAAGGAAAATGTTGAAATAGAGGCTTTCACAAACTATATTAGTATGTAAAAGCACTATTAGAATAAGGAGTAAGCATTGAAATTAATTTCTTGGAATGTAAACGGCCTTCGTGCGGCTGTAACAAAAGGATTTATGGAATCCTTTAACGAACTGGATGCAGATATTTTCTGTTTACAAGAAACAAAATTGCAACCTGATCAAATTTCTTTGGAATTGCCAGGTTATGAGCAATATTGGAATAGTGCTGTGAAAAAAGGCTATAGTGGTACGGCTGTATTCACGCGTATTAAACCGTTGTCCGTAACTAATGGTATCGGCATTGAAGAACACGATCAAGAGGGCCGTGTTATTACTGCTGAATATGACAATTTCTATTTAGTATGTTGCTATACGCCAAATAGCCAACGTGAATTGGCTCGTCTTGAGTACCGCATGACTTGGGAAGATGCATTCCGCAACTATTTACTTGAGTTAGATGAGAAAAAACCAGTCATTCTCTGTGGGGACCTTAACGTGGCTCACCAAGAAATCGACCTTAAAAATCCTAAGACAAACCGTAAAAATGCAGGCTTCTCCGACGAAGAACGTGCAAAAATGACCGAACTGTTAGGTGCTGGTTTTACAGATACATTCCGTCACCTGTATCCAGATGCTATTGAGGAATATAGCTGGTGGTCTTATATGGGTAAAGCTCGTGAACGAAATACGGGATGGAGAATTGACTATTTCATCACCTCTAAACGTCTTGATGACAAAATTCAAGAAGCTAAAATTCACCAACAAATCTTTGGCTCTGATCACTGCCCAGTAGAATTAGATATCGATTTATAATATATTGAAAGTATAATCTACAGCCTCATCTTAGGATGGGGCTGTTGTAATAGGTGAAAGGAGACCTTATGGCACAAAAACAAAAGGCTGTTGTCCTATTCAGCGGTGGTGTAGATAGTACTACATGTTTAGCGCTAGCTATTGAAAGATTTGGCAAAGACAATGTAGTGCCATTATCCATTCAATATGGTCAAAAACATAGTAAAGAACTAGAGGCTGCTGCATCTATTCTCGCTTATTATGGCATTGAAGGTAAAACGATGGATGTCACTAAATTGTTTGCCTTCAGCAATTGCTCTTTATTGACCCAATCCACAGAGGCAATACCTCAAGGTTCATACAAGGAACAACAAGAAACAGAAGGAGAAGGTACGGTTAGCACCTATGTGCCATTTAGAAATGGTCTATTCCTATCTGCGGCGGCTTCCTTAGCCTTATCTCTAGACTGCGGCTATATCTACTATGGTGCCCATAGCGATGATGCGGCTGGTAACGCATACCCAGACTGTACAGAACACTTCTATAAATCTATGGGCGATGCTATCTTCGAAGGATCCGGCAAAGAATGCTCTTTAGAAGCACCATTCATCAACCATAACAAAGCAGACGTCGTAAAAGAAGGCCTACGACTCGGCGTACCATACCACCTAACATGGTCCTGCTACGAAGGCGGCGACAAACCATGCGGACACTGCGGCACCTGTATCGATAGAGCCGAAGCATTCCGCGCCAACGGCGTCGAAGACCCAGCACAATAATAGAATTTCTCTATACCCACCAAAACTGGATTATATTAGTAGCCGCCATTTAGGCGGCTACTTTGCATATAAATTAATAGATAAGATACTATGTTTGCCTTGAGGCGGACTTCTACGTCGCTAATATTAGTTTATTTGTTGATTAACTAAATTCGCAGTGGCAGGAGATACCTTTTCAAAGAGCGACTTTGGCAGGTCGAGGCCCTAGGCCGATGACCGTATAGCCAGTGGAGCGATGAGGAAAGGTATCTCCTGACACCCCGTCCTTACCAACTTAACACTAATAGTAGATTTACATATAAGTCCGCCTACAACCAAATTGATTGCGAAAATATTAGATATATGTTAATATTAGAACTGCCTAAAGGCGACAACTAAATAAGACAGTTTGAAACCATCCTGTCTCTAAACAAAACTACGGAAATTCATAAGCATTGTAAGCATGGTAGTTTTGCCATGCTTTTTTATTTTGAGGAGGTGAGTGTTATGATTTCTACACGCAAATTGACTATTTCTGCCATGGTTGTGGCATTGTACATCGTTGTATTGTATGTAACGCAAAGCGTTTCCTTCGGGGCGTATCAAATTCGTATAGCAACATCATTATATGCACTTGCTTATGCCTTTCCGTTTTTGGTAATTCCAATGGGGATTGGTAACCTCATTTCTAATTTCCTATTCGGTGGTCTCGGTATCCTCGATATGGTAGGTGGCTTTGGTGTTGGCATCTTAACAACAGGTATAATCGTAGGTATGCGTAAGCTTGGCCTTAGTGCTTGGTGGGCAATTTTGCCTATTATCTTTGTTCCAGCATTATGTGTACCGTTATGGCTCAGCCCATTACTTGGCCTTCCATACTGGCCATTGGTATTGAACCTCATCGTAGGTCAAACAATTCCAGCAGTGCTTGGCTCTGTTTTGGTGAAAGCATTGATCAGCCGTCCTAGCATGGCTGCTTTATTAGGTGCTTTCAAATAAAAAAATTATAGTGAAACAAAAAGGCGTAAGCTCGATATGAGCTTACGCCTTTTTTATGGCTAAATGTTATGGAGGTTGAAAGTATTAGCAGTTGTAGCCGCGCCATTTAGTTTCTACTACGAGGCGTTCAAGGGCAACCATGTACGCTGCTTGACGAGGTGGTACATTGTATTTATGTTGCATTTCCCAAACTGCTTCAAAACTATTTTGCATATTTTTAGTTAAGCGTTCATTAACTTCTTCTTCAGTCCAGTAGAAGCTTGCTTTGTTTTGTACCCATTCATAGTAGGATACAACTACGCCGCCGCCGTTTGCAAGAACGTCAGGAATGATGTCGATACCTTTTTCATAGAAGTATTTGTCTGCATCATTAGTAGTAGGGCCATTAGCACCTTCCAAGATGATTTTAGCTTGGATGTTTTCCATGTTGTCTTTGTTCAATTGGTTTTCAAGAGCTGCCATGTACAATACATCAACTGGTTGAGCCAATAATTCTTGCGCACCAATTGTAGTCATACCTGGCTCGCTGTAACCTTCAAGGGAACGACCATGGGAGTTAGCATATTCGTATGCTTTTTCCACATCAATACCGTTAGGATTGTAGATGTTAACGCTTACGTCGCCGATAGCAACAACTTTAGCGCCTGCTTGCGCAATGAGACGAGCACCTACGGAACCTACGTTACCGAAGCCTTGAACTGCTACAGTAAGGTTTTTAATGTCTAAGTTTTTCTTAGCTAAGTAACTTTGTAATGCGATGAGACAGCCGCGACCAGTTGCTTCATTACGACCTAAGGATCCGCCTACTTCAATAGGTTTACCAGTAACGATACCAGGGCTCCATTCGCCTTTTAATGTGCTGTATTCATCAGCAATCCAGCTCATGATTTGGGCGTTTGTATTTACGTCTGGTGCAGGCACGTCAGTATTTACGCCAATGATAGGAGCAATACGACGTACAAAGTTACGAGTCAAGCGTTCTAATTCGCGAGGGTTCAATGTTTTAGGATCAACCTTGATACCGCCTTTACCACCGCCATAAGGAATATTAGCGATAGCATTTTTAATAGTCATCCAAGCTGCCAATGCACGAACTTCGTTTTCGTCGGAGTCAGGATGGAAGCGAAGACCACCTTTAGCGCTACCACGTAATGTGGAGTGTTGGCAACGGTAACCTTCATATACGCGAACTTCACCATTGTCTAGTTGAAGAGGTACAGCTACTTTTAGTTCTCGTTCAGGATGACGTAATACTTCGTACTCACTACGAGAATAACCGAGCTTTTCTGCTGCTACATCTAACGTATTTAGCATGTTTTCATAAGGATTATAACCACTCATAATAACCTCCTGTATATAAGAGTAAATTAAGTTTTGCTAATTTTAGACATACTGTAGTATTCGACGTTGTATACATAATACCCTTTATAATTTTATAACTATATTCTATAGTTTTTAATGCTTGAAAAGTGTATAGAATATAGATATTTACTGTGATTATAGTCACTCCTGGAGTTAGAGGTAAATCGTAGTTTTTACACTATAAATGGATACTTTTACAAAAAATAAAAAGAGACCGATGAAAGATACTTTCACCGGTCTCATAAGAGAATATATTTTATTTTTCCATTGTATCTTCCACTGGAGTAGGAGGTACAGAAGAGTCTGTAGTTTGACCGTCACCCCACCATACGATACCGTATGAATGATTAAGAACAGAACGGTTAAATACAGGTGTTTCGATGCCTGCCTTGCGTTGTTTGATATAGTCATCAAGAGCAAGACCTGCAGTACGTCCCATACGTACGATGGAACTAATATTAGTTAATACTAAGAAGGCCATGAATAAATCGGCTAAATTCCATACTAGATCAAGGGAGGCAATAGAGCCTACGAATGTCATGATTATTACACCAATACGGAATAAATGAAGATAGAATTTCTTTTCTGTTAAGTGGCTAATATTAATTTCGCCGTAGTAATAGTTACCAATTAAGGAACTGAAGGAGAACATTACGATAAAGATTGCTACCGCTGTTGGAGCCCAAGAACCAAGTTGTTGTTCTAGATTATGTTGTACTAGAGCAACACCAGTTAAACCTGTTGTGCTATAGTCGCCAACCATGAGTACAATGAATGCTGAAGCTGTACAAATGATGAAAGTATCAAGGAATACACCAAATGCTTGTACAAGACCTTGTTCAACAGGATGGTTAACAGCCGCAGTAGCCGCTGCATTAGGCACAGAACCTTCACCAGCTTCGTTGGAGAATAGACCACGTTTAATACCATTCATTACAGTGGCACCTAATAAGCCACCACCTGCTGCTACTGGTTCAAAGGCTGAGCTAATAATAGTATAAATAACATGTGGGAATTGGGTGATGTTCATAATGACTACGAATAATGCAGTAGCAATATATAGTACAGCCATGATAGGAACGATGATTTCAGATGCTTTTGCAACGCGATGAATACCACCAAAAATAATGAGGCCAAGAAGTATTGCTACAACGGCACCGGTGTAGGATACATCAAAGTTAAATACTTGAAGAGATGCAGCCAATGTATTAGCTTGTACAGAGTTGTAAATCCAACCGTATGTAATACTGATCAAAATTGCAAATAAAACAGATAATGCTTTGTTGTTTAAACCATAGCGAATGTAGTATGCTGGGCCGCCGTAAAAGCCGCCTTTAGCAACAGGTTCTTTGTAGATTTGTGCTAATGTAGATTCGATGAAACCTGTAGCAGCACCAATAAGAGCGATAACCCACATCCAGAAAATAGCACCAGGACCACCGAGTACAACAGCAATCGCTATACCTGCGATGTTACCAACACCTACACGAGATGCAGTACTAACACAGAACGCTTGGAATGAGGATACATGATTTTTTTCTGTAGAACTACCTGCACCATTGATTACGAGGCGAATCATTTCTTTGATCATACGAATTTGTACAAAATTCGTTGTCATCGTAAAGAAGAGACCTGCGCCGATGAGGATAAAGATGATGAAATAACTCCATAAATAGCCATTAATGGTAGAAATAGCATCATTGAGCATTGCTTCCATAAAAACGCTCCTTTCTCATAAAAAGAATTCTTATAATTATTAATAATATTGTATCAATTTCTATAGACTATGTAAAACAAAATCCCTCACAAGAGTGAAGGATTTTATTAATAGTTTATTATTGTATAGCAACTAAGATGTTTCTTTAAGCTTTAGTGAATTCCGGTGATTCCTCCATGCCTTGTAATAAGGTTTGTTCGGAATGTTCCATGTGAATTCTTGCCAACTTACGAGCTTGAGTAGCATTATGTGAAGCAATGGCCTCTACCAATTGACGGTGTTCTTCCCATGTCTTTCTTAGTCGGCCCGGTTGATTCATAGAGAAGCTACGGAATCGATAGGTTTGCTCCCGCAAGTTGTGTACGATATCTGCTAAACGTTCGTTACGCGATGCACGATATAGTACTTCATGGAATTCTACGTCTGCTGTTACGACGGACTCCATGTCTTTATTCTCCATATGGTCACCGATCGCTACGAGCATTCGTTCTAGTGTTTCGATTTCCTCTTCGGTTATGCGTTCGGCAGCAAGGCCTGCTGCGAGTTCTTCTAGGGCAGATCGAATTTCAAATACTTGAGTAATATCCTTTAACGATATATTGGCTACATATGTACCACGGCGAGGAACCATGACAACAAAACCTTCGAGCTCAAGCTTACGAATGGCTTCGCGAATTGGTGTACGGCTCACACCGAGTTCTTCAGCTAGAGGGATTTCCATAAGGCGTTCGCCCGGTTTTAACACGCCGTCTTGAATGGCTTGACGTAATGTTTCACTTACGACTTCGCGTAGAGGTTTATACGCATCTAAGCGTATTGGTTGTAACCGTTTTGTCATGGTAAGTCCTCCTGTGTACATGTTTTTGTAATGAGCGATAGCCAATCATGGCCTGCTGCTTTGATCTCTTCTTGCAGTTGTAATGCTTCCATTGGTTTATCCAGCAATACCACCATTGTAGGACCACTACCAGTCATAATCGTTGGATACCCACGACTAGTGAAGAATTCTTTACAAATGACAAGTTCTTCATGGTCAGGGAAGAGTAGTTCTTCAAATGTATTAGCACTAGTAAGGAATGCTGATTTTAAGTCATTATTTTCTAAGTGTTGTTGGACTGTATCGATGGTTTGTTTTGTTGCTACGGACTTATTTGTGAAGCGACCATAAGCAGCTGCAGTTGATACAGAAACCTTTGGCTTTACTAGTAATAACCAATGTGGATCTGGAGATTTTCCGTACGTTAATATTTCACCACGCCCCGTGCCACGTGCTGTACCACCTTGCAATAGGAATGGCACATCGGATCCAAGAGTAGCACCGATTTGTAAAAGTTCCTCTTGGGTGAGTCGTAAGTCCCAGAATCGATTGAGACCTACTAACATAGCTGCCGCATCAGCACTACCACCGCCAAGACCGGCTT
>USQK01000036.1 GCA_900556785.1 uncultured Veillonella sp.
AATACAACGTCTGCCGCTTCGATAGCCGCATCAGCACCACTACCCATCGCACCACCTACATCAGCACCAGCAAGTACTGGAGCATCGTTGATGCCGTCCCCTACGAACATAGTTGGACCATATTCAGAGCGAATATCTTGTACTACGGACAATTTATCTTGTGGCAACAATTGAGCGCGAACAGCACTTACACCAGTTTCTTTAGCGATGTAATTTGCACTTGCTTCAGCATCACCTGTAAGCATAACAGTTTTAATATCTTGACCATTAAGATTAGCAATCGCTTCAGCAGAGTCTGGGCGAGCTTCATCGGCGATGATGATACGACCTAAGTATGTATTACCTTCTGCCACAAGAACTTCTGTGCCATATTCAGCAACCTCTGTTGGATAGCCTTGCACATTATAGCGTTCCATAAGGCGACGGTTACCAATAAGTACTTGTTGACCATCAGTCATACCCACCATACCTTCACCAGCTAACTCTTGAACGAAATCAGAAGGTTCCACTGTAAGGCCTTGATCTTTTGCTTCAGACACGATGCTTGTTGCGATTGGATGTGTAGAAACGGCTTCGATAGCTGCCGCCATGGATAACAATTGACTGGAACTTACATGAGAGCCTACAGTTTCTACGCTGTGAACTTTGAACTCACCAGATGTGATAGTACCAGTTTTATCAAGAGCTACTGCTTTCACATTAGCCAACGCCTCGATAACTCGACCACCTTTTAATAAGATACCGTGTTTAGACGCATTGCCGATACCAGAGAAGAATGCAAGTGGCACGCTAAGCACCAATGCACATGGGCAAGAAATAACGAGGAATGTTAAGGCTGTGTAAATCCATTTATGCCATTCACCTGTAATAAGGGACGGAATGATAGCTACAGCCAATGCAAAAGCTACAACGATTGGTGTGTATACGCGAGCGAAACGCGTGATAAAACGGTCGATTTTAGGTTTAGAAGATGCTGCATTTTCCACGGCATCAAGAATTTTAGTAACCATGGATTCTTCAAGAACCTTATCTACACGCATTGTAATGCGACCAGATTCGTTGATACAACCAGACATAAGTTGAGTGCCAGGTACGGCGCGAACAGGTACAGGTTCACCTGTTACAGGTGCTGTATTAACGCGTGTTTCACCTTCAAGCACTGTGCCGTCTAGAGGAATTAAATCGCCAGGACGAACCTCGATAGTCCAGCCTACTTCAACCTTTTCAGGAGCCATAACTACGATTTCACCACCGCAGTCTGTATCTACAACGCGCACCTCTTGAGGACGCATATCAACAGCGTTCATGATTTCTGTACGACTACGATCAGTTGCTTTTTCTTCGAAGAACTCACCAATACGGTAAAACAAGATAACGCCTACTGCTTCAGGCAATGCGTCGATTGCAATGGCGCCCAATGTAGCGATAGACATCAAGAAGTTCTCATCAAATACTTGACCTTTTAAGATATTACGACCTGCGATACGCAATACTGGGAACGCAAGAAGAATATACGCAACATAGTAAATTGGAGTCTCAATACTCTCTGGCAAGCTGATGGATGGGACAAAGGATGACAAAACTTCATAAAGCATGAATAACAAGCCTGCTACGATGACTGCAATTGTTACAGCATCACTACCGTGGTCGTGATCATGACCATGGTCATCCATAGTCGCTTTAGATTTACGTTCATAATCAGCTACTGTAACGCCCTCTTCGATGGCATCACAAATGTCTTGAATGTCACGTTTAAGAGCTTCGCGGTCTTCCCAAGAGCCGGTTAATTTTAATTGATGTGTAGCAAGTGTAAAATTGGCAGTCTCTACAACATCCATTTTACGGATACGATCTTCAATTTTTGCTGCGCAGTTCGCACAGTTCAAATCCTTCAACAACAATGTTTCTTCCATGATATCTCCTTTGATAATAGTGAAAGTTTCTATCCTGTATTATAAGTTAATTTATTGTCTATTTCTAATACTTATTAGACATATCTTGTTTCATATCTTGTTATATATGTTCCTAAACATTATTCATCAGATATTTTTATTTATATGAATACTCATTCATACGTTTTATTTTAATAGAAGATATACTGTATGTCAAGAAGAATTATCAACTCTTCAAAGGTTCTTATTCAAAAAGATTAATTTCCTTTATATCTTTAAAAGCAATGGCTACGCCCTCAATAAATAGACTATGGGCCGGTTTACCTATCGCCTCGATAGTCCCTACTAATTCCGTATAGCAATGACCTGTATAATAAAGCACTCGCACAAAATCTCCTTCCACCAAGGATTGTATAGTACGGTTTAATTCCTCTATTTGATCCTCCGATAGCTCTACACGATTCTCTTTAGGCCGTGCCACCGCTGCTAGTAATACTTCAAATCCCTTTAATGCCGCAAAGGGCATAAATTGTTTCGCCCGTTGTAAACGAGACATACGATGTTTCATTAATGTATACCTCCCCTTATGCGACTAATCTATTTTCAATTGTATTCTTCGTTCAATTGCCATTGTATCCATTACACTATTTATTCCCCATTATGGCCACCTACCAAGGTATTTCTAAAGCGCATTGTCCCTTCATCTTGCAAGCTAGAGGCACGTAAAATAGCGTTTTTACCGAACTGCTCCTTGATAGATAACATCGCCTCATGGACTTGCCGTTCCTTTTCTTCTTCATCCGTCGCAAGGGCGCTAAACAAATCTACCTCTTGAGGTATAGCAGAGCGATTGACTAAATCCTCAAAGCTTACGCCTATACGCCGTATAAGTTCATTTTTATGGCAATGTTGTTCATATAATTTAATTACTGCCGTCGTTAATGCTTGCAATGAATCAGTGTACTGCTTAAGCTTTTTAGAACCTCCAGTAGAGCGCACCATTTCATCTGCATAGCCAATATGAACATGAATATGATTCGTAACCCCTTTGATTTGTAAAAGCTCTAATACCAAGGACTCCACCATTTCTCGCATAGGCACATAGGCCTCTTCGTAAGTATAGTTACGCAACAAAATCTGGCTATGCGAGATAGAATGCTTAATAGGACGATACGCATGGATATCTGCAATCGTACACGGCTCACGGCCCCAAGCATGATCGATGATGAGCTCGGCGTTAATGCCAAACTCCTTATACAGCTTAGCCTCTGGAACCATGGTAATACCATGCAAATCATAAGCTCCATATTTATGTAAGCGGTTAGCTATTCCCTTACCAATTTGCCAAATATCGGTCAAGGGCTGATGATACCAAATTTTCTCTTTAAAGAGGCTTTCATCAAGATATCCTATAAAATCAGGCGCATGTTTTGCGAGAATATCGAGAGCAACCTTGGCGAGGAATAAATTCGTGCCAATCCCAACAGTAGCATAAATGTTAGTCGCCTTGAGCACCGCATCAAGTAACATCTGCGCTAGCTCATGAGGCGTTTTCTTGTAAAGCGGCAAGTAGGGGGTGATATCAATGAAATACTCATCGATGGAGTATACATGTACATCCTCAGGTGCCACATACTTGAGCAAAGTCCCGTAAATCTCAGCAGACGCCTGCATATACCGCTTCATATGAGGCTTCACCGTCAAATACTCAATGTGCGGAGGAATCTCAAAAAGACGACTGCGATTCTTAACACCTAACTTTTTTAAGGCCGGTGAAATAGCCAATGTAATAGCCCCTTTGCCACGAGATCCATCGGCCACCACCAAAGGCGTTGTAAACGGATCCAGCCCCAAATCAGCACACTCCACAGACGCGTAAAAACTCTTCAAATCAATGCACATATACATTCGATCCGTATCAGCTGAACCCATACAAACACCTCCTCAAACCGCTAAATACCTGAAGTTTATAAGAATTACAAGAAGAATAATTTCTATGATTAGTATAACAAAAATACAAAGTATTTTCAAACATATGTTTGTTATTATAGTGGCAAATTTTGGACATAAAAATGAAAGAGTACCTACTATTAGACATAAAATCTAATAGTAGGTACTCTTAAGTACGTGTATAACCTAACCCAAAACTTCTATTCCCAGTTCTTTCAACAATACACTGAAAACTATCTAGTGCCAATATATTGATGGGACTTATTTTGCTAACGTAATACAAAAAGAGCACCACCTATCGAGGGGCGACTTACGCGTCGTTTGGAGCCACGAGATAGGTGGTGCTTTTTTGTAACTAAGTTGTCGAAATAAAGTCGGGCCCCATCAATATAAAGGAACTAACCGATAGTTTTCATTATTGTTCCGGTCCCATGTCTCGGAATTCTATATCTCTAAATTGTGTTAGTTCCCCAACGAATTGGAGTTCCACGGTACCGACGGAACCATTACGGTGTTTACGAATGAGGACCTCTGCATTGTCCCCTTTTTCGGAGTTTTCATCGTAATATTTATCGCGGTACAAGAAGATAACGATATCCGCATCTTGCTCGAGGGAACCAGATTCACGAAGGTCCGAAAGTACAGGCCGTTTATCTGGTCTGCTTTCAACACTACGAGATAACTGAGACAAAGCGATAACCGGTACGTTAAATTCACGAGCAATCAGTTTAAGATTACGAGAGATTTCGGACACCTCTTGTTGACGATTTTCACTGCCCTTACCAGCATTTCGACCTTGCATCAACTGAATATAATCGACGATAACGAGATCGAGGCCATGTTCCACCTTGAGACGGCGCAATTTAGAGCGCATATCTTGTACGGTAAGACCCGGCGTATCATCGATAAAGAGCTTGGATTTACTCATGCGATCCGCTGCGGCAATAACCTTTTCCCAGTCAGCAGGATCCATGTTCGCACGGCGCAATTTTTCAGAGCTCACACCTGCCACGGAGGACAAAATACGACCAACGAGCTGTTCCTTGCCCATTTCCAGGGAAAAGAACGCCACCGTCTTGTCGTACAACATCGTTACGTTTTGAGCGATGTTCAAGGTGAAAGCTGTTTTCCCCATCGCAGGACGAGCCGCTACGAGGATGAGGTCAGATTTTTGTAAGCCGTTGAAAATATGGTCCACATCTTTAAAGCCTGTTGGCACACCTGTAATAGCACCATCATGCTGTTGCAGTGCATTAAGTTTATCTAGATTAGATAAAACCACTTCACCAATAGCTGCAAAGGAGGATTCAGACTGAGTTTGACCGCTTACGTCTAGCACCATTTGCTCTGCCTTATTGAGGATTGCCGTCGGCTCATCTTCGCCAGCATACGTCATGCCTACGATTTTATTCCCTGCATCGATGAGGCGGCGCAACTGAGCTTTCTCGCTGATGATTTTCGCATGTTCCTCTACATTGTAGGAAACCGATTCATTCGCAAGAGATGTAATATAAGCAAGACCACCTACTGCATCAAGGCGCTTACGACGGTCTAGTTCTTCACCAACTGTGATAAAGTCAGCCGTCTTATTGGCATGCACGATTTCTAGAATAGCATCGTAAATAATACGATGTGCATCTCGGTAAAAATCTTCAGATTTAAGAATACTCGTCACCGTATCTACAACGGCACCCATATTGGATCCATTAGTTAATAAAGCCCCCAAAACGGCCTTTTCCGCATCTAGATTATGCGGTGGAATGCGTACATCCATGATAATCCCCTTTACAAAACCACTATGGATAAAAGAATTCACCATACTCAAAGAGCATGGTGAACACTATTATTCAGCTACTACGTTAACCTTGATAGTACTTGTAATTTCAGGATGAACACGAACGAGTACATCATGTACGCCTAATGTTTTCAATGGTTCTTTGATTTCGATTTTCTTTTTATCGATATCTACTTTGTATTGCGCTTTAGCTGCATCGGAAATATCTTTTGCAGTAACGGAACCGAATACACGACCTTCTTCGCCCATGCGAACTTTTACAGTTACTTCAACCTTAGTCAATTGAGCTGCCAAGATTTTAGCCTCGTCATTGGCAACAGCTTTATTGTGAGCGATGGATTCTTGCTTTTGTTTCGCATTATTTACGTTAGTTGCTGTACCTTCAAGGCCAAGACCTTTTTTGATCAATACATTACGGCCATATGCATCGCTAACTTCAACGATTTCGCCTTTTTTACCAACCTTTTTAACGTCTTCCAACAATACTACTTTCATTGTTCTTCCTCCTCTTTCTCTGCGGAATGAAGGGCTTCAAGAGCATGGTCTAAAATAGCCTTCTTCGCTTCCTCTATCGTCATACCTTGTAATTGGGCACCAGCCACAGTTCTGTGACCACCGCCACCCAAGGCTTCCATTACAACCTGTACATTTACCTTGCCTTTGGATCGAGCGCTAACGCCGATACCGCCGTCATTCAAGGAATACAGTACAAAGGCTGCTTCAATATCTTCATTACTGATGAGCATGTCTGCACTTTGTGCAGCTAATGCCATCATATCCTTCAAACCTTCAGGAGCTACAGAAATAGCAATTCCTTCAGTTCGATTGGCTTCAAATACCATTTTAGCACGCAATTGAACAGAATCGAAGGTTTCAATAAATAATTGTTTAACACGTTCAATATCTGCCCCTGCACGGCGTAAGAATGCGGCCGCTTCAAAGGTACGTGCCCCAGTTTGTTGCACAAAGTTCTTCGTATCAAGCACGATGCCCGCATAAATGCCTGTAGCTTCTGCTTTTGAAAGTTTTACGCCACCACCTGCGTATTGTACAAGCTCTGTAACAAGCTCAGATGTAGATGATGCAGTTGGTTCCAAGTATGTAAGCAATGGATTTTCTACGAAGTCCGCTGCACGACGATGATGATCGATAACGATGCGTCGTTCAGAAATTTCAAGAGCCTCTTGAGCTGCTACCATTTCTTGGCGATGTGTATCACAAACAATAGTGAGCGTATTAGCATCTACCCAAGCTTTTGCCGCTTCAGGGGTGATGATATGTTCTGTCCAGAACTCATTTTCTTTGAGAACAGTCACCATTTTATCAATGGCGCTTGTTTCCTTTGAAAGTACGATGCGTAATTCTTTACCCAAGGTACGTGCAATAGCTACAACACCGATAATACCACCTAACGCATCATAGTCTTCACGCTTATGACCCATCACAAGTATTTTATCGGAATCAAGCATAAGCTCATGTAAAGCTTGTGATACAACACGAGCACGAACACGGGTATTCTTCTCAACACCAGCTGTATTACCGCCGAAGAATCGGGTACTTTCACCATCCATAATACACACTTGGTCACCACCGCGACCTAATGCGATATCTAAGGCAGCGCGAGCACGACTAGAAACCTCTTTTACAGAGCCTACGTTCTCGCTAATCCCGATAGAAATCGTTGCTGGCACTTGACGGGGAGAAGGCAATTTACGGATTTTCTCAAGGATTTTAAAACCGTTTTCCTCCATCGCATGAAGTGCACCACGAGAAATAGCAAAGGTATACATATCATCTTGGAAGTTACGAATAAAACCTTCTTGTCTATCAATTTCATCCGTAATAATGTTATTAATATCTGTCCAAACGCTAGTATACTCACGGTCACTAAGACCTTTTGTCAATTCTTCGAGATTATCGATTTGAATCATACCCCACACAGGTTGGTCTTCTTCAGCTTTAATACGCGCCTTTTCTAAGTCTGTAATATTCTTAAAGTAAAGCGCCATTACTGCATGCTCTGCTAATTCATCTTCACTATGAATATCTGGTCGTGTATCACGAGGTTCAATGAATTTGTAAATAATTTGGAAATACTTATCTTCATACTGTTCCGTCATAAATCCAGACTTTCCCCAGATTTTATCAATACGGAAGCCAGGCATAAGAGCAGACATTTTTTGAAGTTTATTCCAGTCTACCTTAACCCAGTCTGCAAAGACACTGTTATTCCATACGAGGGTACCTTGTTTATTAACAAGAGCAATCCCCATTGGCAAGTTTTGTAAAGCAAAGTTCGAAGCTTGTGTGACGTTTTTCATCATCGCCCCAAACTGTTCCCTTGCTAAACGACGCCGGTTATGAATGGTGTTATAGTTAACCAAATACGCCGCTACTACGATAATTAAAGCTAAAATTGCAATAGCCCAGTTTAAATAGGCCAACAATAATAACAATAATACGATAACGGTAATAATGGTAATTTCTAAACCTTCCCATTTCCGTTGAAAGGATTTCATAACGGCCTCCTTTCTATTACTATTGACGCGCTTTGTAACGTGTCCGTAAATCTAAAAACATATCTATGACACCAAATATGGCTAGTGCTTGACCAAAGAAAAAGGCATACACACCTAGCAGTATCCACTTCAATTTATTACTCATGCGGTAACTACTCATCAAATCTGCTAAAGCTGCAAAACCATGAATAGAACACATAGAGCTACCAAGGAGTAATACATTAGTACTAATGGCTATGACCCAGGAAGAGTCCATATTGATATGCGGCGTACCATATATACCAATAATACCTAAAGCGTATAGCCCTGCACTCCAGACAGGCATCCTCCATTCTTCAATTGGTAAAAATCGAGGTATGGAGATACGTAATCGCTTACCTAGCCATATAGATATCTGAATAGTTATATAACTGTATGATACTGCAGCTATAGCTACAGCCACAAAAAACGCATCCTTCAAACCAGTAGCAAGCTTATCTACATTTTTTACAAATAAATCAGCTTGTTCCTGTGTGATATTAGGATTCGTCTGTAAGGCTTGATCAGCAATCATACGAGCTTGCTCGGTCATCTGTGTATCTATCATTGATAGAGTAATACCAGATACATATACTTGTGCCATTAAAGTTACTAATACAGCAACAAACATAGCAATACTAGGGAGTAGTAGTCGCTTAATCGTCCCTAAAGAAAGACGGTTACCTTCTCCTACCCCTACACCTACCGCAGCAAATAAGCCAACAGGTATACCATTCCATGGTCCAAACAAAACTACCGCTAAGAAAGTAGTAACAACAGCTGCCGATATACTATACTTGCGACCCCATTTTGTTCCAATTATGCCAATGGCTGCAGGTGTAACAAAAAATGATAAAAAAGCGAAAGCTGATAAATACACACTAATAGCACTAAGGATGACACCTATAGCACTAACAAATCCTGTTTCTACCATCGCTCTTGTATTTGTTTGTTTCATAAATCTCCATTCTAAATAAAAGAAGATAGATTAATTGGTATCTTTTAATTATAACAGTTTAAAAAGGTAACTTCAAATACCCTATATAGTAGACAAATGCGATGACACCGCTATTTATAGTAGATTCCATAGGTCCTTTTTAAAATGTTAAAAGTACCACACCATAGGGTGCGGTACTTTTGTTTATTATATGTGATTATACGTCTTGAATAATCGGCAAGATCATAGGACGGCGACGAGTTTTATCGTAGAAGAATTTACCCAACGCGTCGCGTACGTTTTGCTTAATAGTAGTCCAATCTTTGATGCGTTGCATTTCGCATTCTTCAAGAACTTGGTCTACGCGGTGTTCTGCAGCAATCATAAGTTCTTCTGCATCGCGTACGTATACGAAGCCACGAGATACGAGGTCTGGACCAGCTACGATTGTACCAGAAGCTTTATCCATCGCCATTACAACGATAACCATACCTTCTTGTGCCAATTGTTGACGGTCACGGATAACGATGTTACCTACATCGCCAACGCCAAGGCCATCAACGAAGATAGCACCAGCTTGTACACGGCCACCTTTACGGCCACCATCTTTATCAAACTCAAAGATTTGACCATTGTCGCCGATAAGGACTTTCTTAGGATCTACGCCCATAGCAACGCCAAGTTCACCATGGCGGCGCAACATGCGGTACTCACCATGAACTGGAATGAAGTATTCTGGGCGAACAAGGTTAAGCATTGTTTTAAGCTCTTCTTGACTCGCATGACCAGATACGTGGATACCACGATCTTTACCATATACAACGTGACAACCTAATCGGAGCAAGTTATCGATAGTTCTACCTACAGCACCTTCGTTACCTGGAATTGGTGTAGCAGAGATGATAACTGTATCATTCGGTGCCAACTCTACAGTGCGGTGGTTGCTTGTAGCCATACGGGACAAGCCTGCCATCGGTTCACCTTGAGAACCAGTTGTTAAGATCATGATTTGGTCATCTGTGTAGTTGTGCATTACATCTACGTCGATGATTGTATTTGGTGGAATGTTCAAATAACCGCGTTCTTGAGCGATTTCTGTAACATTTACCATACTGCGGCCCATAACGACAACCTTACGGTTAAATATAACTGCCGCATCAATAGCTTGTTGGATACGAGATACGTTAGATGCAAATGTAGCTAACACAACGCGGCCTTTTGCTTCTCCAACAGCTTGTTTAATAGCAGGGCCTACGGAACTTTCAGAACCTGTAGTACCTGGTTTTTCAACGTTTGTAGAGTCGGACATCAAGGCCAATACACCTTTATTACCGAGCTCAGCAAATTTGTGCATATCCATCAAACGGCCATCAACTGGTGTTTGGTCGATTTTAAAGTCACCTGTATGAAGTACAGTGCCGATTGGCGTATCGAAGTACACAGCACAGGAGTCAGGGATGGAGTGGTTTGTTTGGATAAAACCAACCTTCACTTGACCAATTTGAACTTCATCGCCTGCAGCAATAGTACGAAGACATTTTGGAGATACCTTATGTTCTTTAAACTTGCCTTCAATCAAACCACAAACGAGATTTGTTGCATATACTGGGCAATTGATTTCTTTCATAAGGTATGCCAAGGAACCAATATGGTCCTCGTGACCATGGGTAATTACGACAGCTTTCACGCGATCCTTATTCTCGATGATATAGCTCATATCAGGAATAACGATATCTACGCCAAGCATATCTTCGCTAGGGAACGCAAGACCAGAGTCGAGAACGATGATTTCGTCCTCATATTGGAAGATGGTCATGTTTTTACCGATTTCACCAAGACCGCCAAGAGGGATGATTTGGAATTTACCCTTATTAGCGCCATTTGGTGTACGACCTACTAATTCCACAGGAGCCTCTTGATTGTTGCGGTTTGTAGAGCGATTATTTGGACGGTTGTTGTTACGGTTTTGACTATTGCGACCATTGTTAGAGCGTGTATTACGCGTATTTTCACTACGTTCACCACGTGGTGCACGAGTTTGACGAGGTTTACGTTCTGTACGTTCTTGACCTTCACCTTGCTCAGCATTGCGACGTGTATTTGTACGGCGTGTCGTATTAGTACGACCACCATTTGCATTTGTACGAGTATTTGTACGGCGTTGACGTGTTGTGCCTTCACCTTCACCAGCTGCATGTTGACGAGTACGACCCTCGCCAGCAGGACGGCGTGTATTAGTGCGGCGGCGAGTCTGTTTATGTTCGCCTTCAGCCGCAGCTGTACGAGTAGCAGGTTTTGCTACTGTTGGTTCTGCTTTCACTTGTGCAGTAACCTGATTATCTGTTGTATTCACAGTTCCTCCTAAAATTTTGTTCATTATTTTATTTAACATAGTTTCTTTTCTCACCTATCACTTGAATTGATCTATGCTATGGAGGCCACACAAAGAAAAAGGCGCTAAAATACTAGCGTCTCGTCAAATAGGCGCAAAAATGCGCTATCAATTTTTGCCGTTCCTAGTGCTGTTGTGACCATTTGCCATAGCAAATGAGTATATTGCCATCATTAGATATGTCAGCCGCGACGGGTACGTTCTCTTCGTCCCTATCCAATGGGTCTTGCAATATAATCCGATCGATTTTGATGAAAGCCTCGCTTTCATACGTTATGTCTATTGTAACATAAAAATAGCGTTAACAAAAGAGGGTAGCCCCCATGTTAACGCTACTTAGATATATCATATTCTATTTGTCATCATCTGGCATAGTTTTGTAAAATCCTTCGATACGCCACGCACCATTCTCTTCAATGACAGAAATATAACGCTTCATCGGCGTTGATTCTACAACACCGGCGCCAACCTTTGTGGTTTGTAGGTTTGCATCAAAGACAATGCGCTTCAAATCCCCTGTGCGACTCACCCGTGTAATACCTAGGGATACTACATCCACCTTTGGCGCCTGTTTCATGGACTCTAGCCATTTTTGCTTCTCCACTGGATTTGTACTAGCTTGGCTAATGATATAGGTGAAAGCCTTGTCATAGTCCTTATTATTTACGGCATCAAAATAATTCTGTACAGAAGCTCGCGCTGCTTCCGCACTGCCTTCACCAACGATAGAGTTTGTAATCCATCCGTCAGGGAATACCTCATTAGCTGGCCCCATCGCACGTAAAGATGCGCCAAACACACAGATTACTATAACAAGTAATCCCACTAGAACACGTGTAGTTAAAGCACTACTCGTAGGAGATACTTTCATAATAGATGCCAAACGCTTATCTATGATGATATGTTGCAATGCGCTGCCATATTGATTGTCTTGAGCTTGTCCTTTTAAGCATAATAGACCTAACAGGATCAAAGGCCCTACAAAGGGAATAAGAAACAACAACAAGGTAGCACTGCTTTTACCGGTATCATGGAGTCGTCGTACAGATAAAGCAGCCAAAGGCATCAAGGAAGCTAAGCTCAGTATGGCAACGATAAGACCAGCTAATCCGATTAGATAGGGCCCTGTTTGGAATATGGCTGTCAATCCATAAAACACCGCTAACAAGCCAATAATAGCAATATGCCACAACAACAGAAATTGGAAAAACTCTCTACGAGAGGCGCGTCCATCCGTATCCATAAACTTTTTCCCCATTACATAGAGGAATGTATCCTTATAGCTCAACTGATAGTGAGACAACGGATAAATCACATCACCTTCTGGTGCGATGCGCTCCACCTCTGTTGCCATCGTATACTGTCCACACGTAGGACAAAACATAGCCGCCTCATCACAATAATGACGGCAAGCATCACAATACCGTTTCATAAACTTCTCTCCGAAACTCTCAATCTTTTATTATTTTAAGTATCTCAATTACTTATTATTTTAATTATCTCAATCACTTATAATTTTAATTATCTCAATCACCTATTATTTTAAATAGGTATCTACCGCCTCAGCAAATCCTTGTCGATAGAGATTAGCTCCGCCGTTTGCAGGATGGCGCAAACCAATGGCAGATAGACCAAATTTGCCCATCGTATCAGCAGACTTTTGCCCTACTGCGAGCACGAGAGGATCTGCACCGCCTAATTCTATATGTAGATCTAACAAGCGTTTTGTATACTCCCAACCTACTTGTTGTTCTCTATCCGTAGGTGTGCGATTCGTCAGTGAATTTCCATCCTTATGTGGGTGGAATGGGAATATATTCCATAGCAATGTATCATAGGTATTGATACCCTTTTCAACAATGGCACTCCACACCACAGTGTCAGTAGGTTCATTAAAACCATCCTTTTGCTGTGTTCCTTTTAACAAAGAGCTAGTAGGTGAACTAGTACGTTCCAACTGAATAGTCGTGATATCCTTCGCACGAATGGTCTTGTGCTTATCTAGTAGCATTCTTTCACAAGTAATGGCAATACCTGTAAAACGTCCCCCTTGATAGCCTACAGCCTCTGCCACCACAAAGACCTTAGCTCGACCCAAGCGCGGCAATAAATAAGCGACCAAATTATCTCGACGCACCTGTGCCGCATCAAAGCCCTCTGCGACAATCTCTAAATCAGGATTAACCTCACCCCAAGGATTATGGACAAGACTCCCCGAATACTGGGAGAGCCAATCTACAAAACCGCGCACCTTCTCTACACGCTCTGTATCAAAGGACCCTATATATTCATTAAAAGACAAGCTCTTCTCTAACTCAAATAAAGACATACAGCCTCCAATTTAAATTTTATACGTTATTACCGATATATATCTACTATACATGATAATTACACGAATTGCATAAGAAATATATAGTTAGATAGGAAATTTCATGGTGATTAACCCCGTTAGCTTAGACGACCATAAGCAATAAAAAACTCCCTCAAGTATTTCGCGGTTCTTGAGGGAGTTTTTTTGTGCTTACAGTGAATTCTTACAATCCTTCAGCTACTTATAGTATACATTATTTTAGGATTTTGTCCATTGTAAAACACCCAAGAGAATATAAACTCTTGGGTGTTTCTTTTGAGATGTATATAACCGATATATAAAACTAAATATAGAACTCGATTTTGTCTTCTTTTGCTAATTGGAATTGTTCGAAGATGTGGTTCCGTATATTAACAAAGTTCGGCGATGTACGATCGGTTCTGTCGATGATGTTTACAGGGATGATCGTTTGTACACGACCCGGATTTGCCGCTAGTACTACAACGCGATCCGCAAGAACTACGGCTTCTTCAATGTCGTGGGTAACAAATACAACCGTCTTACCTTCTTCGCGGCAGATGCGAGAGATTTCGTCTTGTAAGTTGATACGTGTTAACGCATCAAGGGCGCCTAACGGCTCGTCCATAAAGATAATATCTGGATCTACCGCTAGTGCACGGGCAATGGATACACGTTGTTGCATGCCCCCAGATAACTCTGCTGGGTAGCGATTACGAGCGTGGTCAAGGCCTACCATTTTAACGTATTTATCGATGATAGCAGGACGCTCTTCTTTAGGCACCTTTTTACTTTCAAGGCCTAGCTCAATATTGCTTTCCACCGTACGCCATGGCAACAAGCCATAATTTTGGAATACCGTTACATATCTAAGTTGAGGCGCTTTTACCTCTTCACCATCGATAGTAATGGAACCAGATGTAACGAGCTCAAAGCCTGCTATAGCATTTAATAGCGTACTTTTACCGGAACCAGAAGGGCCTAGGAGGCAAATAAACTCACCCTTTTCAATATCTAGATTAATATCTTCAAGAATGGTGAGTGGTTCCCCATCTTTCATAAATTCCTTATGTGCATTGCGCACCGAAATGTAACCCATGAGGCCACCTCCTATTTCTCAATACCCCAACGTTTGTAAATCCATTTTTCGATGAGGGACACGCCCCAATCGAGTAAAAGCCCAACGAAACCGATGGTCAAAATAGCTACCATCAAGAGATCGTTACGCAAGTTATTTCTCATATCGATAATGAGGAAGCCAAGGCCTGTTTGGGAGCCTACCATTTCCCCTGTTACAAGGAATATCCACGCCGTACCGAGAGCGATGTGAAGACCCGATGCAATACCAGGGAATACGGCAGGCAACACGATTTTAAATAATAGTTCTGGCTGTTTAATACCAAAGTTGCGTGCTACCTTGATGTACACAGGGTCAATATTTTGAATAGCAGATACGGTGGACAATAGCACCGGGAAGAATGCTGCGATAAAGATGATAACGATAGCTGGTGCTTGGCCGATACCGAAGAAGAGAACGATAAAGGGTAACCACGCCACAGGAGAAATTGGTCGAATGACTTGAACGATTGGATTGATGTAGTTCCAAATCCCCTTATACCACCCCAAGATAAGGCCGAAGAATACGCCAGCCACAACGGAAATGATGTAACCGATAAAGAAACGCACTAAACTATCTGCAATATCTTTAAAAAGAACACCGTCGCCTATAAGTTCTCCAAATCCGAGTAATACCTTATATGGCGTTGGAAATAGCGCTTCATTAAAACCGCCGAGGCGAACGATCAACTCCCAAATTAGCCAAGCTGCGATAAATGAACCTGGCACATATGTATATTTCTTCATGGTCCCCCTCCTATGGTAACAATGATGTATCTACAAACTCTGAATAGGTCGGCACTTTTTTGATTAAATCAATATGTGTCATATGATGCACAAGCGCATTATAACGGTCCTCTGTAAGGGCTAAATCTTTAAACCCAATCACTTGTAAGGAACGTTCTATAATAGGATCCTTAAACTTTAAATATTTTAAGGCAATTTCTTTTTGGGACTCTGGATGCTCATCTAGGTATTTACCTGCATCGAGATAGGCTTTTGTGAAAGCTTTTGCCAAGTCATGATGTTCATCGACGAATTGACCATTAAACACAAGAGCACAGCAAATATTATCATGCCAGAGATGGTCAGGATCTTCAAAGACCTTCCCAGTTCCCATTTCAAGGGCTAGAGAGCCAAATGGTTCGGCTACACTATACCCAGCAATTTGACCTACCGATAGAGCAGATGGCATTTCTGGAGGGCTCATTTCTACGATTTGTACATCTTTTTCAGAAAGACCCGCTTCTTCAAGCATGCAATCCACGAGAACTTTTTGAGTAGATTGTTTATGAGGGATAGCAAAGGATTTGCCTTTTAAGTCTTGAACGGAGTTAATATCCTTATTGACGATGATAATATTACCCTCTGTATGACCAAGTGCAGCAGCACGAACATCAATGCCTTGTTCACGAGCCTTTACACCCAGTTCAACAAGAACAGCTGCGGCATCTACCTTACCAGTATTTAACGCATCCATAAGCTCTGGCCAAGACCCATATTTAACAAGCTCTACATGAACAGGACCATCTGCCGTTTCCAGCTCTTTTGTAGCAAATACTGGTAATGCATGAGTAATTGGTAAATAGGCTACACGTACAGTCTTTAATTCTTGTGCCGTCTTTGGTTTATGGTATTCATGATAACCATAGGCTATGCAGCCAATAACCAAGAGAACCACTCCGATGATTAGATACCATGTCTTCTTCATAACTTCCCCTCTTTCTACCTCACAACAAGGGGCGTTTTTGACACATGTCATTTTTCACACTTTTCTAAAACCTAGATGAAGTCTGGTTCTAGAATACCTTGTCTTCTAAACTTATTTATACCCTACTATATCAATATGTATTAATTATGTCAATAAAACACAGTAATATTGTAGGTATTATTATTTAGGTACGAAATACATCAATATAGACCAAATAAATCCAAATAAATATAGTAGTCTAAGTATAGTAGTCTAAAGATATGAACTACTATATCTACAAAACGATTTAGCACTCCAGCTTTAGCAATACTATAAACAAGAATTCTATCACTAAATCATAACCACCCGTAGAACGGGTGGTTTGCTCTGACCCTATAAGGGTCTTTCTCTAGTGGTGGCCCTCTAAAGAGGGCATTGAATG
>USQK01000037.1 GCA_900556785.1 uncultured Veillonella sp.
AGGTATTCACGCTTATGATTTAGTAAAACGTAATGAACTTTCCTACGCTATCGTAGCCGATGCATTTGGTTTAAAACGCTATACACCTGACGTAGAAGAAGCTGTTGATATTTCCATTACCTACGAAGGTTATATCAAAAAGCAAATGGACCAAGTCGACAAGGTTCGTAAATTAGAAGAAAAAATTCTTCCAAAAGAATGGGATTACACACAAATTAAGGGCATCTCCCTTGAAGCTCAACAAAAGCTCAATAAAATTCGCCCTCACTCCATCGGCCAAGCAAGCCGTATCTCTGGCGTATCTCCGGCGGATGTATCTGTACTGTTGATCCAACTAGAACAATACAATAGAAGTAAATAATTGTGATAAGCAATCATATAATCGAAAAAGCTAGCTAATCGATACGATTAACTAGCTTTTTGTGTTATAAGGCTTCTCTTTCTTGATGTTCATCGATTTCTCGACCTTCGTTCATATAGTCTGGAGTAAATAATGATAAGCCCATTTTAAATAATAGCCACATACATTTCTGTTTCATGGGTATCACCTCCCTATTAATGGTAGTGTATCTATAAATAGGATGATTAGCAAGTTTTTTATCTATATAAAAGAGAGCGACATTAGTAAGGGTTTGTATATTGACGTGAATATTTATAATATACATATTGTTCTACGACTAAAATATGTACACTAGAGAAGTACATCGAGTGTACATTCAGAATAGACAAAATATTCTATAAGTGAAGAAAAGTTCATGGTGATAAATTAGAAATAAACTGTGAAATTTGGTTGATAAAAAGTTGTATAAGGAAACTGAAAGTAGATGTGGTAAAAGGTTAACAAAATAAGTTTACAATTATTGATCGATTTGATGGTAAAGAAATTTTGATTTGCATTGAAATAGAATAAGGATTTGGAAATTTAACAAAAGGTTGAAAATCAGGTTAAAAAGATGGACCGATTTCTCAATTAATTGTTTTAAATGATAATAAAGGTATAACATTTCTCGCCTACCCTATTTTGTGTTACACAGGTCCTATATTTTTATTTATAAATGAGAATGAGTTGAGAATATGCTATAATATAAAGAAAAATGACTTAAATATTTCGCTTATATGGTTGTTTTATTAGTTTTCGTATATAAACTTATATAAAATAGATTAAAAACGCTGTATAACGCAAATTTTTGATTTTTATAGCATTTGAAATTAGAAATACTATTTTGATATCTCATATATTATTAATTACATTGTTAATTACGTAGATTTATTTATATGATGAGCTATATGACATGAGTTGTATTAAATAAATGTGGATAGCTTTTACTTTATATAAATATCGAATAATTTATTAGGAGTACTTATGAAAGAGAAATACGATGTGCCTATCGCACCTGAGTCTGAATTTGTTTCATACATGATGGAGCAAATGAGCCAATTTGGTTTGCCTTGTACGGAAGAGCAGGCGAAGGACTTTTACGTGTACTATGCGCGCATGATTGAAACAAATAAATATCTCAACCTCACTGGTATTACAGATATGAAAGAGGTTGTAGTGAAGCACATGATCGACTCCCTCTCCTGCTATGACCCATATATTATTAAATCTGGCATGTCCATCATCGATGTCGGTACTGGCGCTGGTTTCCCTGGCATTCCATTGGCTATCTATGATCGTAGTCTCAAGGTCACTTTGTTTGATTCTTTGAAAAAACGTCTTACCTTCCTTGAATCCGTTATGGATGAGCTTAAATTGACGAACTGTACTACTTTACATGGTCGTGCAGAGGATCTTAGTCATCAAGATTATCGTGAAAGCTTCGATATTGCTACGAGCCGTGCTGTGGCACGTTTACCCATTCTTTTAGAATGGACTGTGCCCTACGTAAAAGAAGGTGGCTACGTGGTGGCTTTAAAAGGCGCTATTTACGAAGAAGAAGTGGGAGAATCCAATAAAGCTCTCAGCACATTAAAAGCTAATATTGAAGAAGTACATATCGTTACTCTGCCAACCTTGGATGATAAACGAGCAATCCTGTACATCAAGAAAACAGGTAAAACACCGAAACAATACCCACGTAAGCCAAAAGAAATTAAAGATAAACCGTTAGTGTAATCTTTAAAGGGGAATATAGTTGCTTGTAAGCACAATATAAACAAATTCTACCTTATATAAACAACAAGAGGATGCAAATCTCTGATTTGTATCCTCTTTCTTTTTCCCTATAGTTATAAAAAAAAGAAAACCTTTCCCCTACTCACTATGGAGTCTGTGGGAAAGGTGTTCTTTTATAATTTTACAATGATTTATACATGGTCAATGATATGTAATGTTGTATCGATATCGTTTAAAGGCATAATATGTACGCCTGCAGCGATTTTTTTGATTTGTTCCAATGTTTCGATAGCGATTTCTGTACCCGCTTCTTTTCCGCCCTTTTCTACACGGTCTAGGATTTCTTGTGTAAGGTTAATCCCAGGTACTTTTTCATGTAAATAAGTAGCCATTTTGAAGCTTTTAAGTGGAATTAAACCGAGCATAATAGGTACATCAAACTCAGACATTTTATCGATGTAACGTTTTGCTTGTTCTAAATCGTAAATTGGTTGTGTTTGTACGAAGTGCGCACCGTTTTTAATTTTAGCTGCCAATTTTTGACGTTCAATTTCTAAGTCTGGCGCACCAGGATTGCCAGTAGCGCCGATGTAGAAGTTTGTAGGCTCATCTAAATCATTACCTGCCAAGTCCTTACCAGCATTTAATGTTTTAGCGATATTGAGCAAGCCCATACAGTCTACTTCAAATACGGATTGGGCAAATGGGTGGTCCCCATTATCTGGTTTGTCACCAGTAAGGGTTAAGATATTATTTACGCCAAGTGCTGCAGCACCAAGTAATTCGGATTGTAAGCCGATGATGTTACGGTCACGGCATGTAAGGTGGAAGATAGTTTCAATGCCTTCATTATGTTGTAACAAATAGGACAAGGAAATTGGGCTCATACGCATCTTAGACATAGGGCTGTCAGCGATGTTAATTGCATCTACTTTCCCTTTCAAACGCGCTGCTTGGTCAAATACCTTTTGAGCAGAACTACTCTTTGGTGGGTCTAATTCAACAGTGATAGTGAATTTCCCTTGTTTATGTTTTTCTCTTAATGTCATCATGTACCTCTTTATTACAAATTATTTCTCTAACGTTTCAAAGAAATCGTTAGCATGGTTAACTGCAGCGATGCCGTCTTTAGCATAGATGTCTGCGCCCGCTTGATCTGCGTATTCTTGAGATACTACGGCACCACCAACCATGACCTTAGTTTTAAGGCCTGCAGCGCGGATAGCAGCAACAGTATTATCGATTTGAGGCATTGTTGTAGTCATCAAGGAACAGATACCAACGAGAGCCGCCTTGTTATCCTTAATGGCTTGAACGATGACCTCTGGATCAACGTCTTTACCAAGGTCAACGATTTTATAACCATTGTTTTCAAGTAAGGCCGCTACGATATTTTTACCTAAATCGTGGATATCGCCTTTAACTGTTGCTACAACAACTGTGCCTTTATCTAAACTTTCACTAGCAGGAATAATTTCTTTAATCGTGTTGAAAGCAGCTTGCATTGTTTCAGCAGCAAGCATTACTTGTGGCAAGAATAATTTACCAGAACCAAACTTGTCCCCTACTACGTTCATCGCTTCAGATAAGCCTTTTTTCGTAATATCTAATGGGTCCATGCCGTCTGCTAAGGCTTTTTTAACAAGCTCGACGATGGCTTCCTTCTCCCCTTGCTCTACACAAGCGCGGATATTCGCCAATGGATCATTGCTGTCGAAGGATTTTTTCTCTGGACCTTTCGGAGCGGAGTTTCCTGGTGCGCTTGTTTCGTCCTCGTAGCCGTATTCTTTAATGAACTGAGCAGAACCTGGGTCCCAGCCTAATAGTGTTGTACTAGATACGAACGCTTTTTTAGCTGGATAATTTAATGGGTTCATTATTGGTGTTGTTAAGCCACAAGCAAGAGCCATTGTTAAGAATTGACCATTCAAATATGGACGTTGTGGCATACCGAAGGAAATGTTGGACAAGCCCATTACTGTTGGGAAGCCAAATTTCTCTTTATATAACTGTAATGTACGCAATGTTTGACGTGCACTATCTTCACCACTGGCAAGTGTTAATACCAATGGATCTAGTAATAAGTCATGTGGTTGAAGACCATAGCCGTAAGCGCGATTTACGATGCTTTCAG
The DNA here is from genome assembly GCA_900556785.1 of uncultured Veillonella sp. Lineage (GTDB taxonomy): Bacteria > Bacillota > Negativicutes > Veillonellales > Veillonellaceae > Veillonella. The sequence goes on from USQK01000037.1 coordinate 4,251, forward strand.
CTAAAGCAACGCGGTCCTCTGCTTTTTCAGGAAGGTCACCACTAGATAATGGCAAGCAGAGTAGTGCTGCGCCATAACGTTTAGCCAATGGCATAACGTGTGTGATGGACTCCTCTTCCCCATTTACGGAGTTGATAAGAGCGCGACCTGGGTAGTTTTTAAGCGCTACTTCCATAGCTGCTGGATCCAATGTATCGATGGATAATGGAGTTTCAACAAGCATGGATAATTCGAAAATCGCACGCTCCATCAATGGAGTTTGGTCCATGCCTGCTACGCCCATGTTTACGTCTAGGATGTCTGCACCTGCTTCTACTTGGTCTAACGCATCGCGTTTTACACGGATGAAAGAGCCATCGCGTAATTCTTGAGCCAGAATTTTGCGGCCTGTAGGATTGATACGTTCACCGATGATAAGCGGTTTTGTATGATGACCTAATTCCAACAATTTAGTACGGCTTGTAATGATTGTTTTAGGTTCAATATGAGCACGTTCTTTAGGTGTATGTGCTTTTACAGCGTCGGATATAGATTGAATATGAGCTGGTGTTGTACCACAGCAACCACCTACATAGGTTGCACCTGCATCTACGATTGGAAGCATTAATGGGCCCATTTCTTCTGCTGTAAGTGGGAATACAGTTTGTTTGTTAATTAATTGAGGCATGCCTGCATTTGGTTGGCAGCTAATTGGCAAGTTTGTAACACTAGCGATTTCCTCGATAAGTGGTGTAATTTGTTCAGGTCCAAGGGAACAGTTGATACCGATGATATCTGCACCTATTGCCTCTACAATAGTAGTTGCAACTGCTGGCGGTGTACCTGTAATAGTACGGCCGTCTTCACTGAAAGAAAACTGACAGATAATTTGTACATCTTCTTTTGTCTTCCCTGCTGCTTCACGAGCATCAAGAGATGCTAATAAAGCGGCACGCATTTCTTGTACGTCGATGATAGTTTCAATAATAATGAAATCTACGCCACCTTCGATCAATGCTTCAGCTTGTTCGCGGTATGTGTCATAAATAGAGTCAAAGCTCATGTTGCCCAATGGTTGTAAGAAACGACCTGTAGGACCCATAGAACCAGCTACACGAGCAGATGGTTTAAACTCTGCAATAGCATCTTTTGCTACCTTTACAGCGGCAATATTAATTTCTCTTACGCGATCTTGTAAGTCGTAATCTTCTAACTTAAGACCACAAGCACCGAATGTATTTGTAGTAATAACATCACTGCCATGTTGTAAGTATTGAGCGTGAATATTCTTTACTACTTCTGGTTTTTCTACGTTAAATAATTCTGGACAATAGCCCTCTTCCAAGCCTGCAGCTTGAAGCATTGTGCCCATAGCACCATCAAATATATACATAAATATCTTCCTTTATCATCCTAAATTTTGAAATGTTTCACGTGAAACATTATTCTGTTGGTTGGCCTTTCATGGCAATACCAGAGGCTTCAGCTGTTGTTTTGTTACAGCCCTCCTCGCCTTCGTTATTAGACGTTACAGTCGCCTTTTCTGGTAGTTTACGAGATGCACAATCCTTTTGGGAACAAGATGTGCAACCACGCTTTGTATTGATATCTTGGTCAGCTGGCATTAAGCCAATGATAGCTGTTACAGACTTACGTGGGAACAATAAATAGTTCTCCGTTACTTGTAAGCCAATCATCTCTGTTTTGATGATTTTAGCTAGTTGTGGCTGAATTTCTAATGGCCAGTTACCATAGCCAGGGCTAAAGCGCCATGTTGGTTTATACCCTTGTTTTTTAGCGATGGTGTTGATAACTTCATTAACTTGATCAGCTACTTGTTCTACTGCTGTTGTAGCCGCTGCATCTAATAATAATCCTACAGTATAATTGCCTTGTTTAAAAAGTTGTTCGCTGCGGATTTCTACATCTTCGCCTACTGTCACGCCTAATACATAGACTTTTGTAGACTTTTCTAAGTGTTTTTCAATGATGGAGCCTTCAATCTTTAGCGGTGGATTGCTCAAAATTGTCTTTGTTTCTGCATCATAATCGTATTCTTGATATACACCTTTAGGTGTAGCTAATAACTGAATTTCTTTACATGCTTCGTCCACATATTGTTGTGGAAAATCCTCTGCATGACGAAGTCCTGCGTATCGTTTTACTTCTGCTTTATCGATGGCAGGAAGCATTCCGTTATAGATGGGCATAGAAACGCCTCCTCTTCAAAATAAAAAGCTCTGCGTATCCGTAGAGCGTGTGCTTACTGTTATCAATTGTATATATAGATCTTATAAAGTGATTTTTCTAGACTCTTAAGATTATCAATCTAATTACTATCTAACTAATAGTATATAGATATGAATAATACCTGTCAAAGTATATGGGGCCTGTATTCTCATATAATTTAGTAGTATATAGGTATAGTTTAAAGTTATATCAAAATGATTTTTGTTCATAAAAGTTATTGGTGATGAAGGTTTTATATGTTTAATGTTAACCATAATGTTTCACGTGAAACAATTTATTAAATATAATCTAATAATTTGTTATGAGTATATAAGTATATTAATATTAGTTCATTACATTCCGTATATTACTGTTATATATAATGTTACCGATCAAAAGTTAATTACTTTATACCTTTCGCTAATGGTGTTGTTCTATAAATAAAAGAAATGATATAAAATAATTTTGTGTATATTTGTCTATTGGTATAAATTTATATTAATATGATAATTTTTTACTGTAAAATTTTTTATTAATTTTATAACTTAATTTTTGCGTTAGATTTTAATCCTTAAATGTTTCACGTGAAACATTTAATCGTAAAACTTATAAAACATTTGATGTAATTTTTCTTATTTTGTGTTGTACTATATAGTAAAGGAATAAATTGCTATGTTTCACGTGAAACAATAAAAAATAAGTGTTGTAATTATATTAATGAAGTTATTTACCTATAAGTTTATGTGCGTAATATAAATGTAAGTGGGAAAAATGTAGTAGATAAATAAAATAATATAGTAGATAAAAATTAATGAGAATTTGATTTATAAATACCGTAATTAGCATTGTTTTATGTTATAATGGAAAAGAAATATTTTGAACGAAGATGTGAGGTGAATTAAGTGGGCAAAGTTATAGCTATTACTAATCAAAAAGGCGGTGTTGGTAAGACAACGACATCCGTGAATTTGAGCGCCTGTTTGGCTGATGCTGGTAAAAAAGTATTACTTGTTGATTTAGATCCACAAGGTAATGCTAGCTCTGGTTTAGGTATTGAAAAAGATGATTTAGAACTCTGTGTGCACGATGTTCTAATCGATGGTGAACCTATTGCTGATATTGTTCAGCCTACAATGCTTAAAAAGCTATTTGTAGCGCCTGCAACAATTCAATTAGCTGGTGCAGAAGTGGAACTCGTTTCAGTTGTTTCACGTGAAACAATGTTGAAAAAAGCATTGGCACCAGTACGTGACGAATATGATTTCATCATTATTGACTGTCCGCCATCCCTTGGTTTGCTAACATTAAATGCTTTTACAGCAGCAGATAGCGTACTAATTCCGATTCAAAGTGAATTCTACGCATTAGAAGGGGTTAGCCAATTAGTAAAAACTATAACAATTGTGCAACAAACATCTAATAAAAATCTTGAAATTGAAGGTGTTTTGTTAACTATGTTTGATGGTCGTACAAATTTATCTATTCAAGTTGCTGATGAAGTGAAAAAATTCTTTGGCAATAAAGTATATAAGACTATTATTCCACGTAATGTACGTCTTAGCGAAGCTCCAAGTTATGGTGAACCTATTATCATATATGATCCAAAATCTAAAGGGGCGGACGTATATACTAAACTAGCTAAAGAAGTGATTAAAGCTTCAAAAGATAAATAAATAGTTCAACAGTTCAATAGATAGCTGATTGTTTAGTTAAATAGCTAAAATGACTAGACTAATACCTTGGCTATTAAATAATTGAGTGTTACAAATTGATATATAGTCGCATATGTAAGGTGAGAGAGGTTAGTTATGCCTAGAGAAGTAAAAAGTAAGAAAAGTAAGTCATCCGGCTTGGGGAAGGGCCTTGGAAATTTAATGAAGGTGGATACGGTTGAGTCTGTATTGCCTGAAAAGGAGATTCACGAACTACCAATTTCCGAGCTAGTTCCTAATGCAGATCAACCTCGTAAAAGTTTTGATGAAGATAGTTTAGCAACATTAGCTGAATCTATTAAAAATCTTGGTATTTTTCAACCAATTGTAGTACGTAAACAAAAGAATAAATACCAAATCGTAGCTGGTGAACGTCGTTACCGTGCTGCTATCATTGCAGGTCTTGAGACTGTACCAGTTATTGTAAAGAAATATAATACAGAAGAGATGACAGAAGTGGCTCTCGTTGAAAATCTACAACGTGAAGGCTTGGATCCAATTGAAGAAGCTTTGGCATACCAAGGTTTAATGGATACGTATAAACAAACTCAAGAAATGATTTCTGCTCGCCTAGGTCGCAGTCGTTCTTATATTGCAAATATGGTTCGTTTGTTAAAATTATGTGATTCTGTACAAAAAGATCTCATCGAAGGTGACTTAACAGTAGGTCAAGCACGTCCTTTGTTGGCATTGCGTAGTGCAGCGCAACAAATTGAAGTTGCTGAACGTATTAAAGAAGGCGAGTTAAGTGCTCGGCAAGCAGAGGCCCTTGTGAAGTCTATGCAAAATAAGACACCTAAAGCAAAGGCTGCTAAGCCACAAAGTACTGCAGAGGTACGTGCTCTTATGGATCGTTTAAAACTAAGCTTAGGATCTCCTGTAAATATTAAATTCCGTGCTGGTAAAAAGATTCAAGGTAAGATTGAAATTGCCTTCTCTTCTGAAGCAGAATTAGAACGTCTCATTGCTTTTATGGATGGTCAAGATAACACAGACGATATTGAAACAGTAGAATTTAGAGTATAATTGATATACTTAAATTCGAATCGAATTATGTGAATTTAGTAATGACAAATAGATAACAATTCTGTATAATATAAATACAATTTACAATCCACGGTAAAAGCGTAGTCTACGGACTGCGCTTTTACTGTATATAAGGTATTTTATTGAGTTATAATAATATTGTAAGATAACTTAGTAAATCATAATACATCATAATACATAATAATAAATCATAATATATTATATATATGTTGTAAGATGATTAACTATATTTTGTAAGAAATACAAACGTTAAGTAACAAGGATAGACTATGGAACAAACACCTAAAGCAAACCGCGTGCATATAGGCTTTTTTGGTCGTTGTAACGCTGGTAAGTCTACATTGATTAATATGTTAACAGATCAGCCTGTATCCCTTGTATCTGAGGTGGCAGGAACAACGACAGACCCAGTGAGTAAATCCATGGAGATTTTGCCACTAGGACCTGTAGTAATTACCGATACAGCTGGTATAGATGATACAACTGAACTTGGTACATTGCGGATGGAGAAAACAGAAGAGATTGTGAAGAAGATTAATCTCGCTGTTTATGTACTTCGTACCGATGAAGAACCAACTGCTGATGATATGCATTGGTTAGGACTATTAAAACAAAATAATGTGCCTATTGCATTATTTATAAATGAAATCAATGCAGAAATTGACAAAGAAAATGACAAAGAAAATGATAAAGAAAACAACATAGAAAATAAAACAGATGCATCTATTTATGTAGAAACTCATAAGGGATTATCTGAATTAGCTACTGTTATTGGTTCTGCCGATTTTACATCTAAAGCTAAACGTTTAGAATTACTTGATCTTCTGGGCGGATTAACACCACTTGATGTAGAAGGGGATCAAACTCTATTACAAGGCCTAGTAGAAGAGGGGGATACCATAATTCTTGTATGCCCTATCGATAGTGCAGCGCCAAAGGGCCGTCTTATTTTGCCACAAGTACAAACTATTCGTGAAATATTGGATTATAAAGGCTTAGCGTTAGTGTGCCAAACAGAAGAGTTACCTGCGATGATTAATTCTCTTAAATATCCACCCAAGATGGTTATCTGTGACTCGCAAGCTTTTGATCGCGTCGATGAGTTAACACCTGATACAATTCCGTTGACATCATTCTCTATTTTGATGGCCCGCTTTAAGGGCAAATTACAAGATTTAGTAGCTGGTGTAGAAGCAATTAAGAATTTGAAAGCAGGCTCTAAGGTGCTTATCAGTGAAGGTTGTACACATCGCCGCCAATGTGATGATATTGGTACTGTAAAGATTCCTAATCTTCTTAAGAAGCAAGGTCATACAGATTTACAGCTAGAATTTACTAGTGGAGGCGCCTTCCCAAAAGATGTATCTCAGTATGATTTAATCATTCATTGTGGTGCTTGTATGCTCACACGTCGCGAGGTGTTACGACGCATTGAATGTGCCGTTGTACAAGGTACACCAATCGTAAATTACGGTGTACTCATAGCGGCTCTACATGGTATACTAGAACGAGCGATAAGCCCATTTATTGACGAAATAAAAGGGTAGGTATAATTAATCTATAATTACACATATTAAATTAAATTGTATGCAGTCATTTAACTTTCATAATAAGAATGGTATAATTAAGTGTTGGAGTTTGAATGATTGTATAGGAAGGAATATACATGTTCGAATCGATTCAACCGTGGATTGGCATGGCGACCATCGTCCTTGTAATAGCGTTGTTAGTGTATTGTGTAATCTTGCACATTCGCTTAGGGAGCCTTAAAAAGAAATATGATTTCTTTATGCAAGGGGACAATGGTGCGAGCCTAGAACGTAAATTATCTGTAGAGGTTAGCGAAATTCGCGATGCTGCAAAGGGTCTTGAGACTATGATGACCGAGCAAGCGGCAATCCGCAATATTCAAAGCAATACGATACAAAAAATTGGATTTATTAAATATAATGCCTTTGAAAATATCGGTAATGATTTGTCTTTTGCGCTTACATTACTGGATGGCAACAATAACGGTATCTGTATCTCCAGTATTTACGGTCGTAGCGAATCCCGTATTTTTAGTAAACCTATTGTGAAAGGTAAAAGTCTCGTAAGTCTTTCACAAGAAGAATTAGAGAGTTTGAACGAAGCGTTGGGCGAGCGCACCAATGAGGAAGCGTTAACGAGCGCCATCGTTTCTAAATAAGGAAGGTTTGTATTGAAAGTACCGGCATTTATTTCAAACAAAGTTGAAAGAAATGGTGACAACTGCATATTGACATTAACAACCAAGCAGGCGAAAATAGCAGCCATTGTAGGCTCTATTATAATTATCGCCGCATTGGTTCTCGGCATTTGGGGCATCGTGCGCCAAGCTGAGGTTGTACAATTACGTCAACAGACACAATTACAATCTGAACAGTTGAAATTATTACAACAAAAGACAGATGTTTTAGATAAGAAAATTCAAAACTTAAATCAAATTAGCGAAGAAAACAAGCAAATGCTGAAGGGCGCTGAATCTGGCACACCATCTCAAGGTGGCGGGGACGGTAGCGACCCAAAGCAGCAAGCCGCTGATGAAAGCGAAGTAAAGACGCTAACAGCGGCACAATTATCAGCTCGTCTGTCCAAAATGGACAAGGACGCACAAAAATTGCTAGTTAGCTTCTATACAATGCGTAATATTCTTCGTGATGGTGGGGCGCAAGACCTTATGGCTATGCAATCCATTAACTTCTCTGCTGGCTCTGGTGGTGTTACGAATAATACTACACCAAGTATCTGGCCGAGCAAGGGCGTTATTACCTCTCCATTTGGTAGCCGTGTGGACCCTGTAACGGGCGCTATCGGTGCATTCCACGAAGGGGTAGATATTGCGGATGACTATGGTACACCAATTGTGGCGACTGCTGCGGGCGTTGTAACCTTTGCAGGTTATACAGAAGGCGGTTATGGTAACCTCGTTGAAATCGATCACGGCAATGGCTTCGTAACGCGTTATGGCCATAATAGTGCTGTATTGGTAACTGTAGGTATGAGCGTAAAACAAGGTCAAACAATCGCCTTGATGGGCAGCACTGGTAAAAGTACAGGCGCTCACGTTCACTACGAGGTACGACTCAATGGATCTCCTACAGACCCTATGATCTTCTTACCAATTAGTAACTAAAATAAAACATAATTTATAGGACAAAGAACTTGTTATGCGTGCAAATGTACTAATAGCAAGTTCTTTTTCTTTTCTTTTGTATATATATATTGTAAAATAAAAGTATATGAACGGAGGTATATCTATGAAGGCCTATGTACAAGTTTATACCGGCGAAGGCAAGGGCAAAACAACTGCCGCAATTGGCCTAGCTATTCGTGCCATCGGCGCTGGCAAGAAAGTCCTCTTCTTACAATTTATGAAATCTAAAGTATATAGTGAACATACTATTTTACCTACCTTAACAAATTTAACGTTAGAAACTGTGGGCAAGCCATTCTTTATCATCAAAGAAGGCATGAAGAGTAAGGATGAACTTGCTAAATGGGGCGATGAAGTCGTTGTCTTTGAGTCTGGTAATCCTCCGAAGGATTATGTAGCTCTCATCGAAAAAGGCTATGAACGTGCACTTGCTGCGATCAGCAGTGGTGAGTACGACCTCGTTGTACTTGATGAGTACAATATGGCTCTCTTCTTTGAACTCATTACATGGGATAAAACTAAAGCTTTACTCGATGCTCGTCATCCAGAAACGGAACTCGTATTTACGGGTCGTGGGGCTCCTCAAGAATTAATTGATGAGGCCGATCTCGTAACGGAGATGAAAGAGATTAAACATTACTACCTACAAGGCGTAATGGCTCGAAAAGGCATTGAAAACTAATCATAGGAACACCTAAGGAGGTGATGTGGTTGAGTACAGTGGCTATTGTGGCCCTCGTTATTGTGGCCATCATTGTAGCACTCATCTTGACTATCCTACTGGCACCAATCACATATAGCATCGAAATTGATGGACGGACGCCATATCGTGGCGAACTGCGCATCAAATGGCTGTGGCGCGTATTTTCACTCCACTTAGCGTACATTCAAAATAAACCATTTTTTAAGGAATTATACGTTTTAGGTGTACTTAAGATCGGTCCTGTGAAAGACTATGAACAATGGCTTGAAAATCGTGTAGATGAAGAATATCAAAAGGTAATGGATGATGACGGCGACATATCACAAGCAGAAGCTTTTGCAAAGGCTATGCAAGGAGGCGGACAAGGTCCAACTGCAAGCTCTAGCGGCACAAGCTTTGATGACTTGAAGAGCGCCCAAGGCTCCGATACAATCTTTGATGATGACGAATCACCAGGGGCGGGGAGCGCACCTAGGGCAAAGGAGCGCATTGAGCGACCTGATGCGGCTTCTAAGGATATGGATGCACAAGCTCGTGCTGAGCGGTATGATTCGATACAACAAGATCCAACGGCTCATATTCAAGATGATGATGAAGTGGTAAGTCATGTTACTTTCAATAGTGACGGCTCTATCAAGGAAAAGGTATTTACAAAGGTAAATGATATTAAAACGACTGTGAAACAACGTTTTGGAAAGCCTGATCCCAATGATCCGGTAGCATCATTCAAGTCTGAAATTCCTACATTCTGGTTCATGAAACACTTGAGAAATACAGAGTTGTGGCGTCAGATATTCCTTGTGTCGAAACGATGCTATAACCACTCTAAACCACGTGATATGGCTATAGAGGGCCGATTTGGCATTGGCGATCCGTATCGGATGGGGCTTATTGCATCTATGTTGTATAGCATTTGGCCTGAGCAAGCAGAGTCTATTGAGATAGATTATGTGAACTGGGTAGCTGAAGGCAGCGGCCATATTAAAGGTCGTATGATTCTTGCCGTATTGGCATGGTATGGTACTAGATTCTTGGTATCTAAACCTATGCGTTCCCTATTGGGTGAAAGTGCTCGTGTCTTCTGGGTTAAACGGAAGGAAGCAAAGCAGCTAGAAAAGCTAAAAGCCGAACAGGGTCAAACAGCGTAAGGATATATAAAGTCAATTGAGTATATGAGCTATATTATTATAGCTATAATACTTTCACAAAAAGCGGAGGTACTGTGATGGAGAACAGTAATGTAAAAGAGAATTTGGAAGTCCTATTCGAGAAGTTTAAAAATATGATTAAAGTGGAAACTGTAGTTGGTGAAGCTGTGCAAATTGGCGATACTACGCTCGTTCCATTCGTTGATGTAACCTTTGGCTTCGGTACTGGTACAAACCATTGCACAGCCAACAAAAGCCAAGAATCTGGCGGCGGTGGCGGTGGTGCCAAAATGGAACCAAGCGCAATCCTTGTTATTAAAGGTGACCGCATCGAATTGTTCAACATTAAGGGCAACCCTTACAGCAGCAGCTTTGATCGCCTTATCGGTTTGGTGCCTGATCTCGTGTCCAAATTGAAATCCGATAAATACATCTATTTAAATGATGAACAATAATTCGGTGAATAATAAACCATAATTTGATGACAAATTATAAATAATTGGTGAAAGTCGAAATGCCCACATGTGTGTTCTGAATATGTCTGTATCGATTGCTTTAAGGGTCTCAGAGTATGCTTGTGGGTATTATTTTAAGTTCTAATAACTTTCATAAGTAGTTCATAGGGCTTTATTATGCTATTTATCATAGTCTTGTGAAAGTTAGCAAGATTTGTTATAGTAAAAATAGTACACTATTGGATTGTATAGTGACACTTTTAATCGAGGAGGATTTCAGATGAAATTATCTAAAAAATTGACTACCTTAGCTATCGTTGGTACTATGTCTGCTACTGCTGCAGTAGCAAGTGCTGCTAACATTGGCTTAGTAAATATGAGCCAAGTAGTAAATAGCTACCCTGGCTACGGTGCATTAGATATGAAAATGCAACAAGTAGACGCTCAATACCGTCCACAAATTGAGAAAAAAGTACAAGAAATTGAAAAAATTCAAGATCAAACTCAAGCAGAAGCTGAATTCAATAAATCCGTAGCTCCATTGCTTCAAAAAGAAAACGATGAAATCAACAAAATTGCTCAACCTATGATGCAAGCAATTCACAATGCAGTTGAATCTATTCGCGTTGAGAAAAAAATGGATGTAGTATTGGATGATCCATACACAATCCGTGCGGCTGACGCTAACAGCAAAATCGAAAATATTACTAACGAAGTAATTAGCCGTCTTAAAAAATAATACCGGCTAAAAAAATAATATGAAATGGCCCCTTGTCTGCTTTCAGATAAGGGGCTTTTGGATTTAAAGGACTTTTATAGTAATATAGAGAAATATATTAACAGAAGTAGTCTGTATAGAGGCAAGATATTGTAAGCATTATATAGGTGTTTTCTTTAAAATAGGTAAGTTTATTTCAACTAAGGAGTGAGGTCTAATGAAAGATTTCAAAGCATTAGCCACAGAGCGGTATTCAGTACGAAAATTTGATACGAAGCCCGTTGAGCAAGAGAAATTAGATATCTTGTTAGAGGCAGCGAGATTAGCACCTACGGCTCATAATTATCAGCCACAACGCTTACTTGTGCTGAATACGACAGATAGTCTTAATAAACTAAAAGACTGCACTAATGGTCACTTCAATGCGCCGTTGGCAATTATTGTTTGTTATGATAATACAGTGAGTTGGAAACGGGAATACGATGATGCGGATATGGGTGTTGTAGACGCCAGTATTGTAGGTTCTCACCTCATGTTTACCGTGGCAGATATAGGCTTAGGAACAACGTGGATTGCTCATTTTGATCCCCGTAAAGTACGGACAGCCTATGCTTTGCCTGATAACATCATACCTGTAGCGATATTCCCAATCGGTTATCCTCATCCAGATTGCGTACCTGCTCCAGGCCATACAAAACGCTTTGATGTAAGTGATCTAACAATATATAATTCCTTTTAAGCTTTACAAAATGTAAGCTCCATAAAAAAGGCGGTTAATCTCAAATGATTAACCGCCTTTTCTTATTATTGTCTTTAGACTGGTTCGCGACGTAGTCGCGAATCATTAAACCACCCG
>USQK01000038.1 GCA_900556785.1 uncultured Veillonella sp.
GATTGTACCGATGTTAACATGCGGTTTCGTACGTTCAAATTTTTCTTTTGCCATTAGGATTATATCCTCCTTCACAAAAACAAATTACATTCTAGTATTAATATAATATATTAACCCTAATTTATCAATGGAATATAAGATTTCCTTACCTATTATTATACCATATATACAAAGTCTTAGAATAGCATGTCATATGTAAAGAAATAAAAAAATCCCCACCAAGGTGAGGTTTAATGGTGGCGGCACACGGATTTGAACCGCGGACACACCGGGTATGAACCGATTGCTCTAGCCAACTGAGCTATGCCGCCATGTATGGAGCTAGTGACCGGGATTGAACCGGTGACCTTATCCTTACCAAGGATACGCTCTGCCGACTGAGCTACACCAGCACAATGAACGATCATTTCACTGTGGTTTTTATGGTTGCGGGGACAGGACTTGAACCTGCGACCTTCGGGTTATGAGCCCGACGAGCTACCAACTGCTCCACCCCGCTATGAATGGTGGAGGGAGAAGGATTCGAACCTTCGAAGTCGAAGACGGCAGATTTACAGTCTGCTCCCTTTGGCCGCTCGGGAATCCCTCCATAAATAAAATGGAGCTGGCGATAGGAATTGAACCCACAACCTGCTGATTACAAGTCAGCTGCTCTACCTATTGAGCTACGCCAGCATCATTACGACAAGATGAATTGTATCACCTAGCACACTAAGTGTCAAGAACATTTAAAAACTTTTTTGAAGTTTTTCGTTCACTGTGGTCACTCTTAGTGCTTAATCATAATAACATGAAACGATACCCTATGCAAGTATTTTGTCAAAAAAAATTTATATTTTATCAATCCTCTATAAAATGCCTCGTTTTCAGTATATATCCAGTAATCAACTTTTATTTACTAGTATATTCTTTATATACCTTTACATAGTTTCATTCCTTACCAGTCCATGTCTGCTAACATCCATATTTCAGGTTTACTAAAATCAAATAATAGGAAATTACAAAACTATATTTTTTACCTAATAACTGTAATTATATAACTAAAAAAGGAGATAGCCCGCTATCTCCTTCTATACATCTATAGTTTTCCCTATATTCAACCAATATGTTCAAACATACATTTAGTCGATTGCAATAACATGATCTGGATGTGCAATACTAACTACAGCATGTTTAGGATTATTGTTATGTTCTAAGTACAACTGGTCCCCTTCAATATGTCCACGCCAGCCAACGACAATAGGATACTTCTTACTAATAGTTTTTAACAACTCAAATGGTTTTAGATTTAAGATAGGTGCAAAGAATACATTAATACCATCTAGCAGAACTACTTCCGTATCGCTACGGCTAAGAGCACGGCAAATAACTTCTTCCGCTAATTGAGGCCGTTCATCACGAGGCACGAGCAAAAACTCTTCCTCGATGAGTTGCTTAGCTTCCAAGTATTTCCAGCCCTTCTGCTCAGACAGTTCACGAATTAGCAAACTTTTACCAGAACCTGGACCACCAACGATAAACAATATACGTTCATCATCACCTTGAATCTTTTCCCAACGTTCTTTTACATCTTGTACAGTAACCATACCCTTTGCCTCCTCGCTGTGACCTATCCTATTTTACAGGACGGTCAGATAACATAACGGATTTGATATATTGGTTTTTATCATCTAGGGCAAACTGCAAATATGAATCGCTTGCCGCTGGATTTTTATATTCATATACAGTAGATGTGCCCGCATTTGTTGTAGATTCAACAATACGAGTAGGCATACCATATACAAAGAGCAATAAGTATTTAGTATCCCCCATCGCAATGCCGCGACGAGTAGGTGTGTAAATATTTAATAGAACACGATTGATGAGATTTTTTTTATCAACACTCACGCCATATTCGTTATAACCAATAAATGTGGACCCAAACAACATACCTTGATGTTTCCAATCATTATTGGGATCATTAACAAAATAATCATTCAATTTATAGCCACGCAACACAAAATCATCAGCAGTCAATTTACCTGCTTCAAAATCATATACTGGAGCTTTAGGCAATCCAAATCGCGGCCATACTTGCCCACTAATCATATCAACAGCCTCTACATTGCTTTGTTTGATGGTGAAAGCAATATATTCTTTCTGTTGCCCTAGCATAGATTGTTGTTGGCTATTATTATTTGTATTCTCTATCGAACTATTAAATTCCTTTTTTCGAGACCATGAATTTTCGGAATGACCTTCATATAGGAATATATAACTTTCATTTTTTAAATCACGCCACATCGCAATAGGGCTACCATAGGCAAATACCAATTCCATGCGCGTACTACCAACACCAATATCGCGTACAGTGTGGCTGCCTTTTTTCGTACTATGAATATTAGTAATAGTATTCGGTTCAAAGAAATAAGTAGCACCTTGACCGCGTAATTGATTATTTACTAAACGCTCTTGAGCAGGTCCCGTATAAACGGTCACCTCCAAGTCTTTCATATAGTACGTCGTAAAGTTATCACGAACTACTGTTTTTTCTACATCTTTAGGCGCTACAAACTGATCTCCTAGGCGATACCCATCAATAGCATAATCATCTTCAGACCCTAAAGCTGGCAAATTATTAGCCGTATAAGACTTACCAATATCAGCCAAGTTATTTTGCGTTACACTAGGCAATGGACCTTCATTTTCGCTAGCTGCTTGCCAAAACTGTATGGAATCACCAAACTCGGTAACCGCCATTTGTTCAGCTAGCCATCCTGTTTTAGTGCTTTCCTTTTTTATCTTTGTATCGATTTTAACAGCTTTAATCGGTGCATTATCTATATATGCAACAGACTCAGCCGCATCAGTTCCCGCTGCTTCTACAGTTGTCTTATTATCCGTATGTGCAACATCATTTGCACTCTCTGTAGATTCCACCGCAGTTTGTTTCACAGTCGAAATAGCCGGCTCTGCTGCATACCCTACCGATGTAGCAGATAAGCCTACTAGAAGTGCCGCTACGATACGGCTCTTAATAGAATGATTCATCGATTACTCTCCAATTGTGCACGCAACCATGTCAACCATGGCTCTAGTCCATTATGGGCCGTGCAACTTACTTCAAAAATCTCTCCTGTTGGATTCAAATTACGTATATCTTGTATGGCCTTATCTTTTTTGAAAGGTACATAGGGCAATAAATCTATCTTATTAATGAGGATAGCCTTTGACTCTTTAAAGATTAATGGGTATTTAAGAGGCTTATCCTCACCTTCAGTAACAGATAATACAGTTACCTTCATACTTTCACCAATCTCAAATTCTGCAGGGCATACAAGGTTACCTACATTCTCGATAATGATCATATCCAGTTCATCAAGATTTAAATCACCTAGTGCATCTTGAATCATTTGTGCATCAAGATGGCAACCTCCCACTGTATTGATTTGAATAACAGGAACTCCTAATTCATGAATCCGTTCCGCATCCTTAGCAGTAAATAAATCACCTTCAATAACAGCAAGGCGGTAATCTTTTTTCAAATCATGTAAAGTTGCCTCTAACAGAGATGTTTTACCAGCTCCTGGAGAACCTAATAGATTAAATACAAAAATATTTTTTTCCTTAAACAACTGTTGTAAGGACTCTGCAATGGCATCATTTTTTGCCAATACATTAGTTTTAACTTGAACTTGCATGTCCTAACCTTTCTATCAATCGATATCCATGGAGGTCACTTGTAGTTCACGGCCACCAATGGTTTGTACGAAATGACTGTCACAATACGGACAGATAAATTTATAATTTTCTACAGGAAATGTTTTATCACAATCCAAGCACTTTCCTTCAATAGGAATGGTGTTGATTTCAATACGTGAGCCTTCTGCTGCGGTCCCTTTTGTAACGGCTTCCCAACAGAAAAGAAGCGAATCTGGTTCCACGCCACTCATAAGACCCAAATCGAGTTGAACAGAATGAATCACAGATGCATCGTGTTGGCGTAACGTATCGAGGGCTACATCAAGTATTCCTTCTGCTATAGACATCTCATGCATGGTATGCCTCATATACAGCTTCAAGCATCATAGTAGTCGTTACAGAGCCTACACCACCAGGTACTGGAGTAATTGCAGACGCAATATCTTTTACCGCTTCATAATCAACATCGCCTACCGTCTTACCTTCTAGTTCATTAATGCCTACATCGATAACAACAGCACCTGGCTTAATCATATCTGCTGTAATCATATGCGCACGACCAGCTGCAGCAATAACGATATCGCCTCGTTTTACTTGCTCTGCCAAATCAGGAGTTCTAGAATGGCACATTGTAACAGTACCATGTGCACCAAGGGTCATAAGAGCTACTGGTTTGCCAATAACTTGGCTACGACCGATTACTACCACATGTTTCCCCTCTACAGGAATATCGTAGTGATTCAAAATTGCCATGCACGCCTTAGCTGTACAAGGGGCAAAACCACCTTTACCTGCAGTTACAAGGCCAATATTGTACGTAGTTAAACCATCGATATCTTTTTTAGGATCTAGCATATCAATAAGAGCCTCTGTATCAATGTGTTTAGGCATCGGCATTAACGGTAAAATTCCATGAACAGCCGCATCATTATTTAATTCTTGCAATGCTGTAACTACTTCATCCTGTGTAGCCGTTTCAGGTAATTCCTTTAATACAAAGCCATAGCCAAAGTTCTTAGCTGTCTTTTCCATAAATGTAGCATACATATGAGCCCCATGGTCTTCACCAACGAGTAATACTGCCATAGTAATTACAGAGTCGCCAACTGCTGCAACTTTTTCTTGTAAAATCGCCTTGTGAGCGTCTGCTACTGCTTTACCGCGTAATTCGATCATAAGTATCTCCATTCATTCAAACTATCTATAAAATAAGGTGCCTCCGGAGAGGCACCTAAGTCTCTTATTCTATTATATAACGAACTGTCTATAATTTCTAATTATGACCGAATTCGTTTTATCTACGGAAATGAACAGTAATTGCTGTACCAGCCTGAACAGTTGTACCGCTACTTTCATCTTGAGATGTAGCCGTACCAGTTCCATCCGGTTTAAAGGCAAGTCCCGCCTTATGTAACCAATCACGCACTTCACCATAGGTAAAACCAGTAAAGTTAGGCAATGTAACAGAACCATCACTTCCCGGTTTTGGTTCAGGTAATGTATTAGCAGCTTTAACAGCTACTGGTGTACTTTCTTTAACATACGGACTCATTTGGTAATACCGTACAAGTTGAGATACGATGTCCTTAAATACAGGGGCTGCAATTTGACCACCATAAATAGAACCCTTTTGTGGGTCATCAATAACGACAAGAACTACAAATTTTGGATCCTCTACAGGGCCAAAGCCAATAAAGGACGCAATGTATTGTCCGTCGAGATAACCGCCATGTTTGGTATCTAGTTTTTCCGCCGTACCAGTTTTACCGCCGAAGTGATAACCTTCTACCATCGCTTTTGTACCGCCACCTTCGGATACTTCTTTTTCTAGAATATCTACAATGGTTTTAGCGGTTTCCGCCGGAACTGGTTGTCCCACAACAGATGTTTCAGTCGTACTTGTAACATCGCCTTGAGAGTTACTATAAGACTTGATGATATGTGGTTTCATCATAGCCCCACCATTAGAAAGTGCACCAAAGGCGCGAACCATTTGTAATGGTGTAACCGCAATACCTTGACCGATAGACATGGTTGCCACGTCTAGCTTACTCATATCCTCTGGATTATACAAAATACCTGCTCCTTCACCAGGCAATTCAATACCTGTTTCAGAACCAAAGCCATAATCACGTACATATTTCGAGAGAATATCTGCACCTGTTAATGTACCAATTTCAGCCATACCAGTATTAATAGAGTACTTCAAAATATCTAGCAAACGAACAGGACCATATCCCTCACCATTCCAGTTTCTAATGATATGTCCATTGGCAGCGAAGGCCCCTTTATCGTTATACACAGTGTCTAACTTCCATTTGCCTGCTGCAAGAGCTGCAGATGCAATGATAGGTTTGAATGTAGAACCTGGTTCATATAAATTGGTAACCGCAATATTTTTGAAAGCCTCTTCACCACTTTGGTTGTAGTTATTAGGATCATAACTTGGACGATTGGCCATCGCTAATATTTCACCGTTCTTTGGATCCATAACGATAACGCT
Organism: uncultured Veillonella sp.; assembly: GCA_900556785.1. Taxonomy (GTDB): domain Bacteria; phylum Bacillota; class Negativicutes; order Veillonellales; family Veillonellaceae; genus Veillonella. The sequence continues at coordinate 6,185 of USQK01000038.1, forward strand.
CGCATGCTTAGCTCCTGTATCAACCATTGCCTTATCAAGAGCGCGTTCTGCAATAAATTGAATTGTTGCATCGATGGTTAAGGTTACACTTTTACCCTTATCTGGTAAAAATTTAGATAGTACGGAACCAAAGATGGCATTCCCTTTATTATCAGTAGCTACAATTTCTTGTTGTACGCCCCCCTTTAATTCGTCATCAAGAACCATTTCTAGACCATCAAGACCTTTATCATCAGTGCCGACAAAGCCTAATACTTGTGCCGCTAAGACACCATTTGGATAATAGCGCTTAGATTCTTCAACGAAATTGAGGCCTGCAATATTGTTATCCTTAATAACTTGTTGTACCGCTTTTGATTTGTCTGCATCCATCATACGATTCAACCAGACAAAGGCGGTATCCTCTTGCAAAGCTTTCACAATATTCTCTTTTGACATCGTTACGTACGGTGAGATGAGATCCGCAATCTCTTGAGGAGACTGTTTAATCATCTTCGGATCCGCATATAAAGATTTTGTAACTACACTCATCGCCAAAGGCTTGCCATTACGGTCATAGATTGTACCGCGCGGCGATTGTAATTTTCTATCTACTTGAACTTGTAATAAGTTTTTCTTCTCTAGGTCAAAGGTATCAAAGACCTGTAACTGTGCTAAACGCCCAATAAGGACGAAGGCAACGGTCATGAGTATGGCAAGGCACCACGTAGTGCGACTCCAATCACTCATGCGTAATAACGCTTTATTTAATAACTTCATCATTTCTCCACTGGACGGCGTAACTTATGGTCTAATGCATCATATAATGCATCTGGTTCATTGGGAATCACTCCATTTTGTACTTGACCTAATAAATACTGCAATCCTTCCCCCACTTTTTCCCCTGCAAGCTTAATAACTCGTTCGTCATAATTTAAATCCTTTGTATGGATAGGCATCTCTAAACTAAGATCTGCCATACATTCACCAAAGGCTAAGGTACCATCAGTCGCTGCATAAGGCTTCCCACAGCCTAACACATCGGCAGCACAAACCTTAGATAATTGTTCCCATGCAATTCGCATAATTTGACTATCGCGAAACTCACCGCTGCGAGCCTCTTTACGGATCCACTTCTTCTCATTAGCTTCCCCATTTTGTACAAAATAGTGAAAGCGCATATGATTTTTTACAATCCAAGCTACACGGCGCACAAAAGCCTTAGGGTAACCTAAACGAGTAAGCAAGGTTTCTGTCATTTCAGCCCCTAATGTATCATGGCCACGATCCGTTAAACGTCCGTTAATAACAGCTCGTACCGCCGGCATACCCTTTGCTACATCGTGTAACAGTGCACCCCAACGCAATATCAAATCTGGTTCTGTATGAGATACAACGGCTAATGTATGATACCAACCATCAAATTCGTGAAAGTCTTTTTCTTGTGGTAAATTCACAAGATGGTATAGCTCTGGTAAAATAGGTACTTCACGAGCGACACCATTTTCTACAACGCGACAAGAGCACTCGGCCAAGCGAGATTGTACTAATACATCAAGGCCCTTAGCCACAGCAGGCTCTAACAGGAGTCGGTCCAGTTCACTACGAACTCTCTCGAGAGATAACCCAGGCACACGATGAAATGCCTTTGGCATAGCTTCTAATAAGTCTTCGGTAGGTAAGAAATCTAGCTTTGCCACAAAGCGGCATGCTCTAAATAATCGCAATGCGTCTTCTTCAAAGCGTTGCTGTGCATTGCCAATGGTTCGCAAAGTCTTATGCTTGATATCTCGACGTCCCCCTACTAGGTCTATGACCTCACCAAAACGATTCATAGCCATGCCATTGACCGTAAAGTCGCGACGCAACACGTCTTCCTCCAAGGTATCGGCATAAGCGATTTCTTCTGGTCGATGACTATCTGCTCCATATCGTTCAGTGCGATACGTTGCAATTTCATATTGCTTTCCTCCTAGTGTAGCTACTACTACACCAAAGGATTTTCCTACTAAGTCTGTCGTTTGAATATCTTGACCGCGTAGGACTTCAATTACCGTATCAGGGCGTGCAGACGTCACAATATCAAAGTCATGAGGCTTTTGATGCATCAAAATATCACGCACTGCTCCGCCAATGATATAGGCTTCATAACCTGCTTCTTCTAATACAGTCAATATTCGATTGGCCTGTTCCATCATGCACACTCCTTTCCGAACTAGTCTAACTTTTATTTTACTACAAATGAAAGCATGAAAAAAGTGCAATCCTATAAGGATTGCACTCGTTCTGCAATAGCTGTACCCGTCGGTGTTACCGCAAGGCCGCCATCACTTGTTTCACGCAATGCTGCTGGCATAGCGCGACCGATATTATTCATTGCTTCAATAACTTCATCTGGTGGAATTTGACTTTCAATATTCATCAAAGCCAATTCAGATGCAGTAATGGCATGAACTGCATAGAAACCATTACGTTTAACGCACGGTACCTCTACAAGCCCCGCTACTGGATCACAGGCAAGGCCCAATAAGTTTTTCATGCACAATGCAATGGCATGGCCTACTTGACAAGGCGTACCGCCCATCATTTCTACAATGGCACCGGCAGCCATACAAGCGGCCGTACCAATTTCTGCTTGGCAACCGCCAACGGCGACAGCCACACAAGCGCGATTCGCCACAACATTGCCAATACCAGAAGCAGCCAAGAAACCTTTTACTACTGTTTCTCTATCTAACTTGTAATGGTCTGCTACAGCTTTCACCGCACCAGGCATAACACCACAAGATCCAGCCGTAGGGCACGCAACAATGCGGAACATTTTCGCATTTGCCTCGTTTACAGCAATAGCATAGGTCATCGCCTTGTACGCAATATCACTCATAAATCTTGGTGCTTGTCCATTAAGCTGTGCCGCCTGGCCACCGGACATACCAGACGCTGTTTTTTCTGCATAGTCTATACCATCTTGAATAGAACCTTCAAAGATGTCTAAACGATGCTCAATTTCTCGAATAACCGCTTCTTCACTGCGGTCATAATTCTCTAATTCATAACGCAGTACTACTTCGCCAAAGGAAATGTTATTTTCCTCAGCTAGGCGAATAATATCTGCAATTGTATCATATGCATAGCTCATTATTCACCCTCCTATAACGCTTCAAAGGTCATGACATCTTGAATGCCTGGGCACTCGCGCATAAACTGAACTGTAATTGGATTTACCACCGTATCTGTAGTAATGACCATCACTGCATCCTTGTGCTTACCCTTCCGGAATACACGCATCGTTGCAATATTAATATCGGACTCACTCAATGCTTGGCTCACCAAAGAGATGGCGCCAGGTCTATCTTCATGGAATACAACAAGAGTAAACTCATCGCCAGTAATAGACATATCATTGCCATCTACTTCGGTAATCATAATTTGACCGCCACCAAGAGATCGACCTATCACCGTCATATGACGATTATGTTCATCGTACATATCAAAACGAACTACATTAGGATGACCTACATCAAGAGGAGACTCGATAAAGTTATATTCCATGCCCTCTTTTTCAGCTAATTTATGAGCAACACGAATATTTGTATCATCCTCTTTAAAACCTAATAAGCCCCCAATCAAGGCACGGTCTGTACCATGGCCTTTATAAGTCTTAGCAAAAGAGCCATATAAGGTTAAATCTACCTTTTTAGGTGTGGAACGGAAAATGCACCGCGCCATCTTACCTAGCCGCGCAGCACCAGCTGTATGCGAACTAGACGGGCCAATCATAACAGGCCCTATAATATCAAAAATACTATTCATACACGCCTCTATATACACATAAATAATGTGAGAAAATCTTACTATATCTATAGTATAACAATCGATATTGATTAATGTCTATATGCACATTAGCAGTATTTTTGTACACATACGAAGGACTAAGTTGTAGATAGAAAACTGGGCCCCATCAATATACAGCCACTAACAGATAGTTTTCACAAAATAGTAAAAAACGCACCTTAGGCGAACCTAAGGTGCGTTATTTATAACAACAGTCCTAAATCATAAAAGAGAGGGGAAGTAGGACTGTAGTTAATAAGTTAATGGATCCTATTAGCCCAAGATAGCTTTCATGTCAGCTTCTGGAGTTGTAATTGGATGTAATTGGAATTTTTCTACCAAAATGTTCAATACATTGCTGGAGAAGAATTTAGGCAAAGAAGGTCCGATGTAAATGTTACGGATACCCAATGCTAACAATGTTAACAAGATACATACCGCTTTTTGTTCGTACCAGGACAATACCAATGTCAATGGCAAGTCGTTTACATCGCATTCAAATGCACCAGCTAAAGCTACTGCTACTTGAATAGCGGAGTAAGCATCGTTACATTGACCCATATCAAGGATACGAGGAATACCACCGATTTCGCCGATATTCATGTCATTGAAACGGAATTTACCACAAGCCAATGTCAATACTACAGTATCATTTGGAGTTTGTTTAACGAATTCAGTGTAGTAGTTACGGCCAACTTTAGCACCGTCACAACCACCTACCAAGAAGAAGTGTTTAATAGCGCCAGCTTTTACAGCGTCGATTACTTTATCAGCAATACCCAATACTGTGCCATGACCGAAACCAGTAGTTACTTCATGACCACCGTTGATACCAGTGAATTCTTGAGCTTCTTTGTAGCCGCCCAATTCGATAGCACGGTTGATAACTGCGGAGAAGTCTTTAGTACCATCTTCTTTTTCTTCGATATGTGCACAACCATCGAAACCTACCATATCTGTAGTGAAGATATTAGCTTTGTAGTTTTCTTTTGGTGGCATAATGCAGTTTGTAGTGAACAAGAATGCGCCAGGAACATCAACAAATTCCTTTTGTTGGTTTTGCCATGCTGTACCGAAGTTACCTTTCAATTGAGGATGTTTCTTCAATTCAGGATAAGCGTGGCAAGGCAACATTTCACCATGAGTATAGATATTTACACCTTTACCATCAGTTTGATCCAATAATTGTTTCAAGTCATGAAGGTCATGACCAGTTACAACGATGAAAGGACCTGGTTCTACAGTCAAAGGAACTGTAGTTGGTACAGGTGTACCATATGTTTCAGTATTAGCTTTATCAAGAACAGCCATACATTTCAAGTTAATTTGACCAAATTCCATCAAAAGATCAAGCCATTCTTCAGCGCTGTGATCTTTAGCGAATTCTACCATGCCTTTAACGAACCAAGCGTCAACATCAGCATCGTGGAAGCCAAGGCGAGCAGCATGCCATGCGTACGCAGCCATACCACGCATACCTAACAATAATGTGGAGCGAAGGGATACGATGTCTTCTTCACCTTTCCACAATTGTTCCCAATCAAAGTTTTGTTGAGCGCTATCCACTTTTGCATGGTAAGCATTTACTTCGTCAATGAATTCTTGAACGCGGTCTTCAGAGAAGTTTACGTTTGTTACACACATGAACAAACCGCGCATAATATAATCGATACCTTCTTTAGTATGACCCTTTACGTCTAAAGCACGAGCCAAGCCAACTAAGGCAGCAGTTAATTCGTCTTGTAAGTTAGCAACTGGTGCAGTTTTACCACATACACCTTGTACAGTACAGCCACCTGGTGCTGCAGATTGTTCGCATTGATAACAGAACATGCTCATTTGAAAATCCTCCTTTGCGAGACTTCCTCGCAGTCAAGCTAGATAATATAAAACCTATACATTACACTGATGTTTTATCAGTTGTCTGATTGATTACATTTGAAAGTATAACGTAAAGATGATACAATTTCTGTAGCTTGAGCAACAAATAAAAAACTTTTTCAAAATTTTTACCTGGCTCCCCTTTCGGAACAGGTAGGTCATTTGACCTTATACTATTATTATACAATAATCAATTTAATTTACTATAGACTTCGTCACATCGGAGGCGACCATGAAGCAAATACTTTCAAATGACATTATCAACCAATATCTACCTACCCTAATTAAATGCCCTTTATTTAATAAGTTGGGCGAACCTGAACTACGCAGCTATTTACATAATGCAAAGGTTATTGTTCATAGCTATAAGAAAAATGACTTCATCGCCCTCTCTGGGGATCCTATGGAAGGCATCGGTGTTATTCTCGAAGGTAGCGCTTTACTGACTCGAGAAAATGTAATGGGCCAACGCGTTATTATGGCGAATCTTGAACAATCTGATATTTTTGGTGAAGCATTGCTATTTAGTAAGCAACCATTATGGCCTGCTACTATTAAGGCTACGAAGGCTACAAAAATTATGTTCATTCCGCTCGAAACATTTATTGATACATTGCCAGATTGCCAACAATGCCAAACTAAAATCTTATCTAACCTATTAGAGGACTTATCTGAAAAAGCTATTCTCCTTACAAGAAAGGTTCATTATCTTACCTTGAAAGGTATGCGCGAGAAGATTTTCGCGTACTTAACAGACATTTATAAACGTCAGCAGTCTACAACAATCCATTTGCCACATAACCGTGAGCAAATGGCAGAAGTACTCAATGTATCTCGCACAGCACTTAGCCGCGAACTCGGGCGCCTAAGAGATGAAGGCATTATCGATATTACAGGTCGCACGGTAACGTTAAAAGATATTGAAGGAATTGAAGAATTTGGTTTTAATAGTTTCTAACATGTAACCAAATCGTCGTTTCTAATAAATAATACAATTATTCTTTCTAACATATAATCAAACGAAAAAGGTCTCCCTAGATCATCTAGGGAGACCTTTTATAGTTTAATTATTTTCTTTGGTTATTAGAACCAATGAGATAAATCGAATTCTTCACCAATAGTTGCTTTCACATGAGCACGGCCTAAGTAAAGGCCAAGCAATGTTAAGCTGATTTTAGACATCGGCGTATGATCAAATACATCCGCTAAATCTAGTAGAACTGGAGAAATATCATCCATAATATCACGTGCTTCTTGACCTCTGAAAGCAGTCGGTTTACTCTTCATAAGCGCAATGAGATCACGTTGAACCATAGAATCAGAAATACGAGTTTGTCTAAAGAAACGAGGTGCTAAAGACTCGTCAACTAACGCCAATTTATAAAGATTGGAATTCAAGCTACGCACCACATAACGTGGATCAACGCCATGACCATCAGTAGCACGGAAGAGTTCCTCCTTCGAGAAGCCACGATAGTTGAACACAAATGGATAGGAATTGGATAACACTTGAGCTAATGTAATTGGTTCGCGTTCCTCTTGCGTACAGCGTAAGTAGTCTAGCTGACGATAGAAAGAGTTATTTTGAGGCAAATCAGAAATGAATGGCTCAATATATTTTTCTACATAATGTTGGAAGTGAATCAATCCATAGTTATTAGAGTTTCTAGAGTATTGTAACAATAATGTCAATGCCATAACTTGGAAATGACCTAGCGTTAAATGTGGCAATACGCGTAACGCATCAAAGGCTACAAGGTACGGTGTACTAGACTTAGGTGATTGTACTACATCTAGGAATGCACCTAACGCAGCGGATTTCATCCACTCTGTATTCGTAGCAGCATACGCCTTTTGCATACTCATTAATGCTTCTTGAATAACAATATTGTCTAAAAGTGCGTTGACTTCAGCTAACTTTGTAATATTAAGAGCTGCTAACGCATCTCTTGTAATAGATTCCACATAATGTTGTGTATCACCATGTAATACACCAAAAGCATGAACAAATGGTGCAATCGCTAACTCAACACATTTGTCTTCATGTGCCGCTTTAGCCCATTGCCCTGTAGGTACCTCTTCTTCAACCATACTAGCTGCCGCTAATTGTGCCTCTATTTCAGAAGCGTCAAACAAGCGCGTTTCATCCAATACAGATGGACCTTCTGCTGTTTGTACCTCATCGGCACCACCAATCATTTGCGTAACATCTATATTCTCAGCTTCATCAGCTTCTAAGGCTTCTACAGATTCGCCCATAGCAATCGTATCTTCTACGGAATTAGCACGATTACGAATTTCATCTGTTACTGCATCGAGAACAATGGTCTTATCCATCAATGGAGTAGCATTATGCTCAACATTTTGAAGTCTATCAGCTGAAACAGCGGACATTACAATAGTTTCATCCATACCAGATATTTTTGGAGTAGATACTGCCTCCTCTTGGGAAACAGATTCTTGTTGAATCGATTCGCCAGAAACAGTGGAATCTTGAACAGGTTCCTGTTCTTCCAAGATTGGTTTACCAGACTCTGACTGAGTTGACACTGCATGATGACCTAAGGCCAAGGAATATCCTGTTCTGGAGTCTTCCACATGTAATTGATTGCCATCTCGTCGATTATAGGATGTATCTTCATGATTCACCATAGATTCAGAAGTTTCGGAATCCTTATTGTCCTCCATAATGGAGGCCGTATATACATTGGTTCCACCTTCATGTGTAACCGTTACATCACCTACCTTGGATTCATTAACGGACCTTTCTTTATGATGTTCACTTTCAGGCTTAGTAACAGATCTATCACGATGCTCATGTTTCGGTTGGCTTTCACCATCATTACGATTAAAAACAGCGTAACAAATAGCAAAAAATCCGAGCGCCACAACGGCTAATACAAAATACGGTATTACGTTTGACATACTAACCCCCTACATCAACGCTTCATTATATGCAGCACGTTCACCACCAATGCTCTTAGGTCGAACACGACAAGCAGTTACATGGGCCCCACCAATTTCTTTAATACTGAGTCGCACTGGTACGGTAACATGTTTCATGTGCATGCCTATAAAAGTATCCCCAATATCGATACCAGCATCAGCTTTAATAAATTCAACCATTACTGGATCTTCAAAACGTTCATAAGCAGTCACAGCCATAGCTCCACCTGCATGACGTTGAGGCACTACATTAACCTCTTCCTCCCATGTTACCGCGCTACGTTCCATAACAAGCGCACGGTTAATATGTTCACAGCATTGAACAGCCAAATTAAGACCTTTAGCTTTAACAGCTTTATATATTTCATCAAATAGGATCTGAGCCACATCAATGTGGGAATCAGTGCCAATTTTCTTACCCATAACTTCGCTAGTGGAACAACCCACCACGAATAATTGACCTTCTCGAACCTTTGCCAAATCCAGCAATTCAGCCATCGCTGTACGCACTGACTGACGAATAGTTTCTACAGAAGTCATGATATCGCCTCACTCACTTTGAATGTATAAATCTATATGTATATTATCACAAAATGGACAGAATCGGTAGACTTTACTCTACTAAGCAAAAGTGAATCTAACATAATAATATATAAACTATAAAAGTAATTTCATATATCACTATCATACTAATAAACAATGTAATAATCATTAAATATATACATGTACAGTGATAATTATTGAACATCTATAGATAAGATAAAAAAGAGGCTTGCATTAGATAAGATAAAAAAGAGGCTTGCATTAGATAAGATAAAAAAGAGGCTTGCATTAGCAAGCCTCTTTCAATCACTCAGCGGTGATATTAGATTTTTCTGTAAGGTTTTTGGCCTTGTTCGTAGAAGTTGTTACCTTCAGTATCGCCAACTACGATGCAAGGGAAATCTTCAACTGTCAATTCAGCCAAAGCTTCTGGACCAAGTTCACCATAAGCAAGTACTTCGTATTTTTTGATGGATTTTGCAATCAATGCTGCAGCGCCACCAACTGCTGCGAAGTATGTGCAACCATTTTTCTTCATGGATTCAACTA
>USQK01000039.1 GCA_900556785.1 uncultured Veillonella sp.
CAACATTAGGCGGTAAGACTTTTGTCTTACCGCCTATTTTTTATATATTTATATTTGTGAATTAATATACAATTATATACATTTTTGTTTGATTGAGGTGATAATATGGATCAAGGTGTGATTGATTATATTGCTAATGTCTTTGATATACCAAAGCTTGCACAACCTGTAAGTGCTGTCCAAATGCCTTTACCGTTAACACGATTGGCTGAGATACCATTAGATAGTTCTGTTAATCAGTGCCAAGGCTTTTGTTATAACTCAAAAAAAGATGTATTTGTTCTCGCATGTATAAATGCTGATAATACAAAGCAAATTATTTATGAAATTAATCCCACAACGTTGCAAGTGGCTGCTAAGTATGAATATAGTCAAAAACGTTTATTAGGTCATATGAATACGTTAACCTATAATCCGAATAACAATCGCTACTATACTACTAATGCTGTTGTAGATGGATATATTGTTACGCCTATAGAGGCGGATAGTATGATTGTTGAAGCGCCTATTAAATTGAAAGAAAAGGTATTTAATTTTGCCTTTGATAAAGAGCGTAATGAATATGTGTCGATTGTGCCTTTAACAAATTCTCATCGTACTATTAACTACTATGATTCAAATTTTAATAAGGTAAAAACGTATAAGATTGATGCAGAGCATACCGATTTAAATAATAATGGTGCTTACGCTGCTAATGGTAACACTATTTTTACAACCTTAACGACCTTTGTTTTCGTCGATGATGAAGGCGTAGTAAAGAATATAAGTCCTTATACTTCAGGTATGGAAGTAGAGGATATGGATTACCGTAATGGTCAGATGTACGTGGCGGTTAACCGTAAAGGTAAGGTAGAAATTTACAGTCTATCCACATTGCCATTCTCTGTAAATGCCTAGATTTTATCTATGTTTTTATCCACTTTAAGAGTGTATAATATAAATGTTAGGATGATTTAGGAGTTATTATGAAATTAGGGAATGATATTATAGAAATTGACCGCATCCGTCAAGCTTTAGAGAAATCTCAATCATTTCGCGACCGTGTATATACGCCTCATGAGATTGATTATTGTGAAAGTCGAAATAAGGGGCGTTACGAGTCTTATGCCGGTATATATGCCGCTAAAGAGGCTTTCATTAAAGCATTAGGTACGGGAATGCGTCATGGGTCGTGGCAAGATATAGAAATCGGTCATGATGAATTAGGGGCTCCCTTAATTCGTTTACAAGATACTTTTAAAGATATTTATGAAACATTAGGCTATACGGATACACATGTGTCCATTAGTCATTGCAAAGCATATGCAATGAGTACAGTTATACTTGAAGGAGCATAAGATGCAAATATTAACAACTGAAGATGCTCGATATATAGATCAAGAAGTACCTAAGCAATTAGGTGTTTCTTTAGAAATTTTAATGGAAAATGCAGGACGTGGCATTGTGGATGCTTTGTGGGGACAATATGACTTGTTTTCCTTAGATAATGCACGTTCTATCAATAGTTTTGTACTATTTATCTGTGGTACAGGTAATAATGGGGCAGATGGCCTTGTAGCAGCTCGTCATCTTTTAGAGCAAGGTGTACCTGTACAAATTGCACTAGTAGGTGATATGAGCAAATGTAGCGACCTTTTTGCAGTTCAACTCAAGAGATGTGAAGCAATGGGCTGTATTATTGATATGTTTGATGATTTTAATGATTGGTCAAATGTAGCTATAGTTGTAGAAGGCATTATGGGAACAGGGTTAGCTGGACGTCTTCGAGATACCACAATAGATATATTGCACGTTATTGATACTATGCGTAGTCAATATAATTTTGATTTGTGGGCTATTGATGTACCTGCAGGTGTTGATGCAACTGCTGGTCAAATCTCAGAGGGCACATTGTCTTATGATTATACAGTAACCTTTGGTGCGATAAAACAAGGTCTATTATTGTATCCTGGCAAGGCTATAGGAGGAACAGTTATTGTTGCCCCTTTAGGAGCTCCGTGGCAGCAAGTATTAGTTAATCGTGATAGCACTATAACTATTGATTCAGATTTAGCAGAAACACTAATTAATTATCGAGTTCCAATGGCTCATAAAGGAGTAAATGGAAATACCCTAATTATTGGTGGCTCTAGTGATATGGTGGGCGCCCCCATGTTGGCTGCAGAAGCTGCTGTTCATAGTGGTGCTGGTAAAGTTACATTGTGTGTTCCAGAGATAATTAAACGGGCAGTACAAGGACGTATCATACCAGAAGTGATGGTTACCTCTATCAATGAAAACCACTCCATTTATGAAGGCCGTCAAGTAGTTGCTATTGGCCCCGGTTTGGGACGTACAATAGATATTCCGGATTTAGTAAATCATGTTATTGATTGCTATGAAGGTGCTCTAGTCATTGATGCTGATGCGTTATATGCATTAGGTCATGTGGGATCTGTAGATAAAGATGCATTGCGAGATGGTAAGGTTGAGTCTATATATAAGATGGAACGACAGTTACCATATTGCGTGATGACACCTCATTTAGGTGAATTTAGTAGACTTATTGATTTGCCTATAAAATGGATTGAACGTCACTATATTACATTGGCACGAGCATTTGCTAAGGCTCATCAGGTAGTACTTGTTCTAAAAGGAATTCCTTCTGTTGTGGCACTACCTGATGGTACAGTATATGTTAATACTATCGGAAACGCTGGTATGGGAACTGGCGGTATGGGGGATGTATTAACCGGAGTCATTGCAGGCTTTATCAGCCAAGGCTATTCCTTACAGGATAGTGCCATTTTAGGGGTCTATGTACATAGCCGCAGTGCAGATATACTAAGTGATACGAAAACTTGGGGATATACACCTAGTGATGTAAGTACTTCTATAGGCTGTGTCATTAGTGAATTATTGGGAGAATAAGAATGACAAATAAAATACAACGCTTTATAGCTTTTTTATTAGTGCTATGTATTCCAATCTTTTCTATTGCAGGATGTACGAATAAAGATGTAGCTAATGCTGCTAATCAGGCGACCTCTAGTGCTAATGGGGCTTACTCTATTGATACTAAGACAACTACACCTGAAGGTAAGCTAGATGTATATATGTTAGATATCGGTCAAGGGGATGCTATACTGCTTAAGGTTGGCGATGAATATAGTATGATCGATACAGGTGACATAGAGCATCGTGAAAATATTGTAGCTCAGCTAAAATCTATGGGTGTTACGAAGTTAAAAAATATTATCATTACACATCCACATGCTGATCATATGGGTGGATTCTATGCTATTGCGAAAGCTATGCCCATTGAACATGTGTATGATGATGGTATTTCTGTTGATAATAATATGTATAAAACCTATGAGAAATGGATTGATAAAAATAAAATCCAACGCTCCACATTGCGTAGTGGAGATGTAGTTGATTTTGGTCACGGTGCTATATTTGTAGTATATGCACCATGGGCGGAACCTTTAACAGATAAAAAAGGGGCGCCAGATCTTAATAATAACTCTATCGTAGGTAAATTAATTTTTGGTAAATTCTCTATGCTCTTTACTGGTGATGCAGAATTACAAGAAGAGAAAAAACTCATAAAAGAGCAGAACTCTAGACTGTTTTCTCGTGTTCTTAAGGTAGGACATCACGGTTCTCGCACAAGTAGCTCTGAAGATTTTTTGAAATCTATTAAACCAGAAAGTGCATTAATTTCAAATGGCATGTATAATAGTTATGGTCATCCTCACGATATAACATTGCGTCGTTTGCAGGAGAACAATATTGCCATTTACCGTACAGATACGATGGGACGTATTCACATTAGTACGGATGGGAATGAATGGCAAATTACAACTGAACGTTAGTATCGATTGCATAGCACAAAAATTAATTTTAAGCAACTGATTTTTGTGTGTACTGTATAAAGACTTTATATAGTAATATGTATAATCGGCATACTAATCTTCATGTTTGTATGAAATAATCTATCTATAATCTAACATTAGTTTATGGATAGATTGGAACGATGAGACTTTGATTCACAAAGAGATCATCGACTCATCTCTATGGTTTGGACACTACGTATGTCAGTTAGATTGGAGTGAATGTATTGCGTAAACTATTTTTTATGTGCCTTGCTGTCTTGATGGCTTTACCTCTATTCTTGACTCAAGCAAAGGCAGCTAATCTTGAAGATGCTCGATGGGTGACACGAACTGATGCACCTGTACCATATGTTCGTATGGTAATGGATTTATCAGCACCTGTGAAAGCATCTGCATCGATTAGCAAAGATGGGAAAACGACGACTGTTACCTTAAATAACACAAAGCTAAAAACTGCTAAAGCGAATATTAATATGGACTCTAGTATAGCTAGTTCTGCCAGACTTACAGAGGATGGCAGAGATGTGAAGGTAACAATCAAGACACCTTCATCTATCGATACGAGTGATGTAAAGGTATTTTCCCTAAAGAAAGATACGGTTAATAAGAAACCGTATCGCATCGTTGTAGATGTACAGAAAAAAGGTGTAGTAGCTAAACCTGCTTACTATGGTAAACGTCCATCTCCTTCTGCACATCCTGCGAAAAATATGCCCACAGGATCTGGTAAGTATTCTATTAGCGGTGGTTTATCTGGCAAGACAATTACTATTGACCCAGGTCATGGTGGTAGTGACTCTGGTGCCGTTGGACCACATGGTGTACAAGAGAAAAATATTACACTACCGATTTCTATGTACTTGAAAAAAGCCTTAGAAAATCGTGGCGCTAAAGTGCTTATGACTCGTACTACAGACGTAGACGTATATGGTCCTAATGCAAGTGGTGTTGATGAATTAGGCGCTCGTGTTAATGTAGCGAACCGTAGCAATTCTGATGCGCTCATCAGCGTGCATATTAACGCATTTAACAATCCAAGTGTTGGTGGTATTGCAACATACTACTATGCTAAAACAGGTAATGATGCTCGTTTAGCACAAAAGGTACAATCTCAAATTGCTAGTGTACCAGGATTCAATGGTGACCGTGGCATTCAAGAAGGCAACTTGTATGTATTAAGACATACTAATATGCCTGCCATTCTTGTAGAGCTCGGATTTATTTCCAATCCTAATGAGGAACGTGCATTGCAATCTCCTCAAACACAAGAAGACTTTGCTAATCGCATTGCCAATGGTATTGCTAGTTACTTTGGAGGTTAATCGATGAAATTACGTAAACAAGTTCTGTCGATCCTCTGTGTAGGCTTGCTTGCATTTGTAGCAGGTTGTACACCTAATCAAGCTCCTACAACAGGTAAAAGTGAACCTGTGCAAGAGATGAAAGTCAATAAGGATGCAGAAACAACGAAAGTATCTCAAGAAAAGGTTAAGATGGCCTTCTTTGTTCCAACAGAGGATGGCTCAGGGGTAACACAATCAACTGTTGAGATGGAGGCGGATAAAGTAACGCCTAAAGCCGCTCTTCTAGCGATGTTAAAAGCCGATAGAGCACAAAAATATCCAGTATTCTCTAAGGATATTCAAATCACATCTGTTACTGTAAAGGACGGTATTGCTTCTGTAGAAGTGAATGATGCTTTCGTAAAAGGTAATGGTGGGGACTTAACTGTTAAATTGCAAATGGCTGCCATTGTAAATACATTGACATCCTTTGATAATATTAATGGCGTTCTCTTCGTTAATAATGGTAAAAAGGTTCCTACTGTAGGTTCCTTTGATACGAAAGATCCTGTTAAACGGATGACAAACCTAATTAAAAAATAATTATCTTAGGCTCATTGATAGCAGATAGTTGATATATCAACTATCTGCTATTTTTGTTGTCTTTTATATATGTTACAATACAATATGTATACTAATCGGAAGCCAGGTGATGAGATGCAATTAAAAGATGTAGGGGAGTTTAATTTCATAAGCCACATTCAAAATGATACAATACATGATCCGAGTACTGTAATTACAGGGATTGGTGATGATTGCGCAGTGTATCGTGCTACAGATGAAACAGATCAACTAATTAGTACAGATACGATGGTGGAAGGTGTTCATTTTAGCTTTCGCTATATGAAACCTTATGATGTCGGCTATCGTCTCATGACCGCTAATTTAAGTGATATTGCTGCTATGGGGGGGACTCCTCGACAAATAGTGTTATCTGTGGCGGCACCTGAATATGTTGATACTGCTATTCTAGATGAAATCTATAGAGGCATTAAAGCTCAATGTGCTAGATATCATCTCAATATACTTGGTGGAGATACGGTGCGTACGGAAGGACCTATGGTGTGGACTGTTACCATCATAGGCGAGGTTCCTACTGGTACTGCTATTATGCGTAGTGGTGCGCAAGTTGGCGATATTGTGGGCGTTACAAATTATGTAGGTTATGCTTCCACAGGTTTAGGTGCGTTATCCTATAATTTAGATGGCTATACTATGACGAAGGTTGGTCATCAACGACCTGATCCACAAATTGAATTAGGTCAACAATTGAGACAACTGGGAGTTCATAGTATGAATGATATTAGTGATGGTCTTGGTAGTGAATTAAACGAAATTGCATCGGCTAGTAACGTATCTATTGTTATAGAGGAAAAAGCTATTCCACTTCATGAAGAAACTTATGAATTAGCTAAGTATTTACAAACTAATCCAGTGGATTATGCATTATATGGTGGTGAGGATTTTCAACTAGTATTCACGGCGCCTAAAGCATTGATTCCTAAATTAGAGAATTTATCTGGCATTACTATAATCGGTGAAGTTATATCTGGACCATGTCATGTTCAGATGGTAACACCGGATAAAACGATTAAGACCATAGAAGCGAAAGGATATAATCATTTTCATGAATCATAAGGCACATGTTCAATTAGAAACTCATACAGTAGAAGATACACAACAATTTGGACAGTTATTAGGCAGATGGGTCAAACAAAGCGGAGAACCTTTATGTATTGCTTTAATTGGTGATTTGGGGACAGGAAAAACGCACCTATCCCAAGGCATTGCGAAAGGCTTTGGAGTTACAGAGGAGATTACAAGTCCTACCTTTGCAATCATGAATACTTATGATGTGGATAGAACACATTTATATCATTTTGATGTATATCGTTTGGATGATATAAGCGAGCTAGAAAATATTGGCTTCTACGAATATACAGAGGATTGCGTATCCATTGTGGAATGGGCCGATAAATTCCCAGATGAATTACCAGATGAAACATTATGGATTTATTTGACGCGCATTGATGATACAAGTCGATCTATCACATTAGGTAGTGATTACCTTTCAGAGGGTGATTTAGTAGAAATAGGAGGCCCATATGTGGTTAGGAATTGAGACAAGCTCACTCGTTTCGAGTGTGGCTTTAATGGATGAACATAACCTTATTGGTGAGTTGACTATCCAAGCTGGATTAACTCATTCTGAGCAACTAATACCTCATATTGATATGTTATTGCGTGCCTCTCAAGTAAAAAAGAATGAGTTAAAAGGTATTATCGTTAGTATCGGGCCTGGTTCTTTCACTGGATTGCGTATTGGCATGGGGACTGCTAAAGCAATGGCTTACGCCTTACAAATTCCGTTGTATGGTGTGATGACAATGGACAGCTTAGCTCGTAATGTTTCATATACAAATCGTACAATTTGTACTGTTATCGATGCTCAGAAGAAGCATGTATATACTGGTTTATATAGATATGAAAATAACAAACTAGTATGTAAAGAGGATCCATTTGTTATTGCTGCTAGTGATTTATTAGATAAATTTAGAGAAACAAAGGAAGAGGTCCTATTCTTAGGGGATGGTATCAAGCGAATTGAAAAGCTTTTAGAGGAAAGCGATACTAATTTGACTGTGCTAGATATTTCACAACGTATTCCAAAGGCAAGCTCTTTACTATTAGCAGGTCGTGAATTGGTAGAACGTGAAGAGATATGTGATCCAATGGATATGGTTCCTTACTATATTCGTCGCTCTGAGGCAGAGGTGTTATGGGAGGAGCGACATAAGGATAATCCTGAAATGTTAAACCAAAATCCTACTGTGGTAGTGACTGAAGCGGCAGGAGCAGAATAATGGAGATTCGGTTAGCGGCCATCGATGATGCTCAGGTCATTTATGATATAGAACAGCAGTCCTTTTCAGTTCCATGGAGTTTGGAATCTGTACTTGCTGAACTTGAAGGAGCAGATAATAAATTATATATGGTTATTTGCGAAGACAATCATATTGTTGGTTATGCTGGTGCATGGCTCGTATATGATGAAGGACAAATAACAAATATTGCCATTATTCCTTCTGCTCGTGGTAAGGGATATGGCTCAGAACTTACTAAACAATTAATAGATGAATGTTTCAAGAGAGGTATGCACGAAATCTTCTTGGAGGTACGCATATCCAATTTGCCTGCCTTAGCAATGTATAGAAATCTTGGGTTTTCTGTTAAAGGGATTCGCAAAGATTATTATTCAGAGCCAAAAGAGGATGCTTATATTATGTCTCTCGTTTCAGAGGAAATAGAATGAGTATTTACACATTAGCCTTGGAAAGTAGCTGTGATGAAACATCAGCCTCTGTCTTAAAGGATGGACGCACTGTTTTATCTAATGTTATTTCTAGCCAAGTGCCGATTCATAGAAAATTTGGTGGCGTTGTGCCAGAAATCGCATCGCGTCACCATATAGAACAAGTTATACCTGTTATAGATCAAGCGCTACGCGATGCGAATGTAACGTTACAAGATATCAATCATATTGGTGTTACCTATGGTCCTGGTCTCGTAGGAGCATTATTGGTTGGTGTAGCTGCTGCAAAGGGATTATCCTTTGCTACAGGCATTCCTTTGGTACCAGTTCACCATATGGAAGGTCATATTTTTGCTAATTTCTTAGCTAATCCAGAATTAGAACCTCCATTTTTGAGTCTCGTTGTATCTGGTGGTCATACCATGCTAGTCCATGTGAAGGGCTATGAAGAGTTTGATATCCTTGGTCAGACGCGCGATGATGCTGCTGGTGAAGCATTTGATAAAATTGCTCGCGTTATGGGGTTCCCTTATCCAGGTGGCCCTCATATTGATGCACTTGCCCTTGAAGGTAATCCAGATGCGATTGAATTTCCAAAGGCTTTAAGTGAGCCTGGTAATTTTGAATTTAGTTTTAGTGGTTTAAAGTCTGCTGTATTAAACTATTTAAATAGCAAGCAACAAAAGAATGAACCTATTAACCAAGCCGATGTTGCCGCGTCCTTTCAAAAGGCTATTGTTGATGTATTAGTTGAGAAAACGAAAGATGCAGCTCATACATTAGGTGAAACGCGTATTACCATTGCGGGAGGCGTATCTGCTAATAAAGGCTTACAACAAGCCTTAGAGGTTATGTGTAAGAAAGAAGGCTTTACCTATTACAAGCCTCATAAAATTCTGTCCACCGATAATGCTGCTATGATTGGTTGTCGTGCCTATTATATGGCTCAAGCTGGTAAATTTGGCGATTTAACATTGAATGCAAAACCAAGTGTTGAAATTGGTCATGTATCTTGGAAAGAGGATTAATTGTGGATATCGGTCAAGATATTTTAAATACAACACCATTAGGACCATTACAAACCTCACTACTTGAGCATATTAGTAAACTTATATCCTTTGGCGAGTCATTGACCCGTCAAAGGATACAGATTTTTACGCCTCTTCTAGAAAAGTCACAAGGTGATATGCAGCAACGTGCAGATATGTTATGCATTGAACGAAGCGAGCAAGGTGTTATTACTCGACAATTAAAAGGAAATAATACATGGCATTCTATGATGGGAAATGGTCAACCTCTTATTGGGATAGAGCATGATCAACGACAACATGTTTTTCCTGTTGTCGACAATGGTGGTCGTATTATTGGGGGGATAGCTTTTACAGTATCTCCGTCTATTAAAAAAAATCAATATGAACAAGAATATATCTTATCTGATACGATGCAACGTCTCATGTTGACTGCTACGGATGAGCAAATACAATCGTATGAGCCAATTTCTTATTTTGATGGTTTAATCATCTTTGATGATTCTCATAGAATTCTCTATGGTAATGAGTCGGCTATACAATTAGTAGATTTACTTGGATTTGATCGACGACTAGTAGGGTCATCAATTTATAGCAGTACCTTAAAAATTTCCGCCATACAACAAGTGTTGGATGATAGAACGATATACACTAGTGAAGAAATCTATCAAGATATGGTAATTCGTCAGCATATGATTCCGATTGCTATGGGACGCAATGAAACACGTTGTTTCCTCGTGCTTCACGATTGTACCCGTGAAAGTAAGCAGCAACAAGAATTGTTGGTAAAGAATTCTATTATCAAAGAGGTTCATCACCGTGTAAAAAACAATTTACAAACTGTAGCGGGATTACTACGTATGGAAGCAAGACGTTCTAGCCTGCCAGAAGTTAAACAAGCCTTACAAGAGGGAATCAATCGTATTGAAAGTATGGCTTTGGTTCACGATATTGTATCCCATTATGATGAGGATTATATTGGTATCCGATCAATCTATGACGAGTTATGTCGTTTGTTGCGCATGAGTATGATTCGACAAGACCAAGAGGTTACCTTTACCTATAGTGGAGAAGACATATTGATTTCCTCTCATATGGCAAGTTATGTATCCCTCATAACTAATGAATTAATTACTAATAGCCTTGAACATGGTTTAGATGGTAAAGCAGGGGAGATTCGTCTAGCTGTTTCGGAATTAGAGGAATATATTGTATTAGATTTTTCTGATACGGGAAAAGGATTACCTCAAGATTTCTCTATTAACTCGAATAAGCGATTAGGATTAACTATTATTAATAATTTAGTTACCCATGAGTTAAAAGGGGATCTATCTGTTAAAAATACTGATGCCGGTGTTCTAGTGACAATACATATGAAGAAGGAGAAGTAAATGCGCGTTTTAATAGTGGATGATGAATCCCTTATACGTATGGATCTACGCGATAATATTGAATCCTGTGGTCATGAAGTTGTGGCAGAAGGGACTAATGGTGTTGAAGCCATCAAGCTTTGCAAAGAATATAAACCTGATATTGTTCTAATGGATGTAAAGATGCCAGAATTAGATGGCATTGAAGCAGCACGTCAAATTGGCTTTCACCATGAAGCACCTGTAGTTCTATTAACTAGTTATAGTCAACAGGATTTAATAAATAAGGCTAGAGAATCTGGCGTATATGGATATTTAATTAAGCCTGTTCGTGAAGAACAATTGGTTCCAACCTTAGAAATGGCATTAGGGCGTTATCATAGTGATGCTGAGCTACGCGAAAAAATGGCTGAATTAGAACAATCATTAGAAGATCGTAAAATCATTCAAAAAGGAACCGGTATATTGATGGATCTATACTCTATATCAGAAGAGGAAGCCTATAATCGTATTCGTGCTTTAAGTATGAAGAAACGAGATAGTATTGTTAATATCTGTAAAGCATTAATTAATCAAGTTTCAAAATAGATACAAAGACTAGTATAAGAATCAAAACTTATACTAGTTTTTTTGTGTCTAACATCAAATAAAAACTAAAAAGTCAAAAAATCAAAATTTCTACTTGCATTTATTTTGACATAGGTTATAATAATACATGTGATTAGCACTCGACTACTTAGAGTGCTAATGAATTGTAAATAATAACTAGTAAATAAGGAGTGACATCATATGTTAAAACCATTAGCTGACCGCGTTCTTATCCGTTTAGAAGCAAAAGAAGAAAAAACTAAAAGTGGTATTTTCCTTCCTGATACAGCAAAAGAAAAACCTCAAGAAGGTGTTGTCGTAGCTGTAGGTGCTGGTAAAGTGTATGACAATGGTCAACGTGTAGCTCCAGAAGTTAAAGTTGGCGACACTGTTATGTTCGCAAAATATGCTGGTAGCGAATTAGAAATCGATGGCGCTACTCATTTGATCATTAGCGAACGCGATATCTTAGCAGTACTATAATAGCTGATTTATAGCTGTATAGAGCTAAACATACTATTGATACATTCTATATTGCCTGCGGGCATATACATTCCCTTACATTAGATACTGTTATTATCTAGGAGGTAATACATATGGCAAAAGAAATCTTGTTTAACGAAGAAGCTCGTCGCGCTTTGGGCCGTGGTGTTGATCAATTGGCAAACGCTGTAAAAGTTACATTAGGACCAAAAGGTCGTAATGTTGTATTGGATAAAAAATTCGGTTCCCCAACAATCACAAATGATGGTGTAACTATTGCTCGTGATATCGAACTTGCAGATCCATTTGAAAACATGGGTGCTCAATTAGTTAAAGAAGTTGCTACTAAAACTAACGATGTAGCAGGTGACGGTACAACTACTGCAACAGTATTGGCACAAGCTATGATTCAAGAAGGTATGCGCAACGTAGCAGCTGGTGCAAACCCAATGATCTTGAAAAAAGGTATTGAAACAGCAGTTAAAACTTTGGTTGAAGAAATTAAAAAACGCTCCATCAAAGTTTCTGGTAAAGCTGAAATCGCTCAAGTTGCAAGTGTATCCGCTGCTGACGAAGAAATCGGTGGCTTAATTGCTGAAGCTATGGAAAAAGTAGGTAACGACGGCGTTATCACTGTAGAAGAATCCAAAGGCTTGCAAACTGCATTAAACGTAGTAGAAGGTATGCAATTTGACCGTGGTTACATTTCCCCATACATGGTAACTGATCCTGACCGTATGGAAGCTGTAATGGATAACCCATACATCTTGATTACTGACCGTAAAATCAGTGCTATCGCTGATATGTTGCCAACACTTGAAAAAGTGGTAAAAGTAGGTAAAGAACTTCTTATCATCGCTGAAGATGTAGAAGGTGAAGCATTGGCTACTTTAGTAGTTAACCGCTTGCGTGGTACTTTCAAAGCAGTAGCTGTAAAAGCTCCTGGCTTCGGTGACCGTCGTAAAGCTATGCTTGAAGATATCGCTATTTTGACTGGTGGTACTGTAATTACTGAAGATATGGGCCGCAAACTTGATTCTGTAGAACTTACTGATCTTGGTACAGCTCGTCAAGTTCGTATCACTAAAGATGAAACTACAATCATCGATGGTGTAGGCGATAAAGATGTAATTGCTAAACGTGTAAGCCAAATTCGTGCACAAGTAGAAGAAACAACTTCCGAATTCGACCGTGAAAAATTACAAGAACGTCTTGCAAAATTATCCGGTGGTGTTGCAGTTATTGAAGTAGGTGCTGCTACAGAAGTTGAAATGAAAGATAAAAAACTTCGTATCGAAGATGCATTGAACGCAACTCGCGCTGCTGTTGAAGAAGGTATCGTAGCTGGTGGTGGTACTACATTCATTGATATCATCCCTGCATTGAACACATTGGAAGCTACTGGTGATGTTCAAACTGGTATTAACCTTGTTAAACGTGCAGTAGAAGAACCTCTTCGTCAAATCGCTTACAATGCTGGTCTTGAAGGTTCTGTTGTAGTAGAAAAAGTTAAAAATACAGAAGCTGGTGTTGGTTTCAACGCATTGACTGAAGAATATATCGACATGGTTAAAGCTGGTATCGTGGATCCTGCTAAAGTAACACGTTCTGCGCTTCAAAATGCTGCATCCATCGCATCTCTTGTATTGACTACTGAAACAATCGTAGCTGACAAAGTAGAAGAAAATGCTGCAGTACCTGCAATGCCTCCAATGGGTGGCATGGGCGGTATGATGTAATCAACTGCTTAGCGCATAATCTATAAAATTTAGAATAATCCTAATGAATTAGGAACTTTATGTTCACTTTTTCATTAGGATTATTTTTATATATCTGAAAATTAAATGGTTTTTTGTATTAAATAGGTACAGAATATTTCTTGACTTTTTAGGTATTAAATTAGAAGATTATATGTGGTTTATCAAATCGATAAAATTGATTTTGTATACCACATATGTTATAATTCTATAGAATTTAATATTGAGTCTAGTTTGACATGGTAGTTTTTCTCCACTATAATAACGATATCGAATTATTTCGATTTTTGTTTTGGTTTGAAAGAAGGATTACTATGTTAAGCTTTATTTTTAAAAGTAAACCTAATTATATTAATTTTGGCCTCTTAGTTTACCGTTTGGCACTTGGTATTTCCATGTTTTATCATGGATATTTAAAGTACTTGAGCGGTGCTGAAGGCCTTTATAAAGTTGGAGCTATGTTGGCACCATTAGGTGTACCTGGTGGTTATGAAATTTTAGGTACTATGGCCGCATATGCAGAAATGATAGGTGGTGTACTTATAGTAATTGGTCTATTTACACGAATTGGATCTTTGTTACTCATAGGTACATTAGCAATAGCAACGACATTAAATCTTAGTGGTAGTTTCTTTAGCTGGGATTATCCATCTCAAATGGGCTTCGGTGCTCTTATGTTGTTCTTCGCTGGCGCAGGTCGCTATAGCCTTGATAAAGCTTTATTTAAATAATAATTAGGATAATAGACTCATCGTTTGATGGGTCTTTTATTTGTATAGCGAGGTTATTATGAACACAAAAACAGTTCCGTTTACAGCTGAACAATTAGAAAATATTATTGCCCAATACCCAACGCCATTCCATATTTATGATGAAGAAGGTATCATTGAAAATATGAAAGCATTCATTAATGCATTTTCTTGGAATAAAGGGTTCAAACAATATTTTGCTGTAAAAGCAACTCCTAATCCATATATTATGCGTGTATTACAAAAGCTTGGTGTAGGTGCCGATTGTTCTTCCTTAGCAGAGTTAATGCTATGTGAAAAAGTGGGCATTACAGGTCATGATATTATGTTCACATCTAATGACACACCATATGTGGAATATAAAAAAGCACTTGAATTAGGTGCTATCATCAATCTTGATGATATTACTCATATTGAATATTTGGAAAAAAATCATGGTTCTTTGCCTGATACATTCTGCGTACGTTATAACCCAGGCTCCTTAAAAGAAGGGGGTAATACAATTATCGGCCTTCCTGAAGAAGCTAAATATGGTATGACACGTGAACAGATTCTTGAAGCTTATAAACAGTTGCAAGCTAAAGGTGTAAAACACTTTGGTATCCATACAATGGTTGTATCTAACGAGCTTGATATTGATGGCTTAGTTGGCACTGCTGAACTTTGCTTCAATCTAGCAGTAGATATTAAAAATGAACTAGGCATCAATGTTGAGTTTATCGATCTTGGTGGTGGTGTAGGTGTTGCTTATAAACCAGAACAAACACCAGTAGATTTCAATGCACTTAGTAAAGGTGTAGAAGAGGCCTATAATAGAATTCTTGTAGCTAATGGCCTTGGTGATGTAGCATTGGCTTATGAATGTGGCCGTATGGTTACAGGTCCATTTGGTTACTTAGTTTCTACAGCAATTCACAAAAAGGATATTTATCGTCACTACATCGGTTTAGATTCCTGTATGGCAAACCTTATGCGTCCAGCTTTATATGGTTCTTACCACCATATTACTGTAATGGGTAAAGAAAATGCACCTAAGGATCACGTGTACGATGTAACTGGTTCTTTATGTGAAAACAATGATAAATTTGCTATTCAACGTGAGTTGCCAAAAATCGATATTGGCGATCGTATCATCATTCATGATGCTGGTGCGCATGGTCACTCCATGGGCTTCAACTATAATGGTAAATTGCGCTCAGCTGAGTTGTTATTGCATAAAGACGGTTCTGTTACACAAATTCGTCGTGCTGAAACATATGATGATTTGTTTGGCACCCTCGATTTCTCTAACCTATAATTTAATATTGAGAATCGAATAGGATGAGAATTAATATTAATAAAAACCT
>USQK01000040.1 GCA_900556785.1 uncultured Veillonella sp.
AATATAAATCAATTAACAGTTCTTGTCCTAATGCTTCTGCCATAACAACACCTTCTTTCATAAAAATATATCTCATTTATTATACCTATAATTTAAGATTAAGTCCAATTATAGGGGGATGTATTAAAAGGTCAAATGTATAGTATAGAAATTTGACCTTTATATTGACTAAAGTCAAAAAGTCAAATATAATAGATATATGTAAAAAGCAAATAGTCAAAATATATATTAAATAAAATGTTAAAGAGGTGTTTTTTATGAGTATGATAGCTGATAAAATAGAAAAGTTTATATTGGATCGTATGCGTGAAGAACAAGAGAAATTAATTTTAAAGCGTAACGAATTAGCTGATGAGTTAGATTGTGCACCTTCGCAAATTAGTTATGTTTTAAGTACGCGATTTTCCAATGAGCGTGGGTTTGATGTTGAATCAAGACGTGGATTAGGTGGATATATTCGAATCACAAAATTAAATCCAGAAAGTTCTGATTCTCTACCAGCTGTAACAACCTATCGTATTTATGAAGGTCAAAATACAGTAGATCGTTTAATTGATATAAAAGATGTAGACCAATCATTATTTCAATTACTACAAGCAGAAAAAATTACTCGTCGTGAGGCTCAATTGATGCATAATTCTTTTGCTACATTGATTGAAAATACAGATATTGAACATCGAAATAATGCAATTCGTGAGCTATACGCAACAATGGTGGA
Source organism: uncultured Veillonella sp. (assembly GCA_900556785.1). Lineage (GTDB taxonomy): Bacteria > Bacillota > Negativicutes > Veillonellales > Veillonellaceae > Veillonella. The sequence continues at coordinate 719 of USQK01000040.1, forward strand.
TACACTACGGAAGGAGTGATGATCAGTGATATGTGATCATTGCCATAAAAATGAAGCTACTATCCATATGACAAATATTGTAAATAATCAGAAAACGGAACAACATTTGTGCAATACTTGTGCTACAGCACTACAACAAGAGGGAAAATTATCTCCCTATAGTTCCTTTATGAATGATATGTGGGATGATAGCTTTTTTACCAATGATTTCTTTAAAAATATGGTCTATCCTGATAATTTATTAAAATCTCATCAATCGAAACGGTGTCCTCAATGTGGTATTACCTATGATGAGTTTAATCGGGTAGGCAAGTTTGGTTGTGATAGATGCTATGAAACCTTTGCTAGTGAAATAAAACCGTTATTACAACGTTTACAAGGTAGTTCTGAATATGAAGGGACTGTCCCTAGTCATGGTCATAATGTATTTAAGGCAAAATATGAACTAAAGAGCTTGCGTCATCAGCTGGATTCAGCAATTCAAGCTGAGAATTTTGAGGATGCAGCTATCTTAAGAGATAAAATAAAAGAATTAGAAGCCATTATTGGTGGCAATAAAGAATAGGAGGTTCTTATTATGTTAGATACTATATTAGACTCTCCTTTAAGTTCATGGCTACAACTCGATACGGACGCAACGGATCATATTGTGATTTCTAGTCGGATTCGATTAGCAAGAAACTTTGATGGTGTGCTTTTTACAAATCGAAATGATATGTCGTCATTAGAAAAAGTAAATTCTTTTTCTAGAAGTTTGCTTAAACCCCTAAAAGACGTAGATGGACATCAATATTCTAATATTAACTTAGAGCAATTAAGTGAACGTGATCGGGCTATATTGGTTGAAAAACATTTGATGAGCCCTGCTTTAGAGGAAAAACTACCGTACCGCAACTTAGTGTTTTCTGACGATGCATCAATTGTGATTATGGTAAATGAAGAAGATCATTTGCGAATTCAATCTATGGTTTCTGGATTGAGATTAGAAGTAGCTTATGAACGTGTATTAAAAATCGACAAGGCTATTGAAGCAAAATATGCATATGCCTTTGATGAACGATTTGGTTATTTAACGGCTTGTCCAACTAATGTCGGTACAGGTTTACGAGCATCTGTAATGTTACATTTACCAGCCTTGACTATATCTGGAAAAATTACACGCCTCATTCGTAGTATCATTCAGTTGGGCTACTCTGTGCGTGGATTATATGGTGAAGGTTCAGAAGCATTAGGAAATATATATCAAATTTCTAACCAACGTACCATGGGTACTAGTGAAAAAGATACAATAGAACAATTAACAAAGATTGTAGAAGGGATTATTGCAGAAGAGCGAAAATCTCGTCAGTTATTATTACATAATGATAAAGAAGGTTTAGAAGATGTGTTATGGCGCTCCTATGGAGTTCTACAGAATGCACGCCGTGTAAATGGTAAAGAGGCTTTAACAAAGCTTAGTGATATCCAGTTAGGCGTTGACTTAAATATTTTACCTCAATGGGGTAAGGATTCCTTTAATGAGCTGATTGCTATAACTAGACCTAATTTCCTTTCAAAGTATGCAGGAAATGATAATCTAACAGATATCGAGCGTGATAGCTATCGGGCAAAGATAATACGTCAAAAGCTTTCACATTAATAGCTATTCCAATGGTATAGCCTACCATTGTTTACATATATTTGAAGAGAAATAATTACAATTTACATAGATAGATGAGGTGATAGTATGATGCAACGATTTACAGATGATGCACAGCGTGTTCTTTCCTTTGCTCAAGAAGCCGCATTGGAGTTGGGACATGACTATGTAGGCACTGAACATGTACTCATCGGCCTGACAAAGGTTAAAAATGGTGTTGCTGCTAAGGCCTTAGAAGAGCTTAATATTGTTACAGAAGATATTTTTGAAGCTGTAGAAGAGCAAGTGGGCCGCGGTAATAAAAAAGCAACATCTATATATATGACGCCACGTGTTAAGAATGTACTTGAGTTAGCTGTTCAAGTAGCTAATCGCATGAATCATAATTACGTTGGTACTGAGCATATTCTACTTGGTTTACTCAGCGACGGCGGTGGTGTTGCAGTTGGGATTTTACGGGCTATGAATATTCGTACCGACGATATAGTTGAAGCGATTCGTCATATTCTTGGCTCTAGTACTAATGGTGATCATAGTGGTCAAGAAGGAGCGAATAACAATGGCGACTTAGGTGAATTAACTGATTTTGGTACGGACTTAAATGAGTCTGCAAAACAAGGTAAAATTGATCCTGTTATTGGTCGCGATACTGAAATTCAACGAGTTATTCAAATACTTAGTCGTAGAACTAAAAATAATCCCGTTCTCATTGGTGAACCTGGTGTAGGTAAGACGGCCATTGCTGAAGGCTTGGCGCAACGTATCGTCAACGGGAGTGTGCCAGAAATTTTGCGTAATAAACGCATTATTTCCCTTAGTATTAGCTCTATGTTAGCTGGTGCAAAATACCGTGGCGAATTTGAAGAGCGTTTAAAAAAAGCGATTGATGAAGTTCAACAACATGATGATATGATTATCTTCATTGATGAAATTCACACATTAGTTGGAGCAGGTGCCACTGAAGGCGCTATGGATGCGGCAAATATCTTGAAACCAGCTTTGGCACGCGGTGAATTCCAAGTTATTGGCGCTACGACACTTGATGAATATAAAAAGCATATTGAAAAAGATGCTGCCTTAGAGCGTCGTTTCCAACCTGTTCAAGTAGGAGAACCTAATGAAGAGGATGCTCTTGAAATCTTGAGCGGCTTACGAGATCGTTATGAGGCCTTCCATAAGGCTAAAATTACAGATGAAGCATTAAAAGCTGCTGTTACTTTATCTAGTAGATATATTACAGATCGATTTTTGCCGGATAAAGCTATCGATGTGGTTGATGAGGCTGCATCTAAGGTTCGTATGAAGGTATTTTCGGCGGCACCAGATGTTAAAGCTTTAGAAGACAGACTCAATACGGTTAAGAAGGAAAAAGAAGCGGCTGTCACATCACAAGATTTTGAAAAGGCAGCTAAACTTCGTGATGAAGAGCAAGCTCTAGTTAAAGAAATTGATGATAAAAAAACTGTAGCTAAAGAAGAAAGTGATCAAAAATTAATAGTTACAGAGGAAGATATCGCTGCCGTTGTAGCTCAGTGGACTGGTATTCCTGTAACTAAAATCGCAGAAGAAGAATCAGAAACCTTGCTTCATTTAGAAGATGAATTACATAAACGTGTCATCGGTCAAGATGATGCTGTTACAGCTGTAGCAAAAGCTGTGCGCCGTGCAAGGGCTGGATTAAAGGATCCAAAACGTCCAATTGGTTCCTTCTTGTTCCTTGGACCAACAGGGGTTGGTAAGACTGAGCTAGCAAGAGCACTTGCATCCTCCTTGTTCGGCGATGAATCTGCTATGATTCGACTTGATATGTCTGAATATATGGAAAAACATACTGTGTCTCGCTTAGTCGGTGCTCCTCCAGGTTATGTAGGCTATGAAGAAGGTGGCCAATTAACAGATGCGGTACGTCGTAAACCATATAGCGTTATCCTCCTCGATGAAGTGGAAAAGGCACATGCAGATTTCTTTAATATTTTGTTACAAGTTCTTGATGATGGTCGTCTTACTGATAGTCAAGGAAGAACTGTAGATTTCAGAAATACAGTTATTATTATGACAAGTAACTTAGGTGCTAAAGCTTTACATAAAAACTCTCCAGAACTTGGTTTTTTAGCGGCTAAAAAATCTGATTTCAATGTAGATGAAAATAAAGAAATTGAGTTCAAAGAGGCTAAGAAGTCAGTAATGGATGCGGTGAAACGTCATTTTAGACCTGAGTTTTTAAACCGTATTGATGAAATGATTGTATTCCATCCATTAACAGGAGAGGACTTAAAAGAAATTGTAACCATTTTAATGAGTGATGTCACAAAACGCCTTGGAGAACGTGATTTACAATTAGAAATAACTCCTGAGGCTATGAAATTACTCGTTAAGGAGGGCTCTGATTTCACAATGGGGGCTCGACCATTAAAACGTGCTATTCAACGTTTAATTGAGGACCCAGTGTCCGATCTTATTTTGAAAGGAGATGCAAAAGAAGGTAAAATTATTAAAGCAGATGCAAAGGATAACGATCTTGTTGTATCAATATGATAAAAATACAAATTATACAGTTAATGACTACCTTTCATATAAAAAATATAAGTTAAATGGTATACTATAAAATGATGATAGTTAACCATGTAGTAAAATTATGCATAAAAGGTCATGAATGGTTATCATTCATGACCTTTCTTTTTAAATGTATTGAGGTGTTATGGCAAAAGCAAAATCTGTATTCTTTTGTCAAAATTGTGGGGCTGAATCCTCTAAGTGGATGGGCCGTTGTCCACAATGTGGAGAATGGAATACATTAGTTGAAGAAATCATTAAAGAAACTAAACATAGTCGAACACCTTCTCGAGGTGTTGGAAATCAAACGGCGAAACCTACCGCCTTGCCAGATATCGAAATTTCTTCTATTGCACGCGTATCTACAACCTTTGGTGAAATTGACCGTGTATTAGGTGGTGGCATAGTGCCTGGTGCTCTAATGCTTTTAGGTGGTGATCCTGGTATTGGTAAATCTACTCTGTTACTACAAGTATCCCAGAAGGTAGCCGATACAGTAGGAGCAGTTCTTTATGCATCTGGTGAAGAGTCTCAGTTACAACTTAAACTTCGAGCAGAACGACTGCATATTAATAGTGAACGATTACAAGTTATTGCAGATACTGATCTAGATCATATATTGGAGCAAGCTGAAGCAATGACTCCTTCCTTACTAGTCATTGACTCTATACAAACTATGTATACTGGAGATATAGATGCTGCGCCAGGCAGTGTTAGTCAAGTTCGGGAATGCACATCTCGCCTACTTCGCTTCTGTAAAGAACGAAATATACCTACTGTAATCATTGGTCATGTAACAAAGGAAGGCAATATTGCAGGGCCTCGTATGTTAGAGCATATGGTAGATGTAGTGCTTTACTTCGAAGGGGAGCGTTCTTATCAATTCCGTATATTACGATCCATTAAAAACCGTTTTGGTTCTACATCAGAAACAGGTATTTTTGCCATGGTAGAGGAAGGGTTACAAGAATTATCCAATCCATCTGCTTCTCTCTTGGCAGAGCGTTCCGATGAAGAAAGTGGCAGTGCTGTTATGATTTACCTCGAAGGGGTTCGGCCCATCTTAGTAGAGGTACAAAGCTTGGTCGTTACTACGGCCTTTGGTATGCCTAGACGTACGGCGATTGGTTATGATCTTAACCGATTAATTGTATTATTAGCAGTCTTAGAAAAACGCTGTGGCTTTACATTAGGTAATAAAGACGTGTATGTAAATGTCATCGGTGGTCTCAAGGTAAATGAACCTGCTTGTGATTTATCTATGGCGGTTGCCATTGTGTCAAATCTGAAAAATCGAATCGTTCCAACAGATATGGTAATTTTAGGTGAAGTAGGCTTAACTGGTAATGTTCGCAGTATTCCTCGCATTGAACAGCGTATAAATGAAGCCAAGAAATTAGGTTTTAAAAAGTTTATTATTCCTGAAGGCAACTATAAACAAATCAAGGATAATGATAGTTCTATCAAAATTAAAGGTGTCAAATCTATACAAGAGGCGATGCAACTCGTATTTTCATAATTAGGAGGTGATTTCATGATTTATCGGATTTTACGCTATGTAATAGCCATTTTAGTAGGTACAGCAGCCTACGTGGGAATGGATAGCTTAGCACCTATTATTGACCCATATTTGGTTTCTCAATTTGAATCTTTTGGGGACATGTCATTAACAATTGCACGTATTGCAGTATTAATCGTAGGTACTCTATTAGGCCTTGTTATTGGTTATCTGATTTCATCATTTATTCTGAAACAAGGTTTAGTAATTGCTAAAAGATTAGAGCGTATTCTTACTCATATTCCAAATCAAGAATTGATTGCAGGCACCATCGGTTTATTATTCGGCCTTATTATTGCAAATCTAATTGGTGTTGCATTCAATCAAGTACCTATTATAGGACCTTATATTCCTATAATTTTGAGTGCTATTTTTGGATATAGTGGACTTAAAATCATGGCTCGTAAAGGCCCCGAAATGTACAATAATTACGTACAACAATGGGGAGGAGATAGCACTAAAAAAACAAGTCGTTTTAAAATGTTTTCAACTCATAAATTAGATAAATCCTCTAGTACGCCAAAATTACTAGATACTTCAGTTATCATTGACGGTCGTATCAAAGAACTATGTGCTACGGGCTTCATTGAAGGCCCTCTTATGGTGCCACTATTTGTATTAAATGAGTTACAGGTAATTTCTGACTCTGCGGATGCTACGAAACGCAATCGTGGCCGACGTGGCCTTGATATTTTGAAGGATATGCAAGATGCCAATAAGGTAGCTATAGAAGTTGTTGAAGATGATTATGATGATCTTGTAGAGGTTGATTCAAAACTTATGCGACTTGCTTTAGATAAGCAATGGAAATTGATGACTAATGACTTTAACTTGAATAAGGTGGCTCGTGTACAAGGTATTGAAGTGCTTAACCTCAATGAATTGGCAAATGTATTAAAACCTGCTCTAATCGCTGGAGAATGGATTCGCGTTCAAATCATGAAAGAAGGTAAGGAAGTACACCAAGGTGTGGCTTATCTCGACGATGGCACGATGATTGTTGTAGAGGATGGTAAACCTTATGTTGGTCAAAATGTAGAGGTTATGGTTACATCCATATTACAAACGAGTGCAGGACGGATGATTTTTGCTCGTGTAGATGGAGGACAAAATGGGCAAGGCAATTAGTTGTATCGTTCTCGCTGCAGGTGCTGGTCGCCGTATGGGATACAAAGAAAATAAGATATTTATTCCTTTAGGGGGACATTCTATTATTCAACGTACCATACAAAATGTAGAAAAGATTGAAGGTTTAAAAGAAATTATTCTTGTTGTAGCTGAAGGCGAACAAGAATATATGTCTAACCATATTCAAGGGTTGGATTTGCATATTCCTGTAAAGATAGTGCTTGGTGGAAGAGAACGTCAAGATTCTGTGGCATATGGGCTCAAAGCTGTATCAGAAGATAGTAATATTGTGCTAGTTCATGATGGAGCGCGTCCATTAGCATCAACTAAACTGTTTGATTCTGTTGTTAGGGCCGCAATAGAATATGGAGCTGCTACTGTAGGTGTACCTGCTACGGATACGATTAAACGAGTTGATACAGAGCATACTGTAATAGAAACATTAAAACGCAGTGAATTATACCAAATTCAAACGCCACAAGGCTTTCAAAAAGATCTATTTAAAGAGGCCCATCAAAAGGCTTATGATGAAAAATATTTAGGCACTGATGATGTGTCTCTCGTTGAGCATTTAGGGCAGCCTGTACATATAGTAAGTGGAGACTATTGTAATATTAAGGTGACCACTCCTAATGATATTGCAGTAGCAAAACGATATTTAGGAATTGAGGATAAGCGTATGCGCGTTGGATTTGGTTATGATATTCATCAATTAAAAGCAGGTCGTCCTTGTATCTTAGGTGGTGTTCATATCGAATCTGATTTTGGCCCTGATGGACACTCCGATGCGGATGTTCTCATTCATGCCTTGATGGATGCCATGCTAGGTGCCGCTGGTTTACGGGATATTGGATACTATTTTCCACCGGAAGACGACCAGTATAAAGGGATTTCTAGTATGCTTTTACTAGAAAAAGTAAATTTCTTATTGAAAGAACGTGGGTTACAAGCCTATAATATTGATATTATGGTTATTTCTGAGACACCTAAATTAAAACCTCACATCGATATGATGAAGGCTAATTTACAGTCTATATTAGAGATATCATTAGATCGCATTAGTATTAAAGCGACAACAAATGAAATGCTAGGGGCTATTGGGCGCCGTGAAGGCATTGCTGCACAAGCTGTCGTTTCTGTATATGAAGGAGAGATTTAATCATGAGTTCCATGAAAGTTCGTTTTGCTCCAAGCCCTACGGGTCCATTCCACATTGGTGGCGCTCGTTCTGCTTTGTTTAACTGGTTGTTAGCACGTAAAGAAAAAGGCACATTTGTATTGCGTATTGAAGATACAGATCTGGCTCGCTCTACTCGTGAAAGTGAAGAAAATATCAAAGCTTCCTTGCAATGGCTTGGCATGAACTGGGATGAAGGCATTGATGTAGGTGGCGATAATGGTCCTTACCGTCAAACAGAACGTCTTGACTTATATAAAGAAGTAACACAACGTTTGTTGGATGAAGGCAAAGCGTATGAGTGCTATTGCACACCTGAAGAATTAGATGCTGTTCGCCAAGAACAAATGGATCGTGGTGAAACACCTAAATATAATGGCCATTGCCAACATTTAGATGAAGAAACAAAGGCTAAATATATTGCAGAAGGTCGTAAACCAACCATTCGCTTGCGCGTTCCCTTGAATAAAACATATGCTTTCGATGATATGGTACGTGGTCATGTATCCTTTGAATCCAATGGTGTAGGTGACTTTGTAATCGTAAAATCTGATGGTATTCCTGTATATAACTTTGCAGTAGTAATGGATGATCATATGATGGGGATTACTCACGTTATTCGTGCAGAAGAACATTTATCTAATACTCCACGTCAAATGGCTATTTATGAAGCACTAGGCTGGGAAGTGCCAAAATTTGGTCACATTTCCTTGATTCTTGGCAAAGATTACAAAAAAATGTCCAAACGCCATGGTGCTACATCTGTTGAACAATACAAACAATTGGGCTATTTACCAGAAGCACTAGTAAACTTCTTGGCTCTTCTTGGTTGGGCTCCAGAAGGGGAAGAAGAGTTCTTCACACAAGATGAATTGATTCAAGCTTTCTCCATGGATCGCGTAGCGAAGAACCCAGCAGTATTTGATATTGATAAATTAAACCATATCAACTTCCACTATATGAAAAATTTGAGCGACGAAGATTTATTCCATCTTTGTTTGCCACATTTGAAAGAAGTTGGCTTGGCTCCAGATAGCTTAAATCAAGCGGATATTGATTGGTTGACATTATTATGCTCTACATTCCGCGACCATATTAGCTATGGGGCGCAAATTAAAGATCATGTAGGCATGTTTATGGGTGAAACTGTATTCCTTGAAGAAGGTCACGAAGAGGAATTGCGTGCTGTATTGAATGAAGAAACAGCACCAACAGTTCTAGGTGCATTCCGCAGTGCATTGGCTGAACTTGATGAAATTACGCCTGATGTTGTAAAAGCAACTATTAAAGCAGTAATGAAAGAAACTGCTTTGAAAGGTAAATTCGTATTCATGCCAATTCGCGTAGCTTTAACTGGTCAAATGCATGGTCCAGATTTGAATAATATTGTTACATTGCTTGGTAAAGAAAAATGCTTGCATCGCTTAGACAATGTTAGCGCTTTAACAAAATAGTAATACAATCTAAGAAAAAAGCTCTCATAGCTATTGTTATGAGAGCTTTTTATGTATATTGAGATTATCCTATAGAAATGCTATAATAATCGGCGTCTTTTATTTTTATTTATTATGAAAGTGAGTGCATTTATGAGTATTATTCGTTCTCTTAACCACTTATTCAATAGCTATCTTTCCTGGGTCGTGCTATTGATGGCAGTGTTAGCGTATGTATTACCAACTGTATTTTCTTGGATGACGCCGTACATTGCGTACATGCTTCAATTTGTAATGTTTGCCATGGGTTTAACATTAACAGCTCAAGTGTTCCTTGATGTATTTAAGCAACCGATGAAAGTTATCCTTGTATCTGTAATTCAATTCTTGTGGATGCCATTAGCAGGTTTCTTGGTAGCCCTTATTTTCAATTTCCCTCCAGAAATTGGTATCGGATTCATCTTGTTAGGTGCATGTCCTGGTGGTACTGCCTCTAATGTAATGACATTCCTTGCGAATGGTAATGTTCCGTTATCTGTATCTGCAACGACTGTTTCTACATTATTGGCTCCAATTTTGACACCTTTATTCGTTGTATTGTATGCAGGTGCTACATCTTCCATTGAAATCCAATTTATGCCGATGTTTATTTCTATCGTAAAAATCGTATTGGTACCGATCATCTTGGGTATCGTATTGAATTACTTCATCGGCTCTAAGATCGAACCTGTTAAATCTGTATGTCCTACAATTGCGGCTATTGCAGTATTATTAATCTTGGCTGCTGTTACTGCAGTGAACCAAAAACAAATTGCTGAAACTGGTTTCATCATCTTCGTAGCTTGCTTAGTACAAAATGTGAGTGGTTATGTAGTAACGTACTTTATATGTAAGGCTCTTAGTATTGATGTTTCCTCTCGTCGTGCAATGCAAATTGAAGTGGCAATGCAAAACTCTGCATTATCCGTATCTTTAGCGCTTAAACATTTTACTCCTCAAGCGGCAGTAGCAGGTGCAGTATTCTCTATCATTCATAACTTTACAGGCTCTATCTTCGCAGGTATTTGCCGTAAACATGACGATCAAGAGAAGTTGGAAAATGCTTAATAGTTAATTCATCATCCTCATCTTTCAAATTTATATCCGAAATATGCATGTTTAATACATTGTTTGGCTATGTTGAAAGATGAGGGTTTTCTTGTTTTCATTGACATTCTATAGGATAATTGATATAATATTTCTATATCTGAATATAGATTTAATAGTAAAAGCTGAGACTGAAAGAAGTACTCTACAACTAACTTTTTAGCGAGAACCGATGGTGGGAGGGTTCATGGATAGGTAGATGAAATGCATTCACGAGCTGACACTCCGATTATAGGTAGGTTTGTCCGGCGACGCACCGTTATGCGATGAGTGGGTATCGCTATTGGTACCTAACAGAGTGGAACCGCGGACCATCGTCTCTGTATGAGATGAGAGGTCTTTTTTATTTTACAAAATTGGAGGCATCGGTAACGATGAGAGAAATTACTGTTTATAATACTATGACGCGCCAAAAAGAGGTTTTTAATCCTGTAACACCAGGTGAGGCAAAAATGTACGTATGTGGTGTCACACCATACAATCATCCTCATATTGGCAATGCTCGTCCTTTCGTGACTTGGGACGTAATTCGTCGCTATATGAAACATGTAGGCTATAAAGTAACATATGTACAAAACTTTACTGATGTGGATGATAAAATCATCAACACTTCTAATGGTGAAGGTGTCTCTTGGGATACCATTGCAAACCGTTATATCGATAGTTATTTTGAAGTAATGGATGTGTTAGGTGTACAACGTGCAGACATTTATCCACGTGTATCTACACATATTGATGATATCATTGCTATGATTCAAACATTGATTGACAAGGGCTACGCCTATGAACTCGATGGCGATGTATATTATAGTGTGGAGAAATTTGAACATTACGGTGAGTTATCTGGTCGTACATTAGACGATATGGAAGCAGGCGCACGTATTGAAGTAGATGGTCGTAAGAAGAATCCTATGGACTTTGCTTTGTGGAAAGCAGCAAAACCTGGTGAACCTTATTGGGAAAGCCCATGGGGGAATGGTCGTCCAGGGTGGCACATTGAATGTTCTGCTATGAGCCAAAAATATTTAGGCACAGAATTTGACTTCCACGGTGGTGGTAGCGATTTGATTTTCCCTCATCATGAAAATGAAATTGCTCAATCAGAAGGTTGCTCTGGTCAACATCCAGCAGTGCGCTACTGGTTGCACAATGGTTTTATCACTATTAACTCTGAAAAAATGTCTAAGTCCTTGAATAATTTCTTCTTGGTAAAAGATATTTTAGAACAATATAGTCCTGATGCATTGCGTTACTTCTTATTGAGCACGCATTACCGTAGTCCATTAGACTTCTCTGATGAGCGTCTAGAAGAAGCTAATAAATCTTTGGAACGGTTAAGCACAGCTATTGAAAACCTTCTTTACCTTGAAAAATGTGAGCCAGGCTCATGTGATGAAGCTCAACGCTTATTAGAAAAAGCGAAAGCATACGAAGAAGAATTTGAGGATGCTATGAGTGATGATTTCAACACTGCTCTAGCAACTTCTAGTATGTTCGGTCTTGCAAAAGAAATTAATATCTACTATCAAGCTGTAACAAGTAGAGAAGGCGTTGTTTGCCAAGAGGCAATTGCTGAAGTGAAACGAATATTCAAATTTATGACAGATGTTATTGGTGTTCTCGAAAAAGCTTGGGAAGGCAACACGGGCGCCAATGCTGCTGAATACGAAGAATTAATGCAAGTTATTCTTTCTGTACGTCAAGCTTGTCGCGAACAGAAACAATGGGCATTAGCTGATTGTATCCGCGATCGATTAGCTGAGATTGGTATTACCATTGAGGACTCTCCTCAAGGTGCACGGTGGAAAAAACGTGAAGTTTAAACAATTTCAATTCTTAAAGAATGAAGCGATAAAAAAACTAACGGCTCTTGAAGAAGAGCCGCTTCGTTTGCGCAAACGAACAATAGAGGAGTGCTTAAGTGCTGATGCAGTTATGCTAGCATATATCGGTGATGCAGTATACTCCATGTATGTGCGTGAACGCGTGGTACAAATGAATATTACAAAAGTACAGATTTTACATACTATCGTTACTGAATTTATTTGCGCTAAATCACAGGCGAAAGTATTGCTAGAAATAGAAAATACTTTCACAGAAGAGGAACAAGCTATTGCACGCCGTGCTAGAAATAGTAATGTAAACGTGCCTAAAAGTAGTACTGTTCAAGAATATCGCAGTAGTACGGCCTTTGAAGCAGTACTAGGATTTCTTTATGAAACGCGCCAAGAAGACCGCTTACAGCATATCTTGGGGCAAGCCTTTTCTATAACTCTACGAGGTATGTAGTATGGATAATTATATTGTAGGTCGCAATGCGGTTAAAGAGGCCCTTAAAAGTGGTCGTTCCATCCAGCGCATTATGGTCAGTGAAGATAAGGTTAAAACAGGTCTAGCTGATATTGTTGGCCTTGCTAAATCTCAAGGCATTGAAGTGCGTCCAACACCTATCAAACAAATGAATAAATATGATTTAGAGGTACCACACCAAGGTGTTATTGCTCTTGTTTCTGCTGTTCAATTTAAGGAACTTGGTGAAGTACTACAAGAGACGAATCATGATGTCCCTTTGCTTATCCTAACAGATGGTGTTGAGGATCCACATAACATGGGCGCAATTATCCGTACTGCGGAATGTGTAGGGGCTACGGCCGTACTCATTCCTAAGCGTCACAATGCTCCTATTAATGCTACTGTAGCTAAAACATCGGCAGGTGCTATTGAACAAATTCCACTTGTACAGGTTGGGAATGTAGCTCAAACTATTAAACAACTTCAAAAACAAGGTTTTTGGGTTATGGGCGCTCATATGGAAGGTGATCGTACCTTATACGAGGCGGATATGACAATTCCTACAGTTATCGTTATCGGTAATGAAGGTAAGGGCATTAGCCGCGTTGTGAAAGAGGCTTGTGATTTCCTCGTTACCATCCCTATGTATGGGAATTTAAATTCTTTGAATGCATCTGTTGCAGCCGCCGTTCTTATGTATGAAGCGGTTCGTCAACGACAAGCGAAATAATTATGTTAAAAGATATCTTAATTGTAGATGGATATAATGTGATATTCGCCTGGACTCATCTAAAGAAATTGGCTCATGAGTCATTAGAACATGCCCGTATGGAGCTTAGAGATAGATTGTTAAACTACGGAAAATTCAAGGGATACGAAGTTATCCTTGTGTTTGATGGTAAATATACAAAGTCTGGCGGTTCTGTAGAGGCTATTATGAGCGGATTTCTTGAAGTCTATACTGAGGATGGAGAGACGGCGGATTCCTTTATTGAACGAGAGGTATTTTTGCGGAAAGGCAAATATACCAATGTATATGTTGTAACCTCTGATGGAGCTGAACAAAATCAAATTCTTGGATCTGGTGGTTTACGCATTCCAGCTCGAGAATTGCAAAATATGATTCGCATAGCTAAGGAAGAGGAACGATTACAATACGCTCATGAACATAGACGAGATCAATTTAGCTTGCGACGTAATGAAGTAGGAGGGTTATTATCTCCTGAAGTAGCTGAAAAGCTAGAGAAATTACGGCGTGGCCATTGATAGTTGAAAATCACATATAGTTCCAGTATAATGAATATATTGGTTTTTCTGCTCAATTGTAAGGAGGAGCATATGAACACAATTCATACACGCAAGCCCGATTACAATTTCAAAGAAATGACCGATGAGCAAGTTGTGGTCATAGCTCAAGAAGAGCAAAATGAG
>USQK01000041.1 GCA_900556785.1 uncultured Veillonella sp.
CAAAGAGTATTTGGTTGGTAAGTACGTTTCATTAGTAAAACACCTCCTCGTCATTTTGTATTGTTTTACTTATACCATAACAGGGTAATTATAGAGTTAAAACGTAAATTTGTCAATATAATAAAGGCATTCTGCTTGTGAGTTCTTGTATTTCTATAATAATTCTATCACACATTTCATCCAATAATTGATGTTACGTTTCCAGGGGGAGGAATATAGGGCTCCTTCATCGCTCCATACGACGCGTAAAGTCGCTCAAAAGGACCCTATATTCCCTCCCTAAGACAATCCTAATGTCAACTTACACACCACTACACGATGTAAACGTAACATCAATTTATAACAACACAAGAACTCACATTCTAATCTTTTTATATAAGACAAATTTACCTTTTGATCTCTGGTTAGAGAGAGGGGAGGAATAGATGTATTTTTCTCCCTCCATACGATACGTAAGTCGGTCAAAAATCCACATCTATTCCTGTTCCCAACACTCCCATTTAGAAAAATCACTAGTTTGTCATTTTTATTTATTATTTATTTTTAATTATCTGAAGGTTGATGCTGTTATGTTCATCAATTACTTTTTCGTCTATGTGTATTGTAATCATAAAAATTATCTTATAGGAGGAGGGGACTGAAAACTACTTTTTGAGTGACTTACGCGTCGTATGGAGCGATAAAAGTAGTTTTCAGTCCTCCCCCAAAAGTAATTGATGAACAAAAGATGAGATAATTACTGAGTTATTAACATTTCTCCTTCAGATAATCAAAAGTTATCCACAGAATAAATGACAAACTATTGATTTTTTGGTACAATCATAACTGAATTTAGGAAAAAGTATATATTTTTATAAGTTTTTGTTGGATAATTTTTAAGGTTATCCACATTTTTTTCTTTTGACCTGTGTAATCTATAAAGTCAGTTATTATCTGGTTGGAAGAGAATTTTATTTTCACTTATTCACAGGTTGTGCACAGGTTATTCACAGGAATAACAGGTTTTTCCACAGCTTTCACAAGAGTTATACACATTATTCCTAAAGTTATACACATTTATCGTAATAGTTATACACAAGAGGCACGTCATGCAGTCATTTGATTTGAATAATATATGGGAACATATATTGCAAGAGGCGAAAAAGAACATGCAACATTTGCCTGACGCGTTGTACTTGCGCGTCACGTCATCGTTGATTCCCATGTCTCTCGACAGTCATTCGATCCATATAGGGGTCATGCAAACATTTGTTAAAAACTTAATCGATCAGCAGCCGCAGATTAGCAAGGCTTTGCAGGATGCTATTACTACGGTTATCGGTTCCCATCGGGATATGGTGTTATTTGATTTCAATCAAGAGAGTGTAGATACTACCTTTGTTGATGAAAGTCTCATCGATGATGCACCTGTAGTGGCTCCACCGATGCCATTACCACCTGTAGTAGAGGAAAAAGCTCAACAAGATGAGTTCTACACACCAGTGTATCAAGAGCCTGTTTATATCGACCGCACACCAGCTCCTGTAAATATTCCAGATGAGCCAATGGTAGCGCCTAGTAAAACAGTTGAAACTACAACACCTACGTTACAATCTGATAATGTACCTGTGGATTTATCCTTATCTAACCTTAATCCAGCGTACCGTTTTGATAACTACGTTACAGGAAACGCGAACCGCATTCCATTTGGAGCGGCTCAAAATGTAGCTGAGTTTCCAGGCGGCGACTATAATCCGCTCTTTATCTATGGTCCATCAGGTCTAGGTAAAACGCATTTGATGCACGCCATCGGCAATGCCATCAAGGAAAATCATCCACACATGAAGGTTATGTCCATTACGAGCGAAAACTTTATGAACATTTTCGTCGAAACATTGCAACGTAACCAAGGTAAATTATTCCGCAACACGTTCCGCAACATCGACGTGCTCATGATTGACGATATTCAGTTCCTTGAAAGTCGTGAAAGTACGAAAACTGAGCTATTTAATACGTTCAATGAGTTATTAAATAACAACAAGCAAATCGTCCTCACCTCTGATACGATGCCAAACGATATGGAACAATTCGAAGACCGTCTTCGTTCTCGTTTCCAAGCTGGCTATATTGCTACCATGGAAAATCCAGATTTAGAAACACGCATTGCCATCTTTAGATCTTTGCTGGAACGAGAATATAAGAAAAATCGCGTTATCCGCATCGATAACGACTCCATCAACTACGTGGCGTTACAATTTAGCGAAAACGTCCGCGTGTTGCAAGGTGCTTTCACCAAATTAATCGGCACCGCATCCATCGATCAACGTCTTGAATCTATCGATCTAGAATACACTAAACAAGCCTTGGCTGGCCTCGTTCATACCGAAGAGGTGAACATGGTCACTATGGAAAGCATCCAAAATTTTGTAAGTTCTTATTTCAATATTAAAAAGCAAGACTTGCTCGGCAAGAAGCGTAAGGCACAGTTCGCATTCCCACGGCAAATTGCCATGTATCTATGCCGTGATATGATCAATGAAAGTTATCCGCAAATTGCAGCAGCCTTCTCTCGTGACCATACGACAATTCTCCATGCGTACGATAAAATTACGAAGGAAATTGAACGAAACGAAGAAACTAAGAACATGATTTCTGAAATTAAACAGAAATTAACAACCTGTGGATAACTCTGTGGATATATTGTGCGTAACTTTGTGGATATCCTAAAAACCGCACTCTGCTGTGAGTATGTGGATAAGTGGTTACAAACTATCAACATAGTTATACACAACCGAGAAATAGCACAGTTAGTAGCGCCAATTCACTTTTACACATATGAACAGGCCCCTACTATTACTACTACTAAAACTAACAAACAATCAAAAAACCAGTAGAAATAGATCTACCGTAGAATATCTATAGAGCATCTAAGATAGTAAACATAGAATATTACAAACAAAGCAATTAATTATTAGTGCTTTTACAATATATAAAAATTATAAAGGAGTAACATATGCATATTACATTCCCTAAAGCAAATCTCCAAAAAGCAATTAACGTATTGCAAAAGGTATCTCAAAATAAAACAAGTTCCAACTTACCAGGCGCTATTTATATGACTACAAAAAATGGTCAAGTAGAATTGCAAGGTAACGACTTTGAACTCGGCATTCGCTTAACCATCGATGGAGACATTAAAGAACCTGGTACTTTAGTGGTAGGTTCCCGCTATTTCCAAGAATTAATTCGCAAATTGCCTGGCGATACTATTGAACTTTACAAACCAGAAGACGGAAGTTCTTTGACCATCACATCTGGATCTTCCGAATTTAACCTTGTTACATTACATCCAGATGATTTTTCCTTGGTGGAACAAATTCACGACCAAGATCATGTAAACATCGATAGCTTTGCTATGAAAGAACTCATCGATTTAACAAATTATGCAGCTGCTACTGATGAAGATCGACCTGTATTTACCGGTGCTCTTCTTGAAATCAAAGAAAACGAAGTAACTATGGTTGCTACCGATACACACCGTATGGCTGTTAAAAAAATTACCATCGATGAACCAGCAACGACTCCAATGCGCGCTATCATCCCTACAAAAACGTTGGCTGAAGTATCTCGTTTATTACCAACAGATAATCCAGCTATGATCAATATCATTTGGAATCGTACACAAATCGTATTTAATTTTGAATCTATTTATATTATTTCTCGCTTAATCGAAGGCACATATCCTGAATATGAAAAGGTAATTCCTTCCCAATTCGATTCTAGCGCTGTTATTGACCGCCGCGAATTCGCTGGTGCCGTTGACCGCGTATCCTTGTTGGCTAAAGACATCAGCTATAACGTAATTCGTTATGATTGGTCTGAAAGTAATGTTACATTGTCTACTCAAAATACTGAAATCGGTATGGCAAAAGAAGACGTAGCTGTTGAATTTAAAGGTACACCTTTCACAATTTCCTTTAATGGTCGCTACATCTCTGACATCTTGCGTCACAGCACAGGTGACAATATCCACTTGTTCTTAAAACAAAATGGTCCTGTTGTCATTCGCCAAGACAATAATCCAAACTATACATACGTAGTAACACCAGTTCGCACAAATGCTTAACCTTTATCACTTTAGGAGAACGTTATGAAAGAGCAACAGCAGGTACCCATTCATACGGAGTACATTCAAATTGATCAGTTGTTGAAGTTAGAAGGCATCATTGAAACAGGTGGTCAAATAAAATCTTTCATCGATGAAGGCATCCTTACCTTGAATGGTCAGGTCGTAACGGAAAAACGCAAGAAATGCCGCGTTGGTGATGTGATTTCTTGTGAAGGTCTCGATGTAGACCTCGTGATTAAACAAGAGGAGGCATAATCGGTGAGAATTGACTCACTGCAGTTATTTCAGTTTCGTAATTATAAGGATGTACAGATACAGTTTAATCCTGAGATTATTGTTCTATATGGCACTAATGGGGCTGGTAAGACGAATATCCTCGAATCTATCTATGTTGGTACGATTGGTAAAAGCCATCGTACGAACGATACGTCAGATATGCTCATGTTCAATGCCGAAGAAGCAGGCATAGTTGTAAAATTCGAGAAAAAAGATACGCCTCAAAAGGTAAATATTAAATTATTCCGTCAGGGCCCTAAGGATATTCGATTAAACGACACAAAAATATCTCAAAAAGAACTGATTGGTACATTAAATACAGTTATCTTCTGTCCTGAAGATTTACAGCTCATCAAGGGGACTCCGTCTGGACGTAGGCGTTTCCTCGATATGGAAATCTCTCAGACCAGTGCTATATACTATCATCAATTGATGCAGTACAATCGGCTGTTACAGCAACGAAATGCAGTCCTAAAAGAATATAGAGGAAAGAATACTATTCCTCTTGAAGAATGGGATTTGCAGCTAGCAGATATGGCGAGCTTTATTGTAAAGAAACGATTAGAAAGCTTAAAAAAAATCAATTTGCTCATCGATTTGATGAATCGTAAATTGACAGGTGGCCTTGAGAATTTAACCATTGGTTATGAACAGCCGTATATGGACAATGGTTCATTGGAATATACAAAGGAAGGCTTTTACGAACGTATAAAAGCAGCGTTGCCGCAGGATCGTCATCGTTTAAGCACTAGTGTGGGTCCTCATCGCGATGATTTACGATTCTTTTCCGATGCGATGGATTTAAAGAAATTTGGATCTCAAGGGCAGCAACGAACCGCTGTATTGTCCTTAAAGTTGAGTGAGCTTGAGTTTATCAAGTCAGAGGTAGGAGAATATCCAGTTCTTCTCTTGGATGATGTATTGAGTGAACTTGATGAGTCGAGACGAACGAATTTATTGCAGTTTATTCATAAACGAATTCAAACATTTATTACCACTACAGATATTCACGATTTTAAAGATTTGAAATCCGTTCAATTTATTTCTTGTGAAGGAGGACAGGTTCAGTATGGACAGCCTTGATCTTTGTTTACCAAAGGCCTTAGCAGAACTGAATTTACTGGAACAATATAAATTAAATACCCTTGTTCACAAGTGGCGTGATGTAGTAGGTGATGTCATTGCGGATCATACAAAAATTGTGTCCATCAAGCCTCCAAATATGGTTATTAGTGCAGATAATTCCATGTGGATGCAGGAATTACAGATGCAAAAACGTCGTATCATCGAGGCTATTAACAAGTATTATCGTCAAGATGTAATCACCGATATTCGCTTCATCATGAAACGTCAGAGCTATGTGAAAGTAGAAAATAATACGTCTCTCACGATTCCTGATGAACAGATTATTACAAAACGTATTAACTTTGCAGATATCGTGCTTTCAAAAGAAGACGTAGACGCCATCGATACATCGTTGAAACAAACGGATAACGAAGCATTAAAAGCTGCTTTCAGAAAGGTACAGATTATGGCTCGAAAGCGAGAAATCTATTTAGAGCAGCATGGATACCATCGTTGTAAACGATGTGGTATGCATATGAAATCTAAAAAGGAAATCTGTCCAACCTGTGAATATGAATTGCATCGGGATCATATTAAGGACATTAAAGCTGTTATTCGAAAGTATCCGTATTTTAAATATAGCGACTGCCAGCAATTTATACAGTGTAGTTTTCCAGACTTTGCAGAAGCGATGCGAGAATCTATATACTTTTACCTGGATAAGATTTATAAAGGATCTATCAATCGCCGTCATATGTTTATGGTGGCCATGCTTATCACCCATAAAAAGCCTGATGAGTTGACGGATCAGCACGTTATTAATTTGTGTAATAAATATCGATCAAAGTTCCTTGCTGAAGAGGAACAGCGCAAAATCGATGCCCTTAATGGGACATTAGAAAATTAGAGGGGGCATTCTTATGTATGTTCATATTGGAGATACCATTTCTGTGCCTATAGAATCCATTATTACGATGGTGCATGCTAAGGGTGGAAAGTCCCATAAAAGTCCTATTCATCACTATGAAACACTAGAATATATCGCCATGGTGCCAGAGGAGCAAATCAAGACGTATGTGGTCACAGATGATTGTGTATATGGATCTGGTATCAGTATTAAGACTTTAATGAGACGGATTGATGAGTTTTATAGTATAATAAAAAGATAAAGTTTAATCCTGTACATGTTTTGTTACTTTATTTCAATCAAGTGCAGTATGATAGATTGTTAGGAGGAGTTTGTTTCATGCCTGAACAAAATTATGGCGCTCAGAATATTCAGGTTCTTGAGGGTCTAGACGCGGTGCGTAAACGCCCAGGGATGTATATTGGTAGTACGTCTGCTCGTGGTTTGCATCACCTCGTATACGAAGTTGTAGATAACTCTGTGGACGAAGCGCTTGCTGGTTATGCTACACATATCGAAGTATCCATCAATCCAGATAACAGTGTTACCGTTGTCGATGATGGTCGTGGTATTCCAACAGGGATGCATGAATCTGGTATGTCTGCGGTAGAGCTAGTATTAACGAAATTGCATGCCGGTGGTAAATTCGGTGGTGGCGGCTATAAGGTATCTGGTGGTCTTCACGGCGTAGGTATTTCCGTAGTTAATGCATTGAGTGAATGGACTAAGGTTCAAGTATCTCAAAATGGTATTGTTCAAGAGATTTCCTTTGCTCGTGGTCATAAAACTTCTGAGTTGCACGAAATTGGTAAGGCCGAAGGCACTGGTACTACAGTTATTTTCAAGCCAGATGCAGAAATCTTTGAAACTACCGTATTTAGCTTTGATACCTTGAAAATGCGTTTACAAGAATTGGCATTCCTTAACAAAGGCCTTCGCATTACATTGAGCGATTTGCGCTTAGAGGAACCTCGTGTTGAAAGCTTCCACTATGAAGGTGGTTTGGTTTCTTTCATTACCTTCTTGAACGAAAATAAAGAGGCAATTAATCCAACTGTTATCAACATTGAAAATACAAAAGACGATGTTGTGGTAGATGTAGCATTGCAATATAACGATAGCTATAGTGAAAACTTGTTGTCCTTCGTAAATAACATCAATACGATTGACGGTGGTACACATCTATCTGGTTTCCGTGCTGCCTTGACTCGTACCCTCAATGATTATGGCCGTAAATCTGGTTTGATCAAGGAAAATGAGTCTAATCTTTCTGGTGAAGACGTACGTGAAGGTTTGACAGCTGTCGTATCTGTAAAAGTATTGGAACCTCAATTTGAAGGCCAAACAAAAACTAAACTTGGCAATAGCGAAGTTAAAGGTATTACAGATGTTATCGTTACAGAAGGTCTTAAAACATTCTTCGAAGAACATCCTCAAGATGCGAAGAAGATCATCGAAAAAGCAACGATGGCGAGCCGTGCTCGTGAGGCTGCTCGTAAAGCCCGCGACTTAACGCGCCGCAAAAATGCGTTGGAAGTATCTAGCCTTCCTGGTAAATTGGCGGACTGCTCCGAAAAAGATACATCTATGACTGAAATTTATCTTGTGGAAGGTGATTCTGCGGGTGGTTCTGCAAAACAAGGGCGCGATCGTCGTTACCAAGCAATTTTGCCATTACGTGGTAAAATTCTTAACGTAGAAAAAGCACGTCTCGATAAGATTTTGGCTAATAACGAAATTCGCTCCATGATTACCGCTTTTGGTACAGGTATTGGCGATGAATTCGATATTACAAAATCCCGTTATAACAAGATTATCATCATGACAGATGCGGACGTTGACGGCGCTCACATCCGTACATTGTTATTAACATTCTTCTACCGCTATATGAAACCATTGGTAGAGGAAGGTCATATCTATATTGCTCAACCACCTTTGTATCAAATCAAGAAGGGTAAATCTCACTGGTATGTATACTCTGATGCAGAGTTGACTGCTAAACTTGATGAAGTAGGTCGCGATGGTACTACAATTCAACGTTATAAAGGTTTAGGTGAAATGAATCCTGAACAATTATGGGAAACTACAATGAACCCTGATAATCGTACGATTTTACAAGTTAGCTTAGAAGATTCTATCGAAGCTGACAAAATCTTTACGGTTCTCATGGGTGATAAGGTAGAGCCTCGTCGTAAATTTATTGAAGATAACGCGAAATACGTGCGTAATCTAGATTTGTAAGAGGTGACCCATGTCTGATAATCATAATAGTAACGTAGAGTTTACGTCTAACAAAGATCAACACCTAAAACGGTCCCTAAAGGCTCGTCATATGAATATGATTGCTTTAGGTGGTGCTATCGGTACAGGTTTATTCGTTGCTGGTGGTGAAGTGGTAAGTACAGCTGGCCCTGGTGGTGCTCTTGTAGCTTACGGCCTCATTGGTATCATGGTTTATTTCCTCATGACATCTCTTGGGGAAATGGCTACATACTTGCCAATTCCAGGTTCCTTCGGGACTTATGCAAAACGCTATGTAGATCCTGCCTTTGGTTTTGCCTTAGGTTGGAATTACTGGTTTAACTGGGCTATTACCTTGGCTGCTGAAGTATTAGCAGGGGCACTCATCATGAAATATTGGTTCCCTGATGTACCTGCCATCGTATGGTCTGCTCTGTTCTTGCTCATTTTATTTGGCTTGAACTATTTATCTACTCGTTCCTTTGGTGAAAGTGAATATGTGTTCTCTAGCATCAAGGTAATTACCGTATTCGTATTCTTATTCTGTGGCTTCATGCTTATCTTTGGCATTGGTGGCACATCTCCAGGATTTGCTAATTGGACCGTAGGAGAAGCTCCATTTGTAGGTGGTTGGGAATCTATTCTGGCTATCTTTATGGTGGCAGGATTCTCCTTCCAAGGTACTGAGCTAATCGGTGTAGCCGCTGGTGAAGCGGAAGACCCTGAAAAGAATGTGCCAAAAGCGATTAATACAATCTTCTGGCGTATTCTATTATTCTATATCGGTGCTTTCACGGTTATCGGTTTCTTAATTCCGTACACAGATCCAAATCTGTTGAATTCTAGTGTAGAGAACGTATCTATTTCTCCATTTACACTCGTATTTGACCGTTTTGGTTTTGCCTTTGCTGCTAGCTTTATTAATGCTATCATCTTAACAGCTGTATTGAGTGCTGGTAACTCTGGTCTATACTCTTCTACGCGTATGCTGTACGCACTCGCTAAGGAAGGTCAAGCACCTCAAATTTTTGCTAAATTAAATAAACGTGGCGTTCCAGTGCCTGCGTTAATCTTAACGACAGCAATCGGTTTATTTGCGTTCCTAACAAGCTTTATCGGCGAAGGTACAGCTTATACATGGATTGTTAATATCTCTGGTTTATGTGGTTTCATCGCATGGGTTGGTATCGCAGTATCTCACTATCGTTTCCGCCGTGCTTTCATCGCACAAGGCAGAGATCTTAGTGAATTGCCATACAAAGCGTGGTTATTCCCAGTTGGCCCAATCTTGGCGTTCATTCTTTGCGTCATCATCATCTGTGGTCAAAACTACTCCGCTTTCACAGGTGATACCATCGACTGGTACGGCGTATCCGTTGCCTACATTGGCTTACCAATCTTCTTCGCAGTGTACCTTGGTTACAAATACATCAACAAAACTAAAGTTGTGCCGTTGAAAGAAGTTAACCTTGATCGTGACTTCGATAGATAACATAAAATTAGACCTGTTCATTATGAAAGTAGTGAACAGGTCTTTTTTTGATGTATAATATGTAAATTTTTGATATATAGTATGTAATTTTTGGAGATATACTATGTAATTGTTTTATGTGAAAGCTATATTTGTTTTTATCTAAAAGTCTTGTTATAATAAATTAAAATATATTGTAATCAATTAGAAAGGATACAATTATGATTATTACTACAACTATGCATATTGAAAACAAACCTGTACAAGAGTACAAAGGTATTGTATTTGGTGAGGTCGTAGAAGGCCGTAACTTTGTGAAAGATTTTATGTCTGGCATTCGCGACATCGTAGGTGGCCGTAGCGGCAGCTATGAAGATTCTTTGATGAGTGCGCGAAAAGCCGCTCTTGATGAAATGTCTCAACGAGCTTCTAAAATGGGTGCTAATGCTATTATCGGCGTATCCTTCCAATACAGCACAGTAGGTGCACAAAACGGCATGCTTATGATTACATGCAATGGCACAGCTGTTGTAGTTTAATAAGTAAAAAATAGCAGGGTTAAATCCTTGCTATTTTTTTATATGTTAGTCATGTATAAAAGAAATCCCCTAATCAATGTGTAAGCGAGATAGCTTTCACAAAGAATAGGGGATTTTTATTTAGAAAATAAAGGTACTAATGAATCGTAGCTTTTATTGGGCGATTGTACCTATTTTATTTTATACCATGTTGCATACATGACTGGTAATACGATAAGTGTTAGCACCGTTGCCACTAGTAAGCCGCCGCTAAAGGCTATGGCAAGTGGGCTCCAGAATACAGATCCCATAAGAGGAATCATGCCTAAAATCGCTGCGATAGCAGTGAGCATGATAGGATGGAAACGAAGTGTAGCGGAGTTGATAATCGCTTCAAGTGGTTTTTGTCCTTCTGCTTTGTGGATTTCAATTTGGTCTAACAAGATAATGGAGTTACGGATAATCATACCCGAAAGGGCGATGATACCTAGAATAGCCATAAAGCCTAATGGTGTTCTCGTAATATTCAGAGCCAATACGACGCCGATTAATCCGAGAGGTGCTGTGAGCAAAGCCATGAACATAAGGGCAATACGCTTCAATTGGAACATGAGGATTGTCATGATCACAAAGAGCATAATTGGCATTGGTGTTACTAGATTTTGTACAGCTGTGACGCTCTTTTCAGCGGCTCCATCAAGTTCAATGGTATAGCCTGTAGGCAAGGAATCGCGAATGTCTTGTAAGGATTTATAAACCTCTTTTGTTTTCGCATTGCCTAAAACACCAGCTTTTACATTGGCGTGAATGCTGATAGTTGGCATCATGTTGCGGTGCCAGATAATACCATCCTCTTGCGTCATAGTGATAGTTGCAATTTGGCTAAGCGGTACGTAGGAACCATTGCCTGTTTGAATCGGTAAGGAGGATAGAGCACTTAAGTTATGTTGCTCATTATCTCCTAAACGGAATGTAACAGGAATTGTTTGATTACCTTCATAGTATTCCCCAGATTTAGTGCCAGATAATAAACTTTGCAAGTGTAAGGATACAGCATAGCTATCGATGCCGAGTAGGCGAGCCTTGTTAGGATCGATGTGAATGTTAGCTACTGGTTCTGTATCTGGCCAGTCAAAGGCTATATTCTGTAAATCCTTGTCACCTTGCATTTTGCTTTTTACTTGATTTGCAATGTCTTTTACCACCTTTTGATCTGGACCTGCTACGCGGAGCATCACTGGATATTTAGATGGTGGCCCAATTTGTACAAATTGAGCATTTACGAGGGCTGAAGGGAATTCTTCATTTAAATAAGAAGTTAATTCACCATAGAGTTTATCTCGATCCTCTAAGGATTTTGTAACGATAACGTACTGTAAGAAGTTATTTCGTTGCAACTCAGGTTCCAATGTGAGAACGAAACGCGGAGAACCTTGTCCTATATAGGATGTAAAGGTCGAAATGTGTTCGTTACCTTGCAAATGTTCATCGATGATTTTTGCTTGGTTTGCAGTATATTCAATGGATGAACTTTGAGGAAATTGCATGGATACGATGATTTCATTACGCGTTGATGATGGGAAAAATTCCTGCTTGATCAATGGTAGTGAAAGTAGGGATAACACAAAGGCACCTAAGGTGATGAGTAATACTACCTTATGATGTCCTAAAGCCCAATGTAACAGTCTTTCAAATTTATCATAGAATGTAATACTGAGATTGTGCATGATACGGTCTCGTTTGGTCCATTCGGATTCAGGTTTTGGAGCCTTGTTTTCTATGATTTTATAGCCGAGAACAGGGCTGACGAGAACAGAGGCGAACCATGATAGGATGAGAGCCATAAATACAACGATGGATAGAGATTTTGTAAACTCTGCTACCATACCTTGTGCTAATGCTAATGGCAAGAAGCCAGCACAAGTAATGAGCGTACCAGATAGCATAGGGAACGCTGTTGATTGGTAAGCGAAGGTAGCAGATCTAAAGTGACCCCAACCTTCTTCGAGCTTAACGCTCATCATTTCTACAACGATAATGGCATCATCTACGAGAAGGCCTAGCGATAATATAAGAGCCCCAAGGCTAACCTTATGCAAATAAATGCCGCTTTCATACATCAAGATGAATGTGGTAGACACAACGACTGGAATGGTGAGGGCTACAACTACACCTGTACGTAAGCCAAGAGATGCAAAGCTTACGAGCAATACGATGGCGATGGCTTCAAATAGAGATTGAGAGAAATCGCCAATGGATTCTTTAACGATATGAGGCTGATTAGATACTTGATCGAGTTCAAGGCCTGCAGGTATGGTTTTCTTCAATTCTGCTAGCTTTTTATCGATAGCTTCACCAAATTCCACATTATTGCCACCTGCATCCATGGAGATGGCAATACCTATAGCTGGCTTGCCTTCATAGTAGAATTGAGGATCACTAGGATCTTGGTAGGTCATGGTTACATCAGCCATGTCGCCAAGGCGCAAGGTTTGATTGTTGATGCGAATAGGCATATCTTGTACGGCTTGAGGGCTATCGAATAGACCGTTTACTCGAAGATATACATTATTTGTATCCGTTGTAATAATACCAGCTGGTACCATCATACTTTGCTGTTTGATAGCTGTTAACAGCTGTTGTGTACTGATTTTATAGGATGCTAATTTATCCTTATTAATCGTTACATTAAGGGTTTGTTGTTGAACCCCAATAAGGCTGATTTTTTTAACGTTTGGAACAGATAAAAGCTGACGTTTTAAGTCTTCCGCTTGTTGACGCTTTTCTTCATATGAGAATTCATCTCCACTAATGGCGTAGATAATACCGTATACATCATCGAATCTATCGTTGATAGTCGGCCCTTGAACGCCTTGTGGGAGAGATTTCCATTCGTCGTTAATCATGTTCCGCGCTTCTTCCCAAGCGGGACGGATTTTATCAGATGGTAGATTTTCTTTCAGATTAATATAAATAACTGATTTGCTGCCATCTGTGAAAGATTTTGTATAATCCACGCCAGGTAGGTCACGCAGTTTTTCTTCTAATTTGTCCGTTACCTGATCCGACATTTCTTGAGGGGAAGCCCCTGGCCAAGCAACGCCGACAACCATGGTGCGCATCGTAAAGTCTGGGTCTTCCATACGCCCCATATGGTTGTATGAGAAGATGCCAAAGGTGAGTAGCACAGCCATGAAGTAGTAGATAATGGACTTGTGTTTGAGGGCCCATTCGGCTAAGTTAAATTGTTTCATTGACTAACCGCCGTCCCTTCTTGTAATTGTTGAGTGCCTGCGGTGATGACAATGTCGCCCTTAGCTAAACCAGATGTAACGATGACGGAGTTTTTACCGAACTCACCAGTCTTAATAGGAACGAGATGAGCCTTCTTATCGCGGATAATATACACGGCATTATTGCCATTAGAATCTTTTACAAGAGCCGTCAATGGAATAGAAATATTGGTGCTATCTGTGGTAGATAGATTTGCATTGACCGTCATGCCTAGCTGTACCTCTTTAGGTGGATTTTGTAATGTAATTTTTACAGTATATGTTCTGGCCACAGGGTCAGGAACTGGTGAAATTTCTCGCACCACACCTTGCACGGTTACATCTGGTAGAGCCCAGAATGTAATATTGGCAGGGCTGCCCACATGAACCTTGGTCATTTCTTGTTCGGGAAGGGCAATGACTGCTTCTGGGTCGTGACCGGCCGCTAAGGTGCCAACGCTTTGACCGGCAGCTACGACTTGGCCTGCTTCAATATTGAAAGCAGTAATAATACCTGTATCAGGGGCCGTCAAATTGGTATAGCTATTTTGATTGCTACTCAAGTTGAGGCTGGCCTGTGCTTGTTGTAATTGAGCAGATATGGCATTCAATTGGTTTTCTGCTTGATCTAATTGCAACTTACTAATCGCTTGTTGAGCATAGAGCTCGCGATATCGTTTCGCATTGGTTTCTGCTAATTCATAGGCCGATTGAGCAGCTTTCACAGCACCCTCAGCATTTTGTACTTGAGCTGATGTATCTGAACCATTAATTTGAGCAATTACTTGGCCTGCTTGTACAGTATCACCGACATTGACAAATTTGTTGATGACGCGACCCCCAATTTGAAAGGCTAAGTTTGTTTCCGTTTTATTATGGATAGTGCCTGCATAGCCAGCACTAGTAGTACCAGATTCTTCACCGATGGTGATGGTGCGCACCTTGAGGCTAGTATCCTCAGATTGCTTTTCAGATCCGCAACCACTGATTATAGCAGTTCCTATTAAAAGGGCTCCTATGGTTGCTATGACTTTTTGATTCATAGAATCTCTCCTTTATACCACACATAAGCCCTATGGCACACAACTACATATAGGTAGCATTCATAGGACTATATATTTTATGAGAATATATCTAATTTAGCTATTAGATATATAGTAGATAATAGTTCTATTAAATCTATTAGATTTAATTATATATTTTATACAATT
>USQK01000042.1 GCA_900556785.1 uncultured Veillonella sp.
GGAAATTGCGTTTTTTACAATTCCGTGTGTTATCCATGAAGTTTTGCCCAGCCATTATGGCCGCTTTTGCCTTTTCTCTACTTTCAAAAAGTCCTCGGTTAACGAGGAGTATGTCTAAACGTTCTTTACTGCTCATATAACACCATTATAAATATAATAAAATTGAATACATGCAACAAGAATACCGAGGATTAATCCTCCAAATACCTCTATTGGTGTATGTCCTAATAATTCTTTTAAGGCCTCTTTACGAGTAATGACAACAGGTATGTTTTTCTTTGTAAAATAATCTACAATTTGATTTAGAATTTGAGCTTGACGCCCAGCTTCTAATCGCACCCCAGATGCATCATACATGACTACAATAGAAAATACTAAGGATAGAATAAATAGATCCGAAGCCCCACTTTTTAGATATATAGCCGTAGTTGTAGCGATTACAAAGGATGTATGAGAACTGGGAAATCCCCCAGAGCCTACAAGGCGTTCTGGACGAAATTTACCATGCCGAACTAGTTGCCATACAAATTTGATAGCCTGCGCAGTAAACCATCCCCAAAATGCAGCTTGCGCTATGTAGTTGTGTGCTATTTGTGGTAATATATCAATCATTATTTATACCTTCTTCAGGTAATACCAATTAATTAGTTCGTTCTAAAAGATAATCAATTAGAGCAGATAATATAGATGTATCATAAGAAACAGAGTTTAATGCATCGTGAGCTTGTTTGCCAACTAATAGGGCTTGCTCTTTGGCTCCTTCTAAACCAAGGAAAGATACATACGTCGATTTATGTTGTCGAATATCACTACCAGGAGTCTTTCCTAATTCTTCAATAGTTCCAGTTACATCTAGAATATCATCAGTAATTTGGAATAACAATCCTAAACAATTAGCATATTCCATAAGCGCTTTTCGAGTAGTCGTATCTGCATTGCCTAAAATAAGGCCTAATTCTACTGATGCATTAAATAATGCACCCGTTTTTCCACTGTGTAAAACCTTTAACTCTTCTAGTGGGATATGCTTATTTTCACTGAGCATATCGAAGGCTTGACCACCGACCATGCCTTCCGGGCCTGCTGCAGTAGCTACACATTTAATAGCATCTATTTTTTGCTGAGGCGTAGCAGTTTTATTCTCAGTCATTAGCTGAAAAGCATAAGTCAATAAACCATCACCAGCTAGAATCGCCATACCTTCACCATAAACTTTATGATTTGTTAAATTACCTCTGCGATAATCATCATTATCCATAGCGGGTAAATCATCATGTACTAAGGAATATGTATGGATACACTCCATGGCGCATAGAAATTCCTTATAATCAGCTGAATCTTTATGAAGCATTTCTAACACAGCTTTAGATAAGATTGGTCGGATTCGCTTGCCACCTTGCATTAAGCTATAACTCATGGATTCATAAAGAGGTTTAAATTCTTGATTTGGGCTACTTAAGACCTCACCTAACCATTGTTCAATATGTTGTTTGCTAGACCCTAAATAATCTTTGAACATAGAATCTCCTTATTCGCTGATGCGGACTTCTTCGATAATTTGTTGAATTTCATTTTCAACCGAATCGAGCATTTCTGCACATTCTTTTACTAATGTTAAGCCCTTTTTATATTGAGTTAAGAGTTCAGAGATGGTCATATCACCATCGTCTAATTGTTTCACAATATCCTCTAAGGCTTTATATTTCTTTTCATAATTTTTTAGTGATGCGGCCATCTTTGTGCGCCTCCTTTACCGTAGCATTCACATAACCATCAGCAAGTGTAACTCGTATATCATCCTTTGGATGTAATTGAGTAACAGACGTTATAGGTTTATCATTATGTTCAACCTTTGCAAACCCTTTTACCATCATTTGTAATGGATTAAGAGATTCTAATTGTTGAGCTAATAATGCTAAACTATGTTTCTCTGTATTGCATCGTTCTTTTGTAGCATTAGTTAATGATTGTGAAAGCTCTTGTAAATGCGTTTTCTGTTTATGCAAAAATTGTAGAGCTGGAATACCTAATCTACGATTAAAGAGCAATGTCAAATCTGTACGTTTTTGCTGTAATGTATAACGTATAAACTCGTGTAGGTATTCTTCTTTTTCTGTTAATTGATCTTGTAGTGTAATGATAGGAAGTACAGCCATTTCTGCAGCGTGACTTGGCGTTGCTCCACGAGCATCTGCTACATAATCACATAAGGTATAATCTGTTTCATGACCTACTGCTGAGATAACTGGTGTATTAGCAGTATATATAGCCTCTACAACTGCTCTATCATTGAAGCACCATAAATCCTCCATAGATCCACCACCACGACCAACGATGATAAGGTCTACCTCTGGGTCGGCATCAGCTGCTGCTATTCCTTTAGCTATAACAGGTCCTGCTGTATTACCTTGGACAGGAACAGAGAACAATTTAAATTGAATTAATGGGTTTCGTCTTTCGCTGACATGTAAAATATCATGTAATACAGCGCCTGATTGAGATGTAACAATCCCGATACAACTTGCCATGTACGGTAAATTTTGTTTATGGCTATCATCAAAGTATCCTAAGGCAGTTAGTTCCCGTTTCAATGCATCAAATTCGATCTGTAACGGACTTTTAGAACCTATTTGCATATCGGATGCAATGAGATTTAAACGGCCCATTTTATTGTAAAAATTAACAGATGCTTTCACAGTGACTAATAATCCATTTTGAATGGCATTGGCCAGTCCTTTTTGCATAACTGTACTAGACCACATGGTAACATCAATAGCGGATTCTTCATCTTTTAACGAGAAATACATATGACCACTACTATGACGCTTAGCGTTAATAATGGTGCCGCTAACATAAAGATTCTTAAGTAGATATTCTCGGTCTAAGGTGCGCTTTATAAGATTGTTTAATTGTGTAATGGTTAATACATTCACGATTATCCTCTAGTTTCTTGTAAAAAAGCAGCGCCAAAAGCATTGCCAGTGGCATTATCAACAGAAAATTGTGGCTGTGCTACATGTAATATAAGTTGATTACGTCTACAATAATGCTCCATACGATGACGAAGTAAGCTATTGCTCATTACACCACCAACGGCAATTAATGTTCGAACAGGTTTATTTTGTAAATGATAGGTAATCATTTTTTCTAACGCATTTCCTATGGAGGTGAATACAGCTCGCGATAGATTAGATTTTTCTATATCATTCATGGAATCACTAATGCGTCGCATAGCCGCACTACATGGCCCAGCAAAGCTTATCCAACCTTCTTTTACAGAAGATGGTAATGGTTCATATTCTGTAGTTTGTAATGCTAATGCCTCTAGATGCTTACCTGCAGGAAATGGCAAACCCATTGCAACACCAATACGATCTACATATTGACCACCTTGTAAATCCTTAGAGCCCCCAATAATGTGAGACTCAAATATGCCTTCTCCTTTATAATGACAATATACGAGTTCTGTAGTACCACCTGATAAATGAAGTGCTAAAAATGGATCTTTAGGAATTATTTTTAGTTCTCGAAGGGCAGCTAAAATATGATTTTCTTGATGTGCAAAAACTTGTAAAGGTACATTCATCATATGACTTAGAGATTGACCATACCCTAACCCTACCATAAAGGCTGGCATATAGGAATTTTCCTCACGTCTAGGAAAACCACTAACACCGATACCACTAATTGGTAGTTGTGGCAATTCAGATATCAACTTAGGCAATGCCTTTGTATGTTGAAAGACCATATTTGATTGTTGTAGTCCTCGCTCACCCTGTTTGACCTCTAATATTTTGCGGGCTTCCCCAACTATTTGAAAGTCGCTGTCTATAATGGCACAACTGGTAGTGTAGCAACTAGTATCAATCCCTAAGTAATATCGTTTCATTATTTACTCTTATTATATGCATCTAGAATTGCATTAATTAATTTGTAGGAAGAATCAGAACCAAAATCTTTAGCTAATTGAATAGCTTCATTAATAGCTATAGATGGTTCTAAAGGTTCATCTTCATTTGTCATTTCCCATAGAGCAATACGTAAAATAGCACGATCAACCTTGTCTAAGTTTTCGACTTTACGTGATTTACAAAATGGCTGTAATGCTGCATCTATAATTTCAGAAGCGGATAATACACCATTTATAATGTTATTCGCATAGGCCTTATCCATAGATTTATGCATATGTCCTTCTGGAAATTGAACATCACTTTGGTCTACATGAAATTCATTAGCATATAACATTTGAAATGCGTATTGACGTGCTTCACGTCGATTTCGCTTAATTACCATGTGGAGTTGGCTCCTTTTCTTTAACAATACCTTCAATATGAACATCGACCTTAACATGATCAAGATCAAGCATATTCTTTAAGGTTTGTTTGATTTCTAACTGCAATTGTTTGGATAATTCAATAAGATTGTATCCATACAAGGCTTTAATATAAATATTGATTTCAATAAAACCTTTACGATGTTTAACATTGATACCTGGTAAACTACGTTGACCAAAGGCATGTGTAATGCCCTCTACTAATTCATCGTAAAAGCGAGGGCTTAAAGAATGAATACCTGGAATCGTAGCTAACGTTTTAGTAGCTACATCGATGATGACAGAGTCTGCAATATCAATGGTATCCATATCTAATCCATAGTTTAATTGATTGTCTGAACTCATATAGATACCCTCCTAAGGCTGTGATGGTGTTACTAAATCATCAAAAATAATGTCTTGTACCACTACATCAATGGTTTGTACCTCAATTTCTGTATAAGAAACTAAAGCTGTTTTGATACGTTCTTGTAAACGTAAGGCCACATCAGGGATACGATACCCATATTGAATGCAAACATATAAAGTAACAGAAATTGCCCCTTCATCATTAAATGATATCTTAACACCTTCATGATCAGATTTACGTCTAAAGAAGGTATTAACACCATCATTAAAGGTGGAGCTCATATGATGTATACCCTTTGTTTCAAGTGCAGCTATAGTGACAATCGTAGCATATACATCTTCACTAATCTTAATTTTACCAGACTCTAGTTCAGTATTTTTCTTGGTCATACTGGCCTCTTTCAAAAAAAGCACTTGTCCCTATATATAATTACATAGACGACAAGTGCTTACAGTGCAAATGTTAGATATATGGGGAATCAGATTCCATGAAAAGATCTAGCCCCAATACATATCAATAAGTATTAGGCACGTTCGATGTATTGACCTGTACGAGTATCAATACGAAGTACATCATCTACTTCAATGAAGAGAGGTACTTTTACAGTGTAGCCTGTTTCTAATACGGCTGGTTTATTACCACCAGTTGCAGTATCGCCACGGATACCAGGATCTGTTTCAACTACGCGAAGTTCAACAGCTACAGGTAAATCGATACCGATTACGATACCTTGGAAGAACATGATGGATACTTCCATATTTTCAAGAAGGAAGTTTTTAGCATCACCTAATTGTTCAAGGGTAAGTTCAACTTGATCATAAGTTTCGTTATCCATGAATGTATAAGAGCCATCAGATTCATATAAGTATTGCATACGACGACGATCAACATGTGCTTTAGGCACTTTTTCACCTGCATTAAATGTACGCTCAACTACAGAACCAGTTTGCAAGTTTTTCATTTTAGTACGTACGAATGCAGCACCTTTACCTGGTTTAACGTGTTGAAAATCAACTACTTGCCATACATTACCGTCAATTTCAACGGTTACACCTGGACGAAAATCATTACTGGAAATCATCTAACTCTTCTCCTTCTAAATACCTATTTCAATTAACTCTTTTGGACTATGTGTCAACACCTCATAGCCGTCAGATTTGACGATGACACTATCCTCTATTCTCAATCCGATAGTACCTGTTATATAAATGCCAGGTTCTACCGTAATGATCATATTTTCTGTAAATACCGTATCGGATTTAGTATTGGCTACTGGTTCTTCGTGAATCTCAAGACCTACGCCATGTCCAGTACCATGATTAAATTCCTTGGTATATCCATGTTCTTTAATATAATCACGACAAACTGCATCAAGTTCTTTACCAGTAATACCAGCCCGAACTGCAGCTACGCCACGTTTTTGTGCTTCTAAAACTATACCATACAGCTTCTTTTGTAATTCAGAGGCAGGCCCCATTACAATAGTTCTAGTCATATCAGAATGATAACCCTTATATACCGCACCAAAGTCAAAGGTAACAAAATCACCTGCTTCAATGACCTTATCACTGGCTACACCATGAGGCATACTAGAACGATTACCAGAAGCAACAATGGTTGCAAAGGAAGGTTCCTCTGATCCACGTTTTAACATTTCTGATTCTAATATAATGCGCGCTTCGTTTTCTGTCATCCCTACCTTTAGTTGTGGTAGCAAGGCAGCAAAAGCATCATCACCAATTTTAGCAGCTTTACGCAATAAGTCTAATTCGTCTTCACGCTTAACCGCACGTAGTTTTGCAAAATTGATAGATGTAAACTTAAAGCGTTCATCTAATGTATCACATAAAGTTTCATACGTATCCACAGGCATTTGTTTGCCTTCTATACCGAATAAACCTTCGTGAATATGATGTTCATTGAATATATCTACAAGAGTATCCATAACAGTTGTTTCATATTGAATAACTGTGTACCCTTCACATTGTTTTGTTGCTTGTTCAGTATATCTGAAATCAGTAATCATAAAGGCTTTATCTTGAGTAATGATAGCAAAGCCTGTAGTACCAGTAAAGCCTGCAAAATAATGTAGATTTATAGGGCTTATTAAAATGACGCCTGTTAATTCTTGCTCTTTAATATACTGTTGTAGCAGATTTAATCCATTCATAATCTTGCTCCTAGTCTATAAAGTACAATTAATCTTACCATAAAATACCTATATTGAATAGAATTTTATGCTATTTTTTGAAAGCCTCTATATCACCAATGGTTAAGTCCTGTATAGAACCAACCTCTTCTATGCCTGTTAAATCTATATGGCCTATAGTTAACCGTTTTAAATATGTAACAGTACCGCCTGCAGCACCAATCATACGTTTTACTTGATGATATTTGCCTTCTTCAATGGTAATATGCAGAGATTGAGAAGATACAACATCAATTAAAGCAGGCTTGCAATGGGTTCCGTCACCTAGTACAATCCCCTCTTTTATACGTTGAATTCCTTCTTCTGTTAACTCACCATCATATTCTACGTAATAAACCTTGGATACATGTTTATTACCATTGATGATTGAGTGTCCCCAAACACCATCATTGGTAAGCAACAGTAATCCTTCTGTATCCTTGTCTAATCTTCCCACAGGAACTACCCCCATTTTAATATATTCAGGTGGCAATAAATCCATTACAACGGGATGATTTGCATCCTCCACAGCTGTAACATAGCCTTTGGGTTTATGAAATTTTACATAATACTGCTGCTTAGTATTAACCACTTGACCATCAACTGTTATTACATCAGATTCAATATCAACGTGGATATCTTTTTTTGTTGTTATTTCACCATTAATAGTAACTCTTTGATCCTTTAAGAGTTGATGAACTTCTTTTCGACTGCCATAAGCTTTATTAGCTAATAATTTATCGAGTCGCATCATACATGTCCTTGTAGTAATTCAACATGAGCTGTATCATTGAGCAAATTCAAAATATTATGATCGTATTCGCCCATACCATTATAGAAAATACGATTAATAGCTGTATTACCTTGGCTAAAATTCCAACAATGACTAATAGAAATATCTAATAATTTACATAATAAGGTTCTAATTGTTCCGCCATGACATGCTATTAAAAGAGTCTCTTCCTCATCATTAACATTGAGAAATTCTTCCAGACCTGCCCAGGCACGATCTTGCAAATCTTTAAAGCTTTCGCCATTTGGTACTTTTACAAGATGAGGCCGCAAATACATCTCATCAATAAGGCCGGGCCAACGTGCTTCAATGTCTGAAAATAGCATAGCTTCCCAGTCACCAAAATTAAGCTCTCGCAATCGTTTATCTACTGTGATAGATGTTGTGCGGTCACCTCGAATCGTTTCGGCTGTAACTAAGGCACGACTTAAATCACTAGATAAGATACGGTCAAAGGTAACATCTTTAAGGGCATTACCACATGCTTTGGCTTGATTCAAACCGTTTTCATTGAGGGGAATATCTGTAATACCTTGATATTTCCCCATTTTATTCCAATCAGTTTCACCATGACGCACAATATATAATGTCTTCATAATCTTCCTATACTTTCAAAATATTTGTCAGTTTATCCACTAGTTTGATATTAGTCTCATGATCTTTAATAGCAATGCGTACCCAGTGATTAGTTAAACCTACATAGGAGTCACAATTGCGCACAATCATATTATATTTTTTCAGCTCTTCATTAATATAGTTTGCTGTAATTCCTTTTTGATTAACTTGGAACAAAATAAAATTAGCTGAAGGTGGATATACAGTAATTCCTTCTATATCATCTAATGCATTGTACATGAATGCTCTTTCTTCATTTAATTCTTGTTTAGTTTGCTTAATGTAATCCACATCATTCAAGGCAGCCTTTGTATATGCTTGCGCTAATGTGTTTACAGACCAACTAGGAATATATTGCTGTAATTGAGTAATTAATGTTTCGTTAGCAAAAGCGGCACCAATGCGTAAACCAGGTACAGCATAGAATTTTGTGAAGGAATGAACTACGATGATATTATCGAATTCATTTACTAAAGAGCGCATAGAATGCTCATTATCTTGTAATGGATCATTTCCAACAAAATCGATAAATGATTCATCTATAACAAGTAAGCTATTTGCATCTTTCAACATGCTCGCTACAGTGCGAATATGATCTTTATCAAGTAATGTACCATCTGGATTATTAGGATTACCTAAAAATACAATGATGCGACCATCTTGCCCTTTTAGTTCAGCTGCAAAGGTTTCTAATGCCAAATATGGTACCTCAAAATAAGGTTTTTCATTATCATCTTCCCGAGTTCGATAAAAAATATCACGTACAGGAATCTTACTTGCTTCAAGAGCCTCTTTATACTCAGAAAATCCTGGTGCTGGTACAAAAGCACCTGTATATCCAGGTAAACGGCAAATAGCATATAATAGCTCGGCTGCACCATTACCAACTATAATTTGATGTTTATCCATTCCATATGTATCAGCAATAGCATTTAATACATCATCATTGGTAGCATCAGGGTAATGAGAAATATAGCGCAATTGTGCATTTAATGCGTCTAATCCACGTTGACTAGGTCCAAGGGGATTAATATTAGCGCTAAAGTCGACCACCTCATATGGTTCAATTCGTTGTTCATGGGCAAACTGAAATATATTGCCCCCATGTATCTTAGACATTTAATTCTCTTTCTATTAAATATATTATCGTTTAATATAGGTTAATCCTTCATTTGTAGTTTCTACTGTATCCACATAGGATAAGTGAGGTAACTTACGTATGATTTCTTGCTTACAATCATCAATGCGACTGTAATCTACTGGAAATAGCAGTCCCATAATAGTACCACTATGAGCTATGATTGTACCAACACTGTTATAGTAATTTCCTATATCGTGAAAATCATATAAGTTTGCTTTATATAGTATGCGTTGATTACCAAAAGCACTCAATGTAGCTGCTTGACCAATTAAATTGATATCATGTGTTTTTAAGCCTTGTTTAAATAAATCTAGTGACTCACGTATAATAGGCTCTTTTTCTAAAATTTTAGTTTGTAAATCTACTTGTTGATTAAAGGTAATGGTATCTATACTACCGCCTTCATCAAATACAAGAATTTTCAATGGCGGACACATTCCTAGTGGTTGAGAAATGGTACCTTTAATATAATCAAACTGCGTAACACCTTGATAAAATGAAGCATCTGTAGGTTCTACGGATAAACAGATTTGCTCTAGTTCTTTTAGTGATAAATTATAATCCATAGCTAAAGCAGTAGCCATAGCCGTTACAGAAATATCCGCAGAACTTGAAGCCATTCCTTTACCTTGTATAATGTCAGAACGTACATATACAGGTGGACAAGATTGATCTTTATTTTTTTTCTCTATTAATTGTTGTACTAATTGTCTTGCTAGAGCTGACTTGGGTTGTAATGCACAATAATGTTGTGAAAATGGATGTTTTACATTACTTAATGCGTAGGAGTAACGATTAATAGGACAAGTCACTAAAAATGACTGGCCATTAATAGAACCTTGTAGAAATTCCCCACATGTACCTGGGGCTCTTACATAATAGGTCACATTAAACTCCTTTCGCATTAAACAAAAACAGTAATTGTTTTTATAAAACAATGGATAAATAATTATTAAAACATCGTAGTATTAGAAGCTACAGAAGCAGATAATACAGATAATATAATAATATAAATTAAAAGTAGTAAAACCTCTGTAACTTCAACAACAAATCCGTAAGTATCACCTGTAGTACCACCAAGTTGCTTAACAATATAATGGTTGAGTATACGATTGATAATATAGGTAATAATCATACTTACAATATTGATTTGAAAAATACCTAATGTAGCGTAAACCAATACACCTAATCCAACAACATAGCCTACATCAGCTATGGAAAAAATAGAATATACACCATATAAAAGGGTATATAAAATTACACCAATTAGTAATATTACAATAGGCATAAAGAAGGCTGAAAGTGTATTGTACGTAATAACATGTTTTGGTGCTAAATTAGCGAATGCAGCCCCCATCCCCTGCTCTCGTGCATAGGGATAGGATCGAATACTCAAAACAAGGGACCAACGACTCATTAATGGCATCATAATTAGTGCCATTGGAATAAATTCCGCTGTTGGAATCGCTGTTAATAATTGCCATTTTAAAAGTGTAACAAATACAAAAGCAACAACACCAAAAGATCCTATACGGCTATCTTTCATAATTTCTAACTTACGGTCCCTTTCACGTCCAGAAAATAAACCGTCACTGGTGTCCATTAGGCCATCAGCATGGAGACCACCTGTAATTAAGAATTCCGCTATCACAAGGATTAACATCAATGGTACTAACGGTATAAATGGTGATAATATACCATACAATAATGCTAAAATAAGGCCAATAATTAAGCCTACATAGGGAAAGGCTACAACGGATTTACCAAAATCTTCTACAGACCACTCTGTTTGATTAACGATTTTTAAACGTGTTAGAAACTGTAATGCTATGAAAAAAGGTGTCATTATACATTCATCCCATAAGTAATGGCTGTACTAATTATAATCATTAGTATAGTCGTAAAATACATCATATAAATTGTACGTGTAATGTGGTTACGATTTAATTTTTCAATAGGATCTCCCATGTATTCACGGAAGGTCATTTTCTTGAAATATTGATTGTAACCACCTAAACGAATATGTAAAGCCCCTGCAACTGGTGCTTCGGCATAACCACCATTAGGACTGGGATGTTTATTAGCATCACGCAATCCAATTTGTAGGGCTTTCTTTGCGTCAAAACGTAAAAAGAATGCAGATATGATTAACAATATAAAGGTAATGCGTGCAGGAATCCAATTGAGCAGATCATCAAAGCGAGCTGCTACTCGTCCAAAGTATAAATATTTTTGGTTCTTATACCCAAGCATAGAGTCCATAGTATTGGCAGTTCTATATAGAATTGCACCCATTGGACCGCCAAGGATAAAGAAGAATAACGGAGCAATAATTCCATCCACTGTGTTTTCAGCAATGGTTTCTACCGTAGCTCGTGTAATTTCACTCTCATCTAATTCTTCTGTATCGCGACCTACAATCCAAGATAATCGTTTGCGTGCCTCTACAATATTATCTTGTTTAATTAATTGGCTAATAGTAAAGCCTGCACCAGCTAGTGAACGTGGAGATATAGCAATATATAAAATGATTACTTCAAGAGCATATTCTACCCATTCATCAATTACGCCACCAAGCCATAGTATTAAAGACACTATAATATATACAGAAACGAGGATTAAGCCAACTGCAATACCACCGTACCATAATTTTTTAGTATCGTTATCAGTATCTTTATAGAGAACTGCTTCAAAAAAAGATATGATGCGACCAATAATAGCTACAGGATGGTATTTACTATTAGGATCTCCAATGAGTAAATCCAATATAAATGCTAAGACTGGTATACATACAAAGCTATACTTTGTAAACCAATGTAAGATTGTTAAATGTTCCATATATCTCCCCTATTACCCCAAGGTAGACATAATATAATCCATATCTAAGTGTTCTTCTACAATATCAGCTAATCGATTATAAGCTGCATTCTTGTGTTCGAAATAATGGAATACTACATCTAATGGTTCTAACCCCTTACGTTCACGCAACTGATTGATAATAAAGCGTCTAAATTCATCATTATCAAACACACCATGAATATATGTCCCCATTACTTGGTGATTACCATCGATAAAACCATCAACTACATTAACGGCTTCTTCACTGCGACTTGTAATGGTGAAACAACGGCGCACAGTATCTACTAATGGTGTAGTATCACCCATATGGATTTCATAGCCTACTAATTTTTCACCTGTAAATGTACCATTTAAAAATTGAAGATTTGAAACATTGAATTCTACTTGATGTGTTGTTTTTTGATCCTTCATAGTCGTAGAAGAATCGACTAAACCAAGGCCTTCAATTTCTTCAATATCTCCTTCCATATGATGCGGATCATAAATTGTTTTGCCCAACATTTGATTGCCCCCACATACACCAATAACAGGTGTACCTTGGTCAGCAAGTTTTTTTATTTCATCGGCAAAACCAGAGTTACGAAGATATGTAAGATCTGCTAGTGTATTTTTGGAGCCCGGTAAAATGATTAAGTCCGGATTGCCAATAACATCGCCAGGGCCGACGAATCGAACAGATACATCTGGTTCATAATTTAATGCATCAAAGTCAGTAAAGTTAGAAATTTTAGGTGTTTGCATAACCACTACTTGAATTTCTTTAGCTCCACTATTGCGTTTGTTTTCCAGTGCAACAGAGTCTTCTTCATCAATATCAAGGTTTTCAATGGCAGGAATGACACCAACTACCTTTTTTCCTGTTTTTTCTTCAATGAAGGTAAGTGCAGGTTCTAATAGTTTAATATCACCGCGGAATTTATTGATAACAATACCTTTAATGAGATCTCGTTCTTCTGGTTCGAGCAATTCTAATGTACCCACAATAGATGCAATAGCACCACCACGATCGATATCAGCGATGAGATATACAGGTGCTTTCGTCATCTTAGCAATGCGCATATTTACGATATCATTAGCCTTGAGATTCACTTCTGCAGGGCTACCTGCACCTTCAATAACCATCATATCGAAATTGGAATCTAAGAAATCGATAGATTCTTTTACCTTATCAAGAGCGGTTAAGGAATATTTTGTATGGTATTCTTTAGCACTATAAACGCCCACAGGTTTACCCATCAATACAACTTGAGAAGATTGATTACCTGTAGGTTTTAATAACACAGGGTTCATTTGTACAATTGGATCTATGCCAGCAGCCTCAGCTTGCGCTACTTGAGCACGACCAATTTCATCGCCCCATTTTGTTACATAAGAATTGAGGGCCATATTTTGAGCTTTAAAGGGAACAGTTTTAAAACCTCTTCTATAAAAGATACGGCATAATGCAGTACATAAAATACTTTTGCCTACATTGGAACTTGTTCCTTGGAACATAATTTTCTTAGCCATTTATATGAACCTCCTGGGATTTTAATTCAATGGTAACGCCACTAATCGTTAAGTATAATTTGTCAGCCTCAGTTGCTACTGTTCGATTGACGCGGCCTGCAATATCTCTAAAATATCTTGCTAGCTTATTATCTGGTACAATACCAAGACCAATTTCATTAGTTACAAATATAACTATTTTATCATCACTTACTTTGATTAGATTTAATAATGCTTCTAATTCTGAAAGTATCATATCTTCTAACCGATTTGCATCTTCTTGACCTTGAATTGACCCATGAGCCATCATATGATTTGTTGTAAACATGGTTAAACAGTCTATGAGTATTACATCCGCTACACTGCTAATATGTTGCCACTCTTCGGCCAAATATAATGGTATTTCAAAATTCGTCCATATATTACCACGTCGCTCTTGATGTTTCTTTATACGATCAACCATTTCATCATCAAAAGCTTGTCCTGTTGCTACATAAGCTTTTCGACCTTCTGTAGCAAGGGCTAAACGTTCTGCAAATTCACTTTTTCCACTTCGTGCCCCACCGGAACATAATATAATTTGTGATTTCATAATGCACCTATACAAGAATTTATAATTTCAGTATCATTATAAGTATAACAAAGGAGCGATACTATGGAAATTATGAATATGAAACTAAAAATGATGGCTACTTTATGGGATAATACCTATCGTGTTGCAATCGACGATGGACAAGGTAAATATATTGGCACCGCACGTGTAGTAGTAAATGTTCCACTACCACCAGAAATGTTACCAGAAAATGCACCTCAAGTAGAACCACAGTTATTGGTTTTGGTAGAAGATTTTGATTTCGGAGCAGATAAAATTATAAACTTCGAAACAACACTTTCTGATCTATTGAGAGAAAAATTCCGTTATGAAATTCCTCATATTTTCTTCTACTATCCAAGTCCTCACGATGTTTTAAATCAAACCATTTCACAATAAGGTCTATAACGAGCAAAAAGCTATGTAAAATACAT
>USQK01000043.1 GCA_900556785.1 uncultured Veillonella sp.
CATCCA
Organism: uncultured Veillonella sp.; assembly: GCA_900556785.1. GTDB lineage: Bacteria > Bacillota > Negativicutes > Veillonellales > Veillonellaceae > Veillonella. Next base: position 7 of record USQK01000043.1, read on the forward strand.
GATGCCGATTGTGATTGGGAGTACTAATGGTAGGAATGCAAATCCGCCGAATATTAAATAGATACCGAATAGAGCATTGATAATGCCGCTGATAAGATACCAGCCGCTACGTAATTCAGACGATAACGTAAAATAATTTATAATAGAGCTGACCGCACTGACGAAAAAGATAATAGAAAAAAGCCAGGCAAAAGCTATGAGATTAATAACGGGATTTAAGAGTAAGAATATCCCCAGGATAATGCTTACAATACCCGATAAAATAAAGAAGAATTTGCTTGAACCACTCATAATAATTCCTCCAATCATTGGTACTGCTTATTTACAGTATGCATGAGATCATGGGGGATGTCAAATTGTAACGATAAAACTGTGTTTTCACAAAACTCACATGTCCATCCTGTTGACACAGTTCTATAGAATACCGTATAATACCTTTATATCTTAAAACGAGCTATGAATGGGTATAAAGGTTTACAGGTCCTGCTTTCAGAGAGTTGCCGGTTGGTGCGAGGCAATAGAGGTTGTACGCTGACACTCTCCCGTGAGCTTTGGTGGCGAATGCAGCAGTAGTCATCGACGGTGGTTCCGTTATACCCGCAACGAGTCCCAATTAGGGTGGTACCGTGTTATGAATATAACGCCCCTTTGAGCAACGACAGTTGTTCTGAGGGGCTTTTTTTTATTGTAAAAGTCTAGTAAAATTACTGATTTGATGTATCTGTGTTGGCATTAGCCGAATAGTGTTGAAATTGGCGGTTTTACTAAACTTTCACAATGGATAGATATAATACATCGTTATGTTTTATTAGTACAGAAAAGGTGAAGATTATGGATCAAAATCGCGTATATTTCTTCGATACAACCCTTCGTGATGGGGAACAAACACCAGGTGTATCTTTACAAACTCCTGAAAAAATTGAAATTGCGAAAGGCCTAGTACGCCTCGGCATCGACGTAATCGAGGCTGGCTTCCCAGCTGCATCCCCTGGAGATTTTGAAGCGGTACAAACGATTGCTCGCGAGGTTAAAGGCACAACAATTTGTGGCTTGGCCCGTGCCAACGAAAAGGACGTGCAAAAGGTGGCTGATGCGTTGAAAGATGCAGAGCGCAGCCGCTTGCATGTGTTTATCGCTACATCCGAAATCCACATGAAATATAAATTGAAAATGACTCGTCAAGAGGTATTGGATCGCGTTAAATCTATCTTGGAATTTGCAAAAGGCAAATTCGATGAAATTGAGTTCTCTGGTGAAGATGCGGCTCGTACAGACTTAGATTTCTTGTGTGAAGTATTCGGCGTGGCTATCGCTGGTGGCGCTACAATTATTAATGTACCAGATACTGTGGGGTACATGAACCCTAACGAATTTGGTGATAAAATCCGCTATATTAAAGAACATACACCAGGTATTGAAAATGCCATCATTTCCGTTCACTGTCATGATGATTTAGGCCTTGCCAATGCGAATACATTAGCTGCTATTAAAGCAGGTGCACGTCAAGTAGAAGGCACAATTAATGGCCTAGGTGAACGTGCAGGCAATGTAGCAATTGAAGAGGTTGTTATGGCTCTTAAAACACGCCATGATTATTTCGATGACCTTCAAGTGAATATTGATACAAAACAATTTACGAAAGTATCTAAACTTGTGAGCCGTTTAACAGGTGTTGTAGTTCCTCCAAATAAACCAATCGTAGGTTCTAACGCCTTTGCTCATGAGTCTGGTATTCACCAACATGGTATGATGAGCAACCCTGAAACGTATGAAATCATGACGCCTGAGTCTGTAGGTGCTGAAAAAACAGACCTCGTATTAGGTAAACACTCTGGCCGTCATGCCTTTGCCGATCATTTGACAAAACTTGGCTTCCAATCTTTCACAGAAGAGAAAATCAACGACCTCTTCGGTAAATTCAAAGAATTGGCGGACCGCAAAAAACAAGTATACGATGATGATATCGTAGCCCTTGTAGTAGATAATCTTCACCACAAAAAAGCATTTGAACTCGTGGCTCAATACTATAAATTGGGTGAAAAAGGCTATGCCTATGCTGATGTTCGTCTCATGACTCCGGAAGGTGAAAAAGCTGATGCTGCCGTTGGTGATGGTCCAGTAGACGCATCCCTTAAAGCGGTTGAACGTGTGGTCGGCTTGCCAATCAGCTTGAAAGATTACCAAATCCGCGCTATCACAGCTGGTAAAGATGCCCTTGGGGAAGCAACTCTCAAGGTAGAATATAACGGTCGCTTGTATCATGGACGTGGTATCAGCACCGATATCGTTAAATCAAGTGTAAATGCATATATTAATGCAGTAAACTCAGTATTCCTAGCTATGGAGCTAGAACAACAGGAGGAAGAATAATATGGGTATGACCATTACTGAAAAGAATATGGCTCGCCACGCGGGTCTTGATGTTGTAAAACCGGGCCAAATCATCGAATGTCATTTGGATGCGGTATTGATGAACGACATCACATTCCCACCAGCGCGTAAAGAGTTCTTAAAGATTGGCAAACCTGTATTTGACCGTCATAAAATCTACTTGGTGCCTGACCATTTCACACCAAACAAAGATATTCAATCTGCTACACAAGCTAAAGTAATGCGCGACTTCGTACGCGAACATGGCATTACAAACTACTTTGAAGTCGGTAGAATGGGTATTGAGCACGTTATTTTGCCAGAAAAAGGCCTTATCGGTCCTGGGGAAATGATGATCGGTGCTGACTCCCACACTTGTACATATGGTGCGGTAAATGCATTCTCCACAGGCGTAGGCTCCACTGATGCGGGCGTAGCTATGGCAGAAGGTAAAACTTGGTTCAAAGTGCCTGAAACAATTAAGGTTGAACTTATCGGCAAACCTAACAAATGGGTAACTGGTAAAGACGTAATCCTTGATTTGATCGGTCAAATTGGCGTAGATGGTGCTCGTTATATGGCCCTTGAATTTGCTGGTGACGGCGTACAGCACATGACTATGGCTGACCGTCTTACAATCTGTAACATGGCTATCGAAGCTGGCGGTAAATGTGGCGTATTCCCTTACGATGCAGTAACTGAAGAATACATCAAAGGCCGCGTAAACCGTCCTGTTGAGCCAATCGCTCCAGATGCTGATGCAGTATATGCTCAAACGATTACAATTGACTTGTCCAAATTGCAACCAGTTGTAGCATTCCCTCATTTGCCATCCAACACACATTACATCAACGAAATCGACAAAGATATTAAAATCGACCAAGTTATCATCGGTTCCTGTACAAATGGCCGTTATGAAGACTTGGTAGCAGCTGCGGAAATCTTCAAAGGTCGCAAAGTGGCTCCATTTGTTCGTTGTATCGTAATTCCTGGTTCCCAAGATGTATATGACCAAGCGTTGAAAGATGGTTTACTAGATATCTTCATTCAATCTGACTGCGCTGTGTCCACGCCAACATGTGGTCCATGCCTTGGCGGTTACATGGGTATCATGGCTGAAGGGGAACGCACAGTTTCCACAACAAACCGTAACTTCCGTGGTCGTATGGGTCACGTTGATTCTGAAGTATATTTGGCAAGCCCTTACGTGGCGGCAGCGAGTGCTGTATTAGGCCGCATTGCAGGCCCTGAGGAGGTTTAATATGGATTTTGAAAGCAAGAAAATCTGGCGCTACGGCGACGATGTAGATACAGACGTAATCATTCCGGCTCGTTACTTGGCGATTGCTGACTGGAACGAATTGGCTGAACATGCGATGGAGGATATTGATACTACATTCGCGCCAAATGTGAAAGCTGGCGAAATCATGGTAGCTGGTAAAAACTTTGGTTGTGGTTCCTCCCGTGAACACGCACCCGGCGTTATCAAAGCGAAAGGCGTGCCTGTTATCGTAGCACACTCCTTTGCACGTATCTTCTTCCGCAATGCTATCAACATCGGTTTGCCAGTAGTGGAAATCGGCGAACAAGTCGATCGTATCGACGCTGGTGATGCAGTCGGCGTAGACTTGTCTAAAGGTATCGTGTATAACTTGACTAAAAACGAACAATACCAAGGCACTGAATTGCCACAATTCATTCAAGATATTGCGGCAGCTGGTGGTCTTGTGAACTTTGCGAAAAACCGCAAGTAATACTACGTTGCCGAGCCTCGGTGATGCGCTGCCGCTCCAGCTAGCTTAACGGTCTGCGGCGTAGCCTTGACCTACTAAAGTCGCGTTAGCGCATGCACCTCGGCTCTACGTATTTATCTTTTACGGTTTTGAGCAAAATTAAAATCCCTATAGCTAGCAATATGTTGAATGATTTGTGGCAGAGGGAAATTACATATATTGGAGAGGTAATATGAGCGAAAAGAATATCGTATTGATTCCTGGTGATGGTATCGGTACTGAGATTATTGCTGCAGCGAAGGCTGTGTGTGATGTGGCTTTTGAGAAAGCTAATGTAAAGGTTAATTGGATTGATAAAAAAGCGGGCGGTGCGTCTATTGATGCATATGGTGTGCCTTTGACTGAGGATACAATCGAGGCTTGTAAAGCAGCTGATGCTGTTTTGCTTGGTGCTGTAGGTGGTCCTAAATGGGATAATGTAGATCCTTCTATCCGTCCTGAAAAAGCAATCCTTGGTCTTCGTAAGGAGCTTGGTTTGTTCTGTAACTTGCGTCCTGTAAAAATCTATCCATCTTTGCAAGAGTATTCTCCTCTTAAAAAGGAACTTGTACAAGATGTAGATTTCGTTATCGTTCGTGAGTTGACTGGCGGTATTTATTTCGGTGAACGCGAAGAAGCACAAGGTGAAGGTGCTAACGAGTTTGCTTGGGATAAAGAAACATATAGCCGTTACGAAGTAGAGCGCATCATGGATATCGCTATGGAAACAGCTCGCAAACGTAATAAAAAGGTTGTATCTGTAGATAAAGCAAATGTATTGGCCTCTTCTCGTTTGTGGCGTAAAATCGCTCAAGAGAAAGCGGCAGCTAATCCAGATATTGCAACAGATTACTTCTATGTAGATAACACAGCGATGCAACTTGTTGTAAATCCTGCACAGTTTGACGTTATCGTTACAACAAACTTGTTCGGCGATATCTTGTCTGACGAAGGCGCTGTTATTTCTGGTTCTATCGGGCTTTTACCATCTGCATCCATGGGTATTGGCACAGCATTGTACGAGCCAATCCACGGTTCTGCACCAGACATTATGGGCCAAAACTTGGCGAACCCATTGGGTACAATCTTGTCCGCAGCTATGATGTGCCGTCACTCCCTTGATTTGCCTCAAGTGGCTGACGCTATTGAAAAAGCTGTTGAACAAGTGCTCGTGGATGGTTACCGCACAGGTGACATCTACCGTGAAGGTTTGAAGCGCGTTGGTACCACAGAAATGGCACAAGCTGTTATCGAACGTCTTTAATACTAAAAAATAAGAGAGAGGGAGAAGGTCCCTCTCTTTTTTCGAGCGGGAGGGGTTATGTTACCATATGTTCTTCTAGCCTTATCTATAGGGCTAGAGTTGTTTGCAACGACCATGCTAAAAGCATCTGACGGATTTACGAGACCTTTACAGACCATTGCGTGTGCGCTTGGGTACATAGGGTCGTTTTATACGTTAACCCATGTGTTGAAATATATTCCGCTGAGCGTTACCTATGCTACATGGTCTGGCGTGGGGCTTGTTGTGACAACTTTGATTTCTGTCTTTATCTTTCACGAAGGCATTAATATTTACACTGTGCTAGGTATTGCTTTAATCGTAGTAGGCGTAGTGATCCTTAATTTGTGGGGAAATGTAGGACACTAGATATATTAACTAAGGAGGCCTTTATGAATTCTTCCATGTATCGAAATTTAACCATTACTGCGTTATTGATGGCATTAGCTATCATGATTCCTATTATAATGCCTCTGAAAGTTGTCATTCCACCGGCATCGTATACACTAGCGAGTCACGTGCCTATATTCCTGGCTATGTTCTTGTCTCGTAAGATGGCGGCTTGTGTCATAATAGGCTCTACGCTAGGTTTCTTTGTAGCTGGCTTCCCTATCGTTATCGTTATGCGCGCGGCCTCTCATATCATCTTTGCCTTGATGGGGGCTTACTATATTAAACATCATCCAGGCGTATTGACTGGGGCGTTATCCTTTGCTGCTTTCAACCTTGTATGTGCCATCATTCACGCCATCGGTGAAGTACTTGCATGCCTCTTGTTCTATACTACGACTACAATGCCGAATATCGATCTTATCTACGTTGTATTCGTCCTTGTTGGTGGCGGTACTATCATTCATAGCATGGTTGACGGATATATTGCATTATATATCTATAAAGCAATTCCAGGATTATCTAAGCCTGAGAATAAATAATCGGACGTTATCCTAGCTTATTTAAGGTAGATAATAAACAACCGGCTATTAAAACTGCATATGCTCGTAACCACTCATAGGAAATCTATTGTACGCTAATGTATAGAATTTGATTATCTATGAGTGGTTTTTTAGAATAATTATCAAATCTGTACCTACAGATACAGACTTAACTATGCGATATGGGTATAATAAAACCATAGTTAATGACCGAGTTGTGATATATGCATAGCAGTATAGATAGATTTATACATAGATACCACATAGGCCATACATATTGTTAATTGTGAAAGACTTTCACAAGAATTATGGAGGTTATTATGAGAAAGCATATAAAAAATAACGTATCTTGGGTTGGTAAAATTGACTGGGAATTACAAGAGTTTCACGGTTCTGATTACAGCATTAATAATGGATCTAGCCAAAACGCGTACTTGATTGAAGAGGAGAAAACCGTCCTCATCGATACCGTATGGAAACCTCATTCCTCAGAGTTTATTGATAATTTGGAATCTGAAATTGATCTAAACAAGATTGATTTTATCGTATGTAATCACGGCGAAGTTGATCATAGCGGTTCCTTGCCAGCTTTGATGGAAAAAATTCCAAATACGCCGATTTATTGTACAGAAAATGCTGTTAAATCCTTGGTTGGTCAATACCATCATCCAGAATGGAATTTTAAAACTGTGAAGACAGGTGATTCCGTAGATATCGGTAACGGTAAATCTTTGGTATTCGTAGAAATGCGCATGCTCCATTGGCCTGACTCTATGGCAACCTATATGACTGGCGACAATATTTTGTTCTCTAACGATGCGTTCGGACAACATTTCGCGGTAGAAGAATTGTGGGCCGATAAGGCTGATCAATGTCGTCTATGGGCAGAGGCGATGAAATATTACGCCAATATTTTGAATCCATTCTCTCCATTGGTAAAAGCTAAGGTTGAAGAAATTCAAAAGCTCAACTTGCCAATTGATATTATCGCTACTAGCCATGGTGCAATTTGGCGTGAAAACCCATTGCAAATCGTAGAGAAATACTATGAGTGGTCTCAAGCATACCAAGAAGACCAAATTACAGTCGTATATGACACTATGTGGGATGGTACAAAGAAATTAGCCCATAAAATTGCTGATGAGATTGCTAAACAATCTCCTGATACACGGGTTAAGATCTTTAACATCAGTAAAACAAATAAAAACGACATCATGACAGAAGTATTCAAATCAAAAGCGATTGCCGTTGGTTCTCCGACAGTAGGGAATAGTGTTATCTCTTCTGTAGCTGGTTGGCTCGACTTTTTGCGTGAATTGAAGTTTAAAAATAAAAAGGCTGCCGTATTTGGTACCTATGGTTGGTCTGGTGAATCTACGAAGGTACTTCGTGAAGAATTAACTAAATATGGTTTCTCTGTGGTAGAACCTGAAATTAAATGTAACTGGAATCCAGATGCAGATGATTTTGGTAAAGCAGAAGAACTTGTAAAAGCCTTGTTGGCTTAATATATAAAAAGCTCCTAACGTTCATGTAACGTAGGAGCTTTTTGGTATTTATGATAGCTATGGCAAGAATATGGATGCTGTATATATAGATTGAGCCTTGTTTTGTAAACTTATGCGGATATTTTAGGTGATATGTGTATACTTATCAACTTATTTAAGTAGATGTAGAATACTATTAAGGATAAAAATAAAATTATTATAAAATTCAGAAAAATGATTAATTATTCTCTTATTAGAATTTCAGAAAGTGTTCATGAAGTTAATGTGAATGAGGATTGATAGGCTGTTTGAAATATTTATAAAACTTATTAAAGTGATGATTATTTATAAGTTATATAATATATATTCTGTAGAATCCTTAAAAAGGTGTGATTTTTCTTACTCATCATTAAAAATGATGAGTATATTGATACAACAAAGAATGCCAGTAATCATGCTATTTTTTGGAATTATGAAGAGTTATTAATGAACTTTATATGGGAAAAAGGCTTGTTTATATCGTAAAACTTTGATATCCTATGCGGGTAATCAACAATATAAATTTTTCTTAAATTGAATCAAATATATTTCTTATGTGAGAAGTAAGAAGTATATTTTATCAGCCCGAGGAGAGAGGCGGAACTTAGAGAGGTTGAAAAATTGTATTGTGTTTGGTTAAGAATTTTAATTTAGTGAGGGTGTAAGATGAGAGAAAACAAACATTCTAAAAAATTAGCGTTTGCTGTATTGGCTGCAGCTGCGGCAGTAGGTACTGTTGTTGCTCCTGTTAGTGCAGCAACACCTGTATCTACAGCAGATGGTTTTATTTTTGCAGCCGTAGGTAATCAATCTGGTCAAACTCCAGATACTACACATAATAGTGTTGCTTATGGTACTGTTGCTGATGGTACAGCTACTAGCATCGCTGTAGGTCAAGGTAATACAATTACAAGCGCTAATGGTTCTAGCAGTGCATACGGTAACCAAAATACAATCAATGGTAACCAAGCTAACGCATTTGGCGATGGTAACACTGTAACAGGTGCATTTGCACAAGCTTTCGGTGATAGCAACGTAATTAACGGTACAAATGCTATCGGTTATGGTTATAACAATACTGTAGCTGGTACAACTACAAACTACCGCGATCGTACTTTCGATAATGAACCTGATTCCGCTACACTTCAAACTGGTTCTTGGAACAGTAATTCTGTAGCTATCGGTTCTAAAAACACTGCATTAGGTAGCTCTGCATTGGCAGTAGGTAACGAAGCAAAAGCTAAAATGAGCGAATCCGTTGCTATCGGTCATGAAGCTCAAGCTGACAAAACTTGGGGCATTGCAATCGGTACTCGTGCAACAGCTTCCGATGTACGTTCTTTAGCTCTTGGTCACCAAGCAAAATCCACTGGTTACAAAGCTAATGCTATCGGTGCTGATGCTACAGCTAATGGCAACCATGCTAATGCTATTGGTTCCTCTGCAACAGCTACTGGCGATCATGCACAAGCATTCGGTGCTGGTGCTCAAGCAACAGGCGTACGTACTAACGTATTCGGTTCTGATGCAGCTGCAACTGCTGATTACAGCATTGCAATCGGTAACAAAGCTAATGCATCCACTGCAAACTCCATTGCATTAGGTGCTGACTCCACTACTCGTTCTGCAACAAATGTAACTAGCGCCACTGTAGCTGGCCATACATATGGTGGCTTCGCAGGTACTAGCCCTGTAGGTTCTGTATCCGTTGGTAAAGCTGGTCAAGAACGTCAAATCCACAACGTAGCAGCTGGTAAAATTTCCGCTGATTCCACAGATGCTGTAAACGGTAGCCAATTGTACTCCGTAGCAAATGATTTACAAACTCAAATCAACAACTCCACACCAGGTCAAATCAACAATAACATCACTAACTTGAACAACCGAGTTGGCAATGTTGAAAAACGCGTTAATAAAGTAGGTGCAGGTTCTGCTGCATTGGCTGGCTTATATTCATTTGTCTTTAACCCCAAATCCATATCTTCAATCGCTGCTGGTTATGGTCACTACCACAATGCTAACTCCGCTGCATTGGGCGCTTTCTACCGTCCTAACGAAGACACAATGTTCTCCGTTGGTGGTACTGTAGGTACTGGCGAATCTCAATTGAATGCTGGCGTATCCATTCGTCTTGGTAAACGTTCCCCTGAGTCCCGCTCTCGCGTAGCTATGGGCCGTGAAATTGCTGAATTGAATGCACGTCTTCAAGATATGGAAAACAAATATAACAACTTGTTACAAATCTTGACTCCACATGCAATTGATCCTAGCAAAACTGCTGAATTCCCAGACGTTCCTCGTAACCACTGGGCTTACCAATACATTAGCCAATTGGCTGGCAATGGTATCCTTGTTGGCTACCCTGATGGCACATTCAAAGGCGATGTTAAGATGACTCGTTACGAATTCGCTACAATGTTGTATCGTGCACTTCAAAATGGTGCTCCTATTGACGAAAACATGAAACGTGCATTGAATGAATTCGGTCCTGAATTACAAAATATTCGTCTTAACCACTTCCGTGTTGATCGTATTTCTGGTGATGATAACGATCGTCATAAAACTGAACGTGTTCGCGTTAACAACGAACCTAAAAACGAACGTGACGTATACGGTTCCCGTATATACAATAATCAATAGGGTTAACTTTCTCTAGAGATTGTAAAAGCTCAAAACAGGATGTATCTTTTGATACATCCTGTTTTTTTGTCTAAATCTTTTTGTTTGTGGTATTGTGCTTATTTTATAAAAATACGTCAATCACGGTTAGAGAGAATAGAGTTTTTGATTGAGATTTTAATTGTATTGTGTTTATTTTTATACAAACACTCTTTCGGTTGAGAATTTGGATCTTTAATTTATTTGATACTTAGTATGGCTGAGGGTTGTTGTATATATTACATTATTGCATATAAGATTTCCTTTATAGATATTATGATTTCATATAATGTTTATGTAAATATATTGCAAATAAATACATATAGGTGTATAATTACTTTCACAAAGTGAATTAATATTCGTAGTTTGTGAATAAAAATATAGATATGAGGGAAAGACCATGAAAGAATTTAGACAATTAACAGTTGCAGATACAGCAGAATATCATAAGGTACTAATCGACGGTTACGCAGCTATAAAAGACTATCCCATAAGCTTCGACGCTATTGATTTTACGGAAGAGGAGTCTAAGGAGTGGATTGAAAATTATCCTGTATACGGCTTGTATATTGATGGGCAATTAGTTAGTTCTATTACGTTTTGTATGCCTTGGGTGAAATACTCAACGCCGGATAAATATCCGCATATTGCTCATTTTGTAACGGCGCCAGCTTTCAAAGGCAAAGGATATGCACGGGAAGTCTTGGGCTACGCAGAGGAGCTTTTAAAAGAACAGTTTAAAACACATATTGTTACATTAGGAACGGCTAAGGAGCATCCGTGGTTGCCTAAAATGTATGAATCCTTTGGGTTTACGGCGTATGATAAGGTTCATTTTAGAGGAAAACAGCATACAACTATATTATTTAAGAAAGAATTAAATTAATTAAGAAAGCGTTATATTAATTACGTAAATTACCTTGTACTCTATTTGAGTGTTTTATGCTCTGATCGCAGATCAGGGACATTCACTAAATTTAGATACAAGGTATTTTTTTGTGTAAGATTATGACTATTCAGTATATAATATATACATATAACGTATCTTTATGGTTATATGTGTTATGGATGATTTGTAGAAAGGATGTGTCCATATGTTGATTTTGTCAGGTATTTTAGTGATGGTCATCGGTCTGATGCTGCGCTTTAATGCCTTGTTAGTTGTCGTAGCCGCAGGTTTTGTAACGGGCCTTGCAGGTGGTCTCAGTATCAACGATATCGTTGGTGCCATTGGGGAGGCTTTCGTTAAAAATCGTTATATGTCATTATTTATTTTGATATTACCTGTTATTGGACTTATGGAACGTCACGGCTTACGTGAACGGGCAGAAATTTTGATTGGCAAGATCAACGCTGCTACTGCAGGGCGTATCTTTATGATTTATTTATTTGTGCGCCAAGTAACAGTAGCTTTTGGTATTAACATGTCTGGTATGGTTGCCATGGTTCGTCCATTAATCGCTCCCATGAGTGAAGCTGCGGTAGCTCAAGGTCGTCCAGTATCTCAACGTACACTTGATAAGGTGCGTGGTGTAGCTGCTTCTGCAGATAATATAGGTAACTTCTTTGGTCAAAACTTATTCCTTGCTGCTGGTGGGTTATTACTCATCAAAGGCGTTATGGAACAATTAGGTTATTCTGTAGAGTTAACAGATATGGTATTGTACGGATTGCCAACTGCTATTTGTGCATATATTGTTAACTTCATTCGCTTTATTATCTTTGATAAAACAATTCAAGCCTCTGTAGCTCGTGACGAAGCGGATATGAAAGCTGGTAAATTAGTACCTAATGAGTTAAATATTCTTGTTACACCAGAAGAATTTAAGAAGGAGGCTGAATAATATGTTAGAAATACTCTATAAAATGCAGCCCTTAGATTATGTATATCTTCTCGTAGGGATTATTCTATTTATCTTTGCCATTCAATCATTTTTAGATAAAGAACATAAATATCGCATTGGTACAGGCCTATTCTGGTTATTGTACAGCGTGTCCTTTATCTTTGGTTCTTATCTCTCCAAGGAAATCAATGGTTGGCTCGTAATTGCTATGGCAGTCATCGTGTTGGTAAAACAACTTGGCAAAGGCAATTACTTTGAATCTCCTATCGAATTCAAAAAGGGCGAAGCTGTTCGGATTGGCAATGTTATCTTCGTACCAGCCTTACTTGTTGGTATCATTACGTTCTTCATTGGGTTCTTTACTAAGCTAGGTGCTCTTGTAGGCCTCGGTATTGCTGCAATCATCGCTATGTGTGCGGCTCTTTATATTACTAAAGGTACACTTAATCAAGGTTTCCATGAAGGTCGTCGTCTTATAGATGCAATCGGTTGGACTGCTATTTTGTCCCAATTATTAGCGGCTCTTGGCTATCTATTTAATTTGGCTGGCGTTGGTAAAATTATCTCTAGTGCCGTTGCAAGCATAGTACCAGCTGACAATGTATTCCTCGTTGTTGTGGCATACTGCATCGGTATGGTTATCTTCACAATGATTATGGGTAACGCCTTTGCTGCGTTCGCAATGATTACAAGTGCTATCGGTATTCCAATGCTCGTCGTAGCTCATGGTGCTAACCCAGCTGCTGTCGGTGCTATTGCAATGCTTGCAGGCTATTGCGGTACTTTGATGACACCTATGGCGGCCAACTTCAATATCGTGCCGGTAGCGCTCCTTGAAATGCGCGATCAATACGGCGTTATTAAAGCCCAACTCCCAATTGCATTGATTATGCTCGTGTTGAATATTCTATTAATGTATTACTTTATTTAACTCTTTTTTGTGAAAGAACGATATTCTTATGAAAGTATATGATATCCTTATGAAAGTATATGATATCCTTTTAAGGTTATGTATCATGCTTGATTATTCTAATACACCATAAGATATTGTTATGAGGTAGTGTGATGAAAACAATTTTGATTACCGGTTTTGATCCATTCGGTGGTGAACCTATTAACCCAGCTTGGGAAGCGGTAAAAACAATGGATGGTTATACCGATGGTGATTATAAGGTAGTGACTCAAATGGTTCCTACTGTACGTTATACATCTGTTGATACTGTGAAAGCAGCGGCTGAACAATGTCAACCGGACTTTATTCTATGTGTAGGTCAAGCAGGGGGGCGCCCAGATATTACAGTGGAACGTGTTGCTATTAACTGCGATGACTTCCGCATTCCAGACAATGGAGGCAACCAACCTGAAGATGAACCTGTTGTATCCGGTGGTCCTAGTGCCTATTTTGCGACATTACCAATTAAAAATATTGTCAATGCATTGCACCAAAATGGCATTCCTGCAAAGGTTTCTAATACAGCTGGTACCTTCGTATGCAATCACTTGATGTATGGAGTGTGTCATTATGCAGCACAAAAAGGTAATATTAAGGCGGGCTTCATGCATATTCCGTACTTGCCATCCCAAGTGGTGGATAAACCAAATCAACCTAGCATGGCTGTTGAAACTGTACGTGCCACATTGGAAACCATCGTTCACGTATTAGCTCATGGTGAAAGCTACAAGGCACAAGATATTAACTATACTACACCTCATGAATAAGAGTTTTATAATGTATTTCAGTACATAAAATAACATTAATCTATAAGATATTGTGTGACATCTATATGAGAGAAGGTCTTGTAAACTATGTACCATTCCAAAACGTATCTATCGGTGCTTACTATGGCTTCGGTAATAAAGACATGGATGGTAATAAATTAGGTGATTACTGGCGTACAGATGTAAACTTCATGTTCTAATTACATAATCTAAATAAAGCTCGAGTTATATCTAGAAAAGATTTAGCTCGGGCTTTTTTATTTTCAATAATCATTATAAATTTTAAATACCTACTATTGACATAGGTATTTAAATGATGTAATATAGTCACATAATCATATTAAATTAGTAGGAATAAGTGAGAGATATCACACAAGCTTTTATCATAAGACGTATGGTAAGGTTAATGGCGATGACCTCTATAGGAGTATAGAATGAGTGAACACGTAGATGTAAGCAACATCAAGGATCCTAGTATCGCGGCAGCTCGAAAAGAAGTTGAGTTCCAACGTGCTATGAATCCTTGTCCAATCGATTTTTCTGAGTTTCAGTCTAGTAACCCTCGTTCTCAAGGGGAGCAAAAGGAGTATGAAGGTAAAGATGCATCGAATTTTAACCGTCGTCAAAAATATTCTG
>USQK01000044.1 GCA_900556785.1 uncultured Veillonella sp.
CACCATCCTCACTCGCTAGAGAGGTTTACTACTCTGCTTCATCGCATATATTATACACAATATTGTAGCAATATAGAGGGAAGAATGTCAAACTATTATTTTATACGCGTAAAGCTAGTTTCAGCACAATAAAAAATATTGAGAAACAAACAAAAGAAGTTAAGTAAAAATCATAATGGATCGGACTACCTGTTAAAATATCATCTACTATTCCATATAAGATATTAAGTATAGCTAATACTGCAAATCCATATACTATTAATCGTCGCATTATGTTATTCTCTTTACTTGTCAATTAAATTACATGAATCGTAATCTCTATATTACTTATAAAAACTATATTTAATATAACTCTAATAGATTTATACTCTTAATACTAGCTTTAAGATACCAAAGAAAACTAACCAACAAATAAAAAACGCACCATAAAAATCATAATGAATTTCAGCACCAGTCATATAGTCATAAGCAATACTATATATTATTGAAATTAAGATAAATAATGCAAATGCATAAAAAAATAATTTTTTCATAATTTTCACCTCAATAGTTCCCAAAGTAGAAAAACTATTCCAATAATACTAAAAGAAACAACTATAATAATAGACAAAGAATTATTTATATCAAAATATATTTTAGATACCCCTTCCAATGTTCCTTTCTTATAACGATAATAAAATATATATTCACCAGCCAAAATAAGAAGTAATGTGCATAATATATTGATTGTTTCAATACCATTAATATGCTCATACATAGAATAAAGATTTAATCCTCCCCATATATTACTAAATAAAAAAACAATACTAAATTTTTTGAGATTATTATGCTGATTTTTAATTAACATATAGTTAGATAGTAGTAAACCAATTAATAAAAGTTCCATGTCTTTTATTTCTTCCATTCATTTTTAATTTCTTAATTAGTAATATTAATAGTTGGTGAAATTGTCTGATTAACTATCAAACCATCAGGAACAGCAAACAAAACTATTTGAGCCATGCTTAAATTATGTTGACTTGCCATGCAAACTCTCAAATAGAGAGTTATTTTCCAACAACTTAGAGCCAACTTGGCCAAAAGTGACTGCAATTCCACCGTATTCAAGACCTTTATAGTATGTCATATAACTTACACTTTTTATTTAAAAGGATTTATAAAGCCAATCATTTTTATCAAATCTCTTAGATTGCTTATTTGTTATTTCATCTATAATCAATCGTTCATCTTCAGAAAAGTCATCAATAGATGAATAAATGCGTAGTCTATCACCGTACACGTTTTTTAAGCGATCAAGACTACTATCATCAATAATATAAGCCCCATCTATATAGGTAAACCCTTTATAATTCGGTAAAATCTTAACACTTCCGTTAGGCAAAGTATTAAGAATTAATATTCCATAATCTCCATAAGTATAAATATAAGGATAATCGGCAGCAAAACCTGTTATATTACGATTTAATCCAAGTTTATGATTTTGATCAACAATAGAGTTTATAAACCACTGATACCTAAAAGAATAACTAATAATACCTAAAATTGATATTGATACTATAAAAGTAAGTACATAAAATAAATATTTTTTGCTCATTTTATAATCTATCTCTAACTGCTCTTCCACTAATCGAAAATGGAATATCATGAAACGTTTAAGACAATGAAAGCAAGTCTAGATATATATCCCATAAATATACTCCATAAATATAAATATTAAAGCGAATACTAATACAGCTAAGATAAATAATGATAAGAAAATACGCATCAAAAACCATCCTCTTATTTCATACTCAGTTAGTGTTCCTGCTTTACTTTTTCGCCATAAATTATAAGCACCTAAAATACATATTCCGAATATAAAAATTACATTAAAGTCCTCAATGAATTTAGGTAAACCAATATATGATTTTATAAAAATACATAAAAGAAAATAGTTTCCTATTAATGCTAAAAGAGTTACTTTCCATGTACCCCAATATTTAAACATAAGATAGTTAAAACTTAAGAGAAAAAATATAGTTGCTATTTGTTTTTCCATTCGTCTGCTTTCTAAGGAGATATTACAACCATAAAATAAAAGTTTAATTTAATAGCATTATTAAATTAATGAAATATAATCCATAAGATAAACATGATTCCAACTATGTATATATAATTTTCATTACGTCCATCTTTATATGTACTAGATTCCTTTTTCTGGATATTTCTAATGAAATCTTTAAAAAAATGAATTACTAGGACTGCACCTAATGGATAAAAATAAGCATATCCAAAATTAAAGAAAATATAGAATATTAAAAAAACAATTCCAGCCACTATACTTACTAAATTTGTAAATTTATATAATTGTGGGTATCGCATATTATTTACCCATTCTTGCTGCTTACGAGTTAAATTCCCTTGTAATACATTTTTATAATACGCACGAAGATCCCAAACCAAAATAAATAATACTACTCCAAAAGTATAATCAAACTTATTTATCATTTAGCAGACTTATCTCCTAACTAGCTTTAAATAACTCTTATATAAAATAACAGTCATGTTAAATCATATTAAAATATAAAATGTTCTATTCAAATAAATTGACAACGCCCTAACTATATAATAACTTTAGTATTTTATAAATAGCTATAATCATAGAAATGCATAATATCCATATAGGAACATTATTTGAATACATCCATATAAAAGTAATAATAGAACCTATAACCCAAAATCCCAAAAATAACCAACCATAAATACTCTTTTTCGCGATAGGTATACCAACTAATTTATTGTGAAATCCTAAAATAAATAATATACATACAGTTAATCTCGAATTATACTGATTTATCCCTCTTCTATATATACGCTTAACAATACGACGACCACGAATTAATGGTGTTAATAACACGCCACCCATAACTAATATAGGGATAATAAACCTATAGTCTACATTCGGTGCAGTCGCCTCAATAGCATTATCTGTTATAGTAATTGCTAAAAAAATTGTTCCAATTATTCTAAACCTTATTAAATTTAATAACTTAATAATTTTTACGCTCATATATGATTATCCAATTTCTTTAATTATAAAAGTCATACTAATGCCCTCATCATACAATCAATCATATTATATTTTTAATATACAGAATATATAAATACACTAATAACCCATGTTTGATTAATAAAAAATTAGATTGAGAACAAAATAGCCATTAAAAATAACAATATAGTAATTAGAGAAAATAAATAATAAGTCCATTTATTATCACTATTTTTAAAAATTAGTGAAAATAGGTATGTACTAAATGATAACAATAAAAACTCAATTAAGTACTTAAATTCTTTATTTATGGTATCTAAGAACTTTAAATCTGTAAAAAGCACAAATAAAAATATACCAAAACTAATCAGTCTATATTTTTCATTTATGTCCTTATTAGATCTTCGGATATATTGAATTACACTATAGGCAAATGCTAAAAACAAGGATATAGTAGCAAAATAATATATTAATTTCATTGATTCTATTACACCTCATTTTTACTTCTTCATCTGTTGTAATATTTTTTTCAAGGCTTACAGCTCAAAAACTAATTTTAATAAAGCAAAAATAATAAGCCAGCATACAAAAGTAAGGCCATAAGATTTATATGCTATCTTATGACCTTTAATATAGTCATATATTATTTTTCCCATAATAGAGAATAATAGAATCAAAAAGATCAAATTAAATACTAGCTGTATCATTTAACCAAACATCAAATTTTGAATTAATACTATTTATATATTTAAAATTGCTTTCAATATACCAAAGAATATTAACCAACTAACAAATCCAGCACCAAAAAAATCATAGTGAATTTCAGCACCGTTCATATAATCATACGCCATTCCATATATAATTGAAGTCAAGGAAAATAATGCAAATGTATAGAAAAAAATTTTTTTTATAGTAACCATTTTAATTTTCACCTAAAAAAAATAAATTTAATAATACTATATTTACTACATACAATGTTATTTCTTTTATCATATAAACCTTCTTTACTTATAGATTTTTAAACCTAATGTAAAGCTAGTAAATCAACATCGTTATAAACTAATGTCAATAAATTATAGTTTTGATCTATTGAAAAGGTTCCTTTAAGACCGCCTGCATCAACAAATGAGTAAGTACTATCATCAATTTTATAGAATTTACTGTCTAAGGGTACAAAATATTTGTCTAATGCTAATCCGACCTTCTCTGCTTCTTCTTCAGAACAACCTAAAACATCTCGTACACGTTTGAAGTATGGCTTGTGAACATTTTCTATTCTGTCTTCTATTATTTTATTAGTTTTTTTATATGTCTTAAATCTATAGATTAGATATAAGACAGCTAGTAGTAAAGCAAGATTCTCGTTCATAATCTCCTATAAAAATATACTAATATATACATTAGTATATAAGAAATAGACTTAAATAAATCATTATAGTTATATAAATAAATTGTAAACCACCTATCAAAGATAATCAATGTATCTTCAATAGGTGGTTTATTTTACTCACCCTTAGCAATACGGTCTAAGAGTTCAATATAGCTTTGTTTATTTAATGCTGGTGTAAAGTTGTCTAATACATCTTTAGCGCCTGCAGCATCATCGTATAGTAAGTCTACGATTGTCATAGCTAATGCTTGTGCTGTTTTAATGTACGCTACATCAGGTACAGAGATTTCATATTCTGCACTGTGCAGTACACCACTAATACAGCCAACCCATGGATGGATAACCGGCATCAAGTGAGATACGTCCCCCATATCTGTACTGGCCGTAATATGTGGACCTTGGTATACATTGGCCTCACCAAAAATAGGATTTGAATTTTCACGTAATAGAGCATTCATACGTTCATCATTACACATCGGTAAATAGCCTGGTAGGTCTTGGATAACACATGTGGCGCCTACTGCATCGCCACCGGCTTTTAATGCTCTGTTAACACGATGATTGCCATCTACAATAGCTTGAATATTAGAGGCACGCACATAACTTTCAACTTGGACATAATCAGGCACACAGTTTACTAATGTACCGCCTTGATTAATGATTGGGTGGAATCTGAAATAATCGCTTTCTTTGAAAGTTTCACGAATGGAGTTAACCCCCATAACGCCCATCAAAGCAGCATTAAGAGCATTGATGCCTTCATGAGGTGCCTGAGCCGCATGAGCTACCTTACCGTGATATTCAATCAGCTTAGATACAAAACCATTAGAGGTACTACCAAGCCCCATTTCACCAGCTGGAGTTTTGGCTGTCTCCACATGCATTTGCATAGCCATATCGATATCGTCAAAAGCACCTTCATAGATGAGCTGTTGCTTGCCACCCATATACTTAAGTTTGCCTTGCTCACGCAATTTATTGCGGTAATCAATCTCAATCATTTCCTCTGCCGGAACAGCAAATAGCACAACATCGCCTGCTAATTCGTCCATCACTGCTTGTAGGCCTATAGCTACGGCAAACATATTAGTAATTTGCACATTATGACCACAGCAATGAGCAGCCCCTGTTAAATCATCGGCACGAGGATGGCGAGGACAGAGAATGGCATCTAATTCCCCCACCATGGCAACCGTATATTTGCTATCACGGCCTTTCATTCTACCTTTTACACCTGTCAGTGCATGACCAGTAGTATAAGAAATGCCAAGTTCATAAAACATATCTTGAACCTTTTTAGAGGTTTTTACCTCTTTAAAACCCAATTCTGGTTCAGCCATAATAGATTCTGCTAGTTCTCGTAAACGCGGTTGTGCATCAACAATAGCTTTACAAACACGTTGTTTTACTTCTTCCTTTGTTATACGGCTCATACTATCTCCTTTATAAAATCGACCGTATAAAATACGGTCGATCATGTCATCATGATGTATAGATATCTTCTAAAATATAAATCTATAATTATATCTTAACATAATTTAGACATCTAACATTATGATTTAGTATTAAATTAAACCTTCTAAATGAAGTACTAATTGGGCTAATGCTGTTGCACAGATGAAAGTACCTGCTGTTACAGCTAATGCAACAGGAATAATGCGCCAAGATAAGCGACGGAATGCACCAAGGTCTTTCCCTAAGGATAAACCTGCATAAGCAAGTACAGGTGTTGTAGTAGCAAGGAATGTAACTTGGCTAGTTTTAGCTATAATCCATTCCTGGCCCGGCATACCTGGTAAGGATGCAACAACACCGACTAAGGAAACCCAGAATACCATAGGTAATTTATTAGCATATGGCAAATTAGAGATCAATGCACCAATTGTAGCAAGGACTGCTAAGATAGCCACGCCAACTAAACTATCGCTAAATAGATGTTTACCATCCATTACGTTACCTACTGCAGTGATGATAGCAGCAATACAAATAACGATGACAAATTGTGTTAATTTTTCGCTTTTACTCATGATTTGCTGCCTCCTCTGCTAAATCCTGTTCACGGGTACGGCCTGTAAAGAAGTTGTATGTTTTTTCCATAACTGGTAAAGAAACAAATAGGCCAAAATATACGCCTAGAACGGTAGTCAACAAGTTTGCAGCCCCAGCAAGAGCCATAATTTGTTGTTCATAATCTGGATATACTGCAATGATTGGAGCTGTAGCTGCCGCCATCATACTAGCACTACCTACGCCAGCACCCATAGCTAATGCCAATGGATGAAACCAACCAGATTGTGCCAACATGCCAGCCAATACGGAGGACCACATAGCACCGATAAGAACGCCACAGATGTACATGCCCATAACACCACGACCCTCAGGAGAGCTAAAGCCAAATTTGTCGATAATAATCGCTACGTTCGGCTCACGGTCTACAGAGTAACAAGCACCTACTGCTTCACGACGCATACCTACTAACAAAGCTACAGGTAAACCAAATACAATAGTACCAAAGAAATGGCCAAGCTCTTGTAATAACAATGCCCAGCCTGCACTTGTAAGAATACCAAGATTTGGACCAATACCTAAACCTACTTTTACCATCAAGATCATAACGGCAATACCGATATAATCTGCGGATTTTTCCATCTGTTTAATAGTAAGAATTTTAAACTTAGGAATAGAAATTAATAAACCTAGAATCAATGTGTACAATAATGGCAACAATACAACAGGACCTAGTTTTTTTATGCCTATAAATTCAGCGACTACAGTTAGTACGAGCGCTAGAAAATGTATTTTGAGATTTCCCAAAAGCTGCATAATGACCTCCTATAAAAACATATAATATAACATTGTTATATTATAAATAATTGTTATTAAAAGTGTCAACTACAGATGCACATATGTCTATTAGTATTATATTTTTTCATACGTGTCTTAAGATACAGAAAATATATACTAGTTATGCTTACTAGAAAATGATATCTCCATTCAACATCTCATAACATATAAAAAAAAGCAGTTTGATTTCTCAAACTGCCTTTTACTATCATTAAATTATGGAATTTAAAAACTTAACACTTTGTAATGGTTTACCAATTTCTTGCTCGCAGTATGCAAATAATAGCTTTTCAAGATCCTTCCAAATTGTTTTAGGAAGTTCTATAGGCGTGTCTTCGCCCCACTGGTAAGCGAGAATTTGAGGTAATCCAGCTTTTACAGAACGCGAAATGCTAAGATTTGTTGTTTCTGTCACTTGTATCCAGAATGGATCAATACCATCTTGATGTGAAAAAGCATTAGCACTAGGCACAATCCCTGCGAGGGATAGTAATTGCCATCCTAGCATTATCGTTCCTAGCTGTACATTGCGGCGCCGTATTTGCTTGGAATAGTTTACAACGGTATCAAACACCTTGCGATCTACATCATACATTGCAAATAGTTCTTGAATGAGCTCACTAGCCACTGCAGCATAAGCAATATTATCTAAATTTACATCTAATGATTCTACCACATAGGAACCATCAATCTGTGTAACATTTACATATTCACCATCAGGTACGACCGTTATATACATGGCACTAAAAGGACGTAAATAGGAACTGTTACGCATGGTCATCATTCGCTTATGTGGTATAGATGCACGAATGAGTCCTAAGCTAGGTGTGATAAAAGTAAATACAGAGTATAGCTTATGTTTTTTTCGACTAATGACGATGGCAGGTGTATTAAAACCACCATTAAGCTTCTTCATGTTCTTCTTCCGTTGTTTCCTCTTCAGGTAAAGGTGTTACTTTAATACGGGATACGCGATAGCCTTGCATTTGTGTTACTTCAAAGGTATATCCCAATGCATCCACAGTATCACCTACGATTGGCGTCCGTTCTAAAAGACCAAATACATAGCCCCCAATTGTATCAGAATCAGAATCGTCGATTTCAATGTCCATCATTTCCTCTACTTCATCTACAAGAACTTTGCCGTCAAACTCAAAGGATCCATCTGCATAAGCAATTTTAGCTGGTAAGTGTGGTTCATGTTCGTCTTGAATATCCCCAACGAGCTCTTCGATAATATCTTCAAGGCCTACGAGACCAACCATACCACCGTATTCATCTACAACAATAGCTTGATAGATACGACGAGTTCTCATGTATTGTAGCAGTGTGGATAACTTCATTACCTCTGGCACAGTTAAGATATCACGTTTTACATTACGCAAATCCTTGCGCGCTTGGTTAGGACGTTCCATGAGGTCCTTAATATGAACTAGACCAATAATATGATCCTTATCCTCCACACATAGAGGGTAACGCGTATGTGCTTTAGAGCGAATAAATTTCATCGCTTCATCGTAACCATCTTCAACGAAAATACAGTCCACATCTTGACGCGGTACCATAACCTCTTTAGCTCTACGATCTACAAAGTTAAATACATTGTCAATCAACTCTGATTCCACTTGGTCTAGTTGACCTTCTTCATGGCTTCGAGAGATCATCATGCGAATCTCTTCTTCAGAGTACACAAGGTCTAGCTCTGTTAAATATTTTGTTTTGTAAAAGCCCAAAATAACAGTGGATATTTTGCTAGCAATCCAAATGAACGGATATACCAAACGACCAGCCGCTACTACGATACGGCTATAGGTATTTACATACTTTGTTGGGAATGATAAGCCCAATGCTTTAGGTACGATTTCACCAAAGATTAAAACAATTAAGCTAATTAATAACAATAAAAGTATATCTAGTATGAAGTGCATCCATGTACTATGTACATTAAATACCGCTACAAGCCGATCTACGATGTTATCAAATACATAAGTGCCTGTACCAGCAAGAGCCAAAATAAAGAATAAAATCAAAAACTGCGTCGTATTTAAAAAATACTCAGGGTTTTGATAGAGTTTTAATAAAAACTCTCTATCCTTCTCTAAAAGGATATCCATATCCTCTACATGCTCTTTACGAAGACGAGCAAAGGAGAACTTTGCGACCACAAAAAAGTTAATTAAAACAATACATAAAAGACCAAACCCTATGGGTAACAGGCCATCTACACTATCCATTATTATTCCTTTCATCTAACTATGGAAATACGTTATCTATATATTATATCAAATTATTTTCGATACCCAAGTTCAGATAACATACCAGATTTATTGCGCCAATCCTTTTTAACCTTAACCCAAAGGTCTAAATACACCTTTGTAGCCAATAGTTTTTGAATATCTGCACGCGCTTCAGCACCAAGTTGTTTTAACAAGGCCCCTTTTTTACCGATGATGATTCCCTTTTGGGAATCTCGTTCACAGTAGATAGTAGCGCGAATATAGGTTGTGCCATCATCACGGGTTTTCATTTCATCTACATCTACAGCGATAGCATGAGGAATTTCGTCACGAGTAGACAATAAGATTTTTTCGCGTACGATATCGGAAATAATTAAACGTTCTGGTTGGTCCGTAATCATATCCTCTGGGAAGTATTGTGGACCTTCCGGTAATGTTTCTTCTAATACATTTAGAACTTCATTTAGGTTCTCTTTATCCTTTGCAGAAATAGGAATAACCCCTGCAAATGGATATGCATCTTGATAAGATACGATAGATTCTAAAAGCTCTTCTTTTTTGAGAGTATCAATCTTGTTAACGACTAAGAATACAGGAACCTTTACACGTTTCAATTGTTCAATAATGAAGTTGTCCCCAGGGCCGCGCTTTTCATTACCTGCTACTACAAATAAAACAGCTTCTGTTTCTTTCAAGGACTCAATGGCAGCGTCTACCATGAATTCACCTAATTTATGTTTTGGCTTATGTACACCTGGCGTATCCATGAAAACAATTTGTTTTGCTTCATCTGTATATACACAGATAATGCGGTTACGCGTTGTTTGAGCCTTATCGGATACGATGGCAATTTTGTCGCCAATAAGGGCATTAATTAAGGTAGATTTACCAACATTAGGGCGTCCTACAACGGCAACAAAGCCAGATTTAAAATGTTCGTTCTTATTCATTGTATGGTGCATCCTCCCGCACATAACCAAGGTTACCTAAGATAAATTCCTCTTCCGTACGCATCTCTTTTTTATCTTCATCGTTCATATGGTCATAGCCTAAAATATGTAAGCAACTGTGAGTCGTTAGATACGCTAATTCCCGTTCGAAGCTATGTCCATATTCGATAGCCTGTTCACGAGTGCGCTCTAAGGAAATAATCATATCCCCAAGTAAGTGATGCTCCTCTTCACTACCTTCATAGTCTTCCCCTTCATTTAGGGCAAAAGACAATACATCGGTAGGTCTATCAATACCACGATACTCCTTATTAAGCTCATGAATCTTAGCATTATCGCAGAGTAAAATACTCATTTCATCTTCTTCAAGACCATATACGCGACTTACTTCATCACAAACTTTACGGATAACGGCCTCAATATTGGAATCCTCTTGAATTCCTTCATCATAGCTAATATGTATATACATGCTTATCCTTTCGCTACATGCTCTTTAGATGCTGCGTTAGTTTCCGCAGTCTCACCAGCTAATTTACGTTCATGATACTGATCGTAAGCTTTTACAATACGACCTACTAAATCATGACGAACAACGTCTTGGTCGCTAAAGTAAACCATATTAATACCAGGTACATGACGCAATACCTTTTCAGCTTCACCAAGACCAGATACAACACGTGGTGGCAAGTCAATTTGTGTCTTGTCACCGTTCACAACCATTTTAGAGTTGTTACCTAACCGGGTTAAGAACATCTTCATCTGCTCAGCCGTCGTATTTTGAGCTTCGTCTAGAATAACAAAGGCATTTTCTAAGGTACGACCACGCATATATGCTAGTGGTGCTACCTCGATAGTACCGCGTTCCATAAAGCGTTGTACTTGCTCAATGCCAAACATTTCATGTAATGCATCATAAAGAGGTCTCAAATATGGATCTACTTTGTCTTGTAATTCACCAGGTAGGAATCCTAACCGTTCACCAGCCTCTACAGCAGGGCGAGTCAAAATAATTTTATCTACATTGCGGTTTTTTAAATAGAATGCAGCTAACGCTACGGCCAAGAATGTTTTACCTGTACCGGCAGGGCCAATGCCAAAGGTAATGGTATTTTTACGAATGCTATCTACATAGTATTTTTGACCTTCCGTTTTAGGCGTAATATTTTTACCGCGCATATTAACGGATAAGGTATCTTCAAACATAGTATGTACAGCATCAGCTTTACCGTTCGCTACAAGTTTTGCCGCAATACGAACTTGGGACTCAGTGATGGTACTGCCTTCACGATATAAAAATACCAGTTCCTCTAACGTGCGATACAAGGCCTCTACTTGTTTTTCATCGCCCTTGATAACCACAGTATCACCGCGTGCCACTACATCTGCAGAGATGACTTCAAGCATCATATGCAAATATCGATTATGTTGACCTAGTATGGATTGTGCTAGGTCATATGTAGGAAATGTAAATACTTGTTCGCTCATACAACCTCCTAATCTATAAACTTACGAACGGCTTTGCCGTTTAAATAATCACATAAATCACCTTGATGGGCATCCAGTTCGTCTAACTTATCATCAATTAAGTCTTGAACTCGCCACCATCCCATAGACCAATTCGTAAATAACGTATTATCTTCAGGTGCTCGGCCTACAAGACGTTGTAATACAATGTCAGGATGCAAGTGACGAACAAAATTCACAACCCGATCAGCATATTCTTCTGCACTGATTAAGGTGAACTGACCTTCTTGGTACCACTTGGCCATAAATGTATTTTTCACAATATATAGAGCATGCAGTTTAACTTGATCTACACCAAGGGCTGACAAAATGCGGGCACCTTCGATTGTATCCTTCATCGTGTCCCATGGAAGATTTACTATCATATGGGTTGTTACATTAAATCCATATCTCTTAATGCGTAGTACAGCATCAATAAACTGTGCTAAATCATGGCCACGATTAATCTTCTCAAGGGTATCATAATTGACCGTTTGCAATCCTAATTCAATATAGATATCCTTTTGAAAGCGATCTCTAATATCAGCCAATATGTCTAAGTATTCATCGGCAATACAATCTGGTCGCGTCGCAATAGCAATACCTACCGCTTCGTCGATGCAGCCTTGCTCCATATAGCTTTTAAAATCATCAAGTCCCAAATAGGTATTGCTAAAGTTTTGATAATAAGGTATGAATTTTTTCGCCTTATATTTAGGACCTATGTGAGCAATGTTTTCCTCTAATTGCATGCGCACTGTCATCCATGCAGGACGATTTTCATAGCCCGCACCGATTTCACCGCAGAAGGTACAGCCTCCTACGCCGGCCGAACCATCTCGATTTGGACACGTAAGCGGTAAGGCAACAGGCAATTTATAAACCTTTTCCCCATATGTTTCTTTATAATATTTAGATACCATGCGGTATCGTTTTGGTCTCGTTGTATCGGTCATAACACTCCTATTTAACTAACCAATCATCGCTTGTGAAATTTAACAAGCCTCTATTTCAGGACGTATAAAGGGTTTTACCTCTTTATTAACGTCTATCACTACTGTAAATGGTGTATTTGGTACATTTTCTATACCTAATACATGTGCCGTGGCCTTAGACATAGGCATTTCCACGTATTGTTGGCGAATTTTGCGCCATTCTTTGAAGGTATAGTTTGGAATATACTGAGATGCAATCTCTTCGTTGCGCCAGAATGCTTCCCCTTCTTGTAAAAGTTCCTTTGTCTGCTTCGGCAAACCAACGGCTTCGCTGCGAACCTTACCTCGATAGCTAACAAGTGTATCGTACTGTAATAATTCAGCTGCTACTTTATCTCCTTTGGCCAAGAAGAAATTATATAAGAACTCAATTTGGTCGATATCTTTCAAATTAACCTTATGATTTCCCGCATCGAGCCAAGCCTGTGTCATTTCACAGAAATATGAAAAAGCATCTTTTTTAGGTTCTACTTTGTTAGGATCATACTTTTTCATAGGCGGTACATGATTTGTTGCTGTATCTTCACCAGTTATAGATGTGTCAGTATGTTCCTTTATGAGCTTGCTACCAATATAGCCAAAGACTGTTCTAAAACGCTCACTATTATAGAAGCGTTCAAATACATCTTCAAAGTGCTTTAAGAAGCGTACATCATTATATGGTAATACATGAGTGCTCAAAACCTCATATGGCGCTAACGGATCACTAATATATTGGTATTCCTCCATACGGCGTACACCAGAGCCTTTTAATAGTTTTAAGAAACCTATTTGTAGCGCATGAGGTTGTAAGCTAAATAAATCGTTAAAGGATAATCCAAAACGCGCTTTATTTTCGTAAGGCAAACCTACAATTAAATCCATATGTACATGTGTGCGTCCCGCCTCAATAATAGGGCGAATTGCCTTTTGAATGTACGGCCAATCATTGTAACGATTAATAGCATCCAAGGTTTTCTTATGTGTACTTTGTACGCCTACCTCTATTTGAATACGTCCTGGTGGTGTTTCACAGAGAATTTGTGTTTCCCATTCCGTCATGAGCTCAGGTTCCATTTCTAAATGGAAGTTCGTCTCTGTATTGGCATCTCGCATAAATTCCATCAACGGACGATGGTGATGTGGTGCACAGTTAAATGTTCTATCTACAAATTTAACTTGCTTTACCTTATGGTCGATAAACCATTGTAACTCTTTGAAGGTTCTCTCCTGTGGGAAGAACCGCACTGTATTCTTATTACCAGATAAGCAATACTGACAAGAGAATGGACATCCGCGAGAGGATTCATAATAGATGATTTTATGTTCTAAATCCTCCATATCCTCTTCTACATATGGGAATGGAATGGTACTAAGATCTTTAACCTCTACGGCCTCAGTGGATCCCATAAGTTGACCTGTAATATGGCGGCCTCGTACACCAGGGATTTCTTCTCCTAATCCATCCTTACCATTTTGTAATGCACTAATGAGTTGGTAGAAAGCTTCTTCCCCTTCACCTTGTACAACATAGTCAACAGCATGACATCGATGTAAGATTTCATCGGCCGTAAACGATACTTCTGGTCCACCTAAAATGATTTTAATATCTGGTCGAACGGCTTTCACCATGTCCGCCACATGTAAGGTCATTTCGATGTTCCAGATATAGCAAGCGAAGCCCAATACATCCATATTGCGCT
>USQK01000045.1 GCA_900556785.1 uncultured Veillonella sp.
TGTGGAGCATTTAATGCATGGTCTCCTACGAAGCCATATGCATCATTCAAGAGGATCATAACGCCTACAGAAAGTACGGCACAAAGAATGGTACCAACGATTTGCCATTGTTCCATTTTCTTAGGTGTAGCACCTGTCATATGAGCCACTTTAAGCTCAGACATGAAGTTACCAGCCATACCGATAGTCGTACCGATGAAGGAAGCCATCATTAGGACTGCAATCATACCTACTTTACCAGTCATACCTGCAGCTGTTAAGCATACAGCGGAAATGATAATCATGAAGATTGTCATACCAGATACTGGTTCTGTACCTGTATAGGCAATGGAGCTGATACCTACTACAGATAATAGGAAGGACATAATTAGAACGATTAAGAATGCTACGATTGTTTGGGAGAAGCTTTCAGCATACATAAAGTGGAAATATGCTGCAAATAGAACTGTACATAATAAGATGCCAGCGCCAATCCAAGATGTAGGCACGTCGCGTTGTGTACGAAGCAAGTTAACATCAACGGTTTTGGAACTGAAAATATCAAGTACTGCATTTTTAACAACACTAGCTACTACCTTAGACATATTGAGCAATCCGATGATACCTGCCATAGCAAGCATACCGATACCAATATGACGAACATAATCTAAGAATACTTTACGAATAGGAGCTTCTGCAAGTGGAACTGCATGCCCATTGATTTGCATGATATGTTCCGGAGCTAAATAGTATACGATTGGAATACATACGAACCAAGAGAAGAAGGAACCAGCTGCGATAATAGCCGCATACCGTAAGCCTGTGAAGTAACCAAGACCAAGCAACGCAGCATCTGTATCTACAGCAGCATTTAACTTAGTCGAATCTGCTAGAGCAGACCCCCATTTAAATGCGGTAGTACGGATAACCTCTTCCCACCAACCGAGGCTGTTAAGAATAAAGTCATATACAAGAGCGATAAGACCAGAACCAAGCATGAGTTTCGCTTTGCTACCTTCATTACTCATTAGTACTTCAGCAGCAGCACGACCGCTTGGGAACGGATACACATAGTGCATTTCCTCAACAAAGTAGCGACGGAACATAACGCATAATAGAACACCAAGTACGCCACCAAGGATAATAGGAATCGCCATTTGTACAAAGGTTACATCTGTAACATTCCAAATGTATAGAGCTGGTAAGAAGAACATCGCACCAGCTAATGTGTTCGTACTAGAACTAGCGATAGCCTGAATGTGAACCGTTTCGGCAAAAGCATTTTGCCGTTTCAAAATAACTGCTGTACCCATAGCAAGTACAGATACTGGAGCAAAGGCATCTACTGTTTGACCAATTTTCAAACATAAATAACCTACAGCCAGTGTGAAAATTGCCGCATAGAATAGGCCCCAGAATACTACATATGAGTTAATCTCTACGTAATCCTTCTTAGGATCCAATACGGGTTCTACGGGCGGGATAGAACGAGTTTCGTCCGACATGGTAAAACCTCCTCACAGAAAATGTACAAACGTATAACTATTCACCTTTATACTAACACGGCACTATATATGGTTCAATGGTTTTCTATGCATTATGCGAATAAAATATCACACGTTCCATAAATATTTATTTTGCATTTTCAGCCCCTCTGTTCTACAATGAAAGTATATTAAGAATCTTTATTATATACAGCATTTATACCAATATGTATAACACGTATGTTTACTTACGAGGAGGCTCATTATGGAATCAATGGTCGAACGTTTTGTACGCTATACAAGCATAAATACACGGTCTAACGAGGAAAGTACAACCATTCCAAGTACTCAAACTCAAGTAGACTTTGCTACTAATGTGCTCGTTCCTGATTTAAAAGCAATCGGTTTAGATGAAGTTATTTACAACCGTGAAAATGGTTTTGTTATTGGCACATTAAATGCTAATACAGATGAAAAAGCACCTGCTATTGGCTTTATCGCTCATATGGATACAGCTGATTACAACGCAGAAAATATTAAGCCTCGCATTGTAGAAAACTATGATGGTAGTGATATTTGCCTCAACGAAGAACATCAAATCTACACACGTCGTGCAGATTTTCCTAATTTAAAGAACTATATTGGTAAATCCTTGGTAGTAACCGATGGTCTTACACTACTAGGCGGTGACGACAAAGCTGGCATCTGCGAAATCATGGAAGCCCTCGCCTACCTCGTAGCTCATCCAGAAATCAAGCATGGTAAAATCATGTGTGCCTTTGGCCCAGATGAAGAAATCGGTACCGGTGCAGATCACTTTGATGTAAAACAATTTCCTGTTGATTTTGCTTATACTATTGACGGTGAAAGCCTTGGCCAACTTGAATACGAAACATTTAATGCTGCTGGCGGTACCGTTACATTAAAAGGTGTATCTGTTCATACAGGCACTGCTAAAGGCATTATGATTAACTGTGCTAAATTAGCAATGCAATTCGATGCTCTATTACCAGGTGCTGCTGTTCCAGAACACACATGCGGTCGCCAAGGTTTCTTTATGCTCATGAGCATGGAAACTCAAGTAGATACTGGCAAAATGAACTATATCATACGCGACCATGACAAAGAATTGTTCGAAGCGAAAAAAGCATTCTTCTTACAAGCTGGTCAAACATTAAACGAAATCTATGGCCGCGAAGTATGTGAAGTATCCGTAAAAGATCAATATTACAATATGTACGATATCATCAAAGACAACATGGAATGTGTCAACGTAGCTAAAGCAGCTATGGAAAAAGCGGGTATCACGCCTATTTGCGACCCTATCCGTGGCGGTACAGATGGTTCTAAAATTTCCTTCATGGGCATCCCTACCCCTAATATCTTTACTGGCGTAGAAAACCTACATGGTCGTCACGAATTCGCATGTATTGATGACATGAAAAAAGCCGTAGAAATTATCGTAAACATCGTTAATATTGAGAAATAATAGGATAGATGTAACTTCTCATGCACCTATACTACTAGATGGCATTTGAAGGATATTTAAATACTAAACTAGTAGTATAGAATACAATGGAATCCTAAGATACCTTAACAATAAAAAGGACTATACGAGATATCTCGTATAGTCCTTTTTATATGTTATGTGATTGTAAGAAATATAGCTAATGTTATGCTAATTTTCCATTACGTTTACGGTTTCTGATTTGTTCTTCTTCAGCGCGAGCTTTCAAAGAAAGATCTTTTTCAGTACCTACATAACGGCCATAGAGGAAATAATAAGCAACGAATGCAAGAAGTGCTACTACAACAGTAACATGGAACATACTTGTATAACCAACCACCTCTTTAATAGCACCTAAAATGTATGGACCAAAACCTAAGCCCATATCTAAGGCAATGAAGTATGTAGATGTGGCAACACCAATGCGGTGAACAGGAACGATTTTAACAGTTACTGCTTGACCGTTTGACATAAATGTACCGTATCCAAGACCAACAAACACAGCAGACAAGAGTATAAGCCATGTAGAGTGAGCGATAGACAACAAGAAAATACCAAGTGCTAAAGATATGAAGCAAGGGTAAAGAACGAAGTTTTCCCCTTTCATATCAAATACAATACCAAGTAATGGTCTTGTTATCGTAATAACTACAGCATATACAACGAAGAAGAATGTACCTGCTAAGATAAGGTTTAAATCTTTTGTATAAGCGGCCATAAAACCGATAACACCAGAGTATGCAAAACCTACTAGTATAGAAACAAGACTAATAGAATTCATACGTGGTTCGATATAATCGGAAATTTTAATGCCTTTATGTTCTTCAGAATCAATATCGAGCTTAGGTTCATTAAATTTCATGATAACGGAACCGATACCGCAAAGGATGATAAGAGCAACACAGAAGGCGATGATAAAGTCATAGCCAAGGCTATGAAGCATCAAAATACCTAAAAATGGACCTACTGCAGCGGCAAGAGATGTAGACAAACCATAGTAGTTAATCCCTTCACCGCGACGTGACATTGGAATAATAGCGGCTACGATTGTACTTGTAGCCGTAGATGTAATACCGTAAGCAAAACCATTTAAGAAACGAACACTGTCGAGCATCAATAAATTAGGTGTGTAGAAGTACATGGCTGTTGAAATTAAGTAAATCAACAAACCTAAGTACAACATCTTACGACAGCCTAAGATACTAATAAACCGTCCTGCTAACAAACGAGCAACAACAGTACCAATAATATAAATACCAACGGCCAAGCCAGCTTGACTTGCTGTGGCATGAAGATTATCCTTTGCTACTACCGCAATAATAACGATTAATAAATAATAAATCAAAAATACTAAGAAATTAATCAAAGTATCAAGGACAAAGGATCTTGTCCATAAGGCCTCTTTAGCCTTATCCATAATATCAACTCCATTTTCTTAAACTATTGTCAACCATTTGCAACAACGATTAATTATAAACCTCTCACTCTAAAAATCAAGAATTAAAATGTTATATGCATCATTAATTTTATTTATAACAATATATACATAGCCAATCATAATATAGTTATATCCATTTTTCTAATTCACATTAATTTTTGATAACAAAAACACCTTTGACTGTTTATATGGCATCATTAAAAATACAATATAATAACAAAGGTGTTATTTATACATATTAAATTAGTTTACTTATCAAGATTATTTCGTTTGTAATCCACAAGCCTTAAAGAAATTTTTATAGGCTTCAGCCTTTTTGGCAAGGCTTAATGGATATGCACGAGATGTAGATGGCAATCGTGTTAACGTCAGTTCACGACCGTTAAACACAAAGGGAATTGTCTCCCCTGTTTTAGGTAGTTTAACCTTTTCTGGCAAAAGGCTTAACAAAATTTCTGTGGCCTTACCACCTGTGGTACCAATATGTTTACAGTGTGGAATTCGGTCCAATACCTCTGCAAGCGGTACAGGTTCAACGACCTTAAGAAATGCATCCGATGCATTGCCCTTTTCGCGTATAGCTTTCAAAACAGTAGGACAAGAAGCAATCCCCGCTTCAGATAAGAACGCTTTGATCTTATCCGCATCAAAGGCTTTTTCCTCACCTTTTCTAAAGTGTTCCTTATCGTCAAAGAATACTAAGCCATACACGCGCCACATATCATTTTGAAAGTTAGGATAATGAAATTCCATAGAACGCTTTTCGGAAGTTGGTGGGAATGTCCCCATCATCATTACCGTCGTATTCTTTGGTAAGAATGGCGGAAATGGTCTCGTTTCAATTGTTTCTGCCACAGAGTATCAACTCCTTTCATAATCTAGTATGGACTCAACTTTCAACACAATATATGAACTATGTCACATATTCAAATTCAATTAGCTACCATGTGAGACATTAGCAATATTACCAAAATGATATAGCAACGACTATAGGAGCAATCATTATTGAACGATAGGTTGAGATACCAATGTATTGATATAATCAAAACCTACTGGTGTTGGAGACACGAGATACAAGCACACAACAGCAGCTACAGCAAAGCCAATAGCCAAGTAGGAGAAGCTGCCATGACGTGGAAATTCGTACAAACCAAATAGACGAATACCGATAGCCGCACCAATAGCAGTAATCAAGGATGGTATGGAGAAGATATTATACAGCCCAAACACCACCATGAGACCTGCATAACCACCTACTACGGTAATCATTGGTAACATACGATCCATTGGATTTGGAATAGAACGAGTTAGCGCTGCTGGGTAGTAAGATGCTTCTACACCAAACATCCCCAAGAATAGATTAAAATCAGCCCAAATTGTTTCCCACGCACCTCTAAAAGCATCTCGATGGTTACCTACATACCATGCAAAGCCTGTAATAACTAAGATTGCTAAACCAGCACAGATGAAGTAGTATTCGCTAGGAATTTTTGGACCTGCATAAGCACCTACAGCCGTCACAACAGCACTTAAAACTGATGTAACGATAACGCGGTGTAAACGAGGACGTTTATTTTCAGAAATCCGTTTATACACGGTAGCCAATAGTTCTAATACAAAGCAAGCCATAAAGACTGCAATGCCCGCAGCCGGTGCAAAGTAGGCTGTAATAATAGTCAAAATAAAGGGAATGCACAAGCGCCATTTAGGGAATAATACAAGATCTTTATAATCTAAACGAACGTCTTGTGTCTCCATTGTAAAGTTGTTGTACACTACAAAGAGCAACATGAAAGCGATGACATCAATGGCATTAGCACCCCAAATCAATAGAGTTGGTACTATAATCATTGATAAGGCCACCCCAGATACACGGGATAAACCAGCGGCAACTATGCCAAGTAAGAAAAACGGTATTAAAGCAGAGATAATTTCGAACATAATATTCCTCCCATCATTGTATAAATTTAAGTATATAGTATCTACTACACTACATCAAGGAGAGATATATTTTTTCATAGTTAGTCGCTTTCTAACCGCAGAAGCAGAGCACCCCATTATCTGCGCTATTTTAGCAACACCATACCCTTTTGCTCGTAGGTTTTTTATGTTATTTTCATCTAACTGTAAAGTATTGGTACGAATTTCTATGCCTTGTTCCCGTAAATAAATAGCCACCGTAGATCCTCGTATACCATAGGCTAAACCTATGTCATCGGTACTCATATGATGATGAATATATAAGTAAGCCATCTCCTCTACCTTTCGATGATTTTGTACCTTCGGTGTTGTACATATTCCCATATGCCTCAACACATGATGTACTTTCCATCGGGATATGCCGTACATGCGAGCAATAGAATCCGAAGTATTTCCACTTTTATAAGCCCTACAAATACGTACTGGATCGATAGATACATTCTTCGTAGATCGCTGACAAGCCAGTCCATATTCCTTCATACGGCTTGCCATTGTCGTAATAGACACATCATAACGCTTTGCTAACGAGTGTAGAGACCACTTACCAGTTTCGTATAGAGCTTGTACATGAACCATATTGATATCCTTTTTTAAAGGTCTTCGCTCAATGTCATACTGCTTCATGCGTCGCATAATAGTGTCTACACTACACTGAAAATACTCTGCTACCTCTCTAACACTCCACTGTTTTTCTACATATAGTTGTTCCAATAGCTGTCTAGGTATAACGCGCACATTACGATACATAATATCACCTTTCCTTATGGACGAACTCCTTTCCCTATTATTGTGAAAGCTCCATCAAGAAAAAACAATACAAAAAAGGTTCCTAATAGTCACATAGGTGACCAATAGGAACCTCTTTCCATATGTAATTATATGCACCACATACGATAAGTGTAATTCTAGTTGCTATCACAATATCTGGGCATAAACCATCCATATTCTATGGCCTAACAACCTTCTAGTAGAGCTTATTGTTAGTATTCTAATTAGCGATATCTCCGCTCTAGAGCTTTTGGCTTTCCTAAAATAATAGACCACTTCATCCCCTCTTTTAGGGCATGATTAGCTTTTCGTTTACGTGTTGAAGTTACAGCTGGGGCAGTTGTGACACTTACATTCTCAAGAAGAACACGACCCTCTTTAGATGCTTTATCTCGTTTAAACTCAGCTAATCGCTCATTTAAAGAAGGACCTATAACAGACTCTCGAGCCGAACGAGTTGTATTAGTACTAAAGCTAGTTGATTTAATTGAGGTTTTCTTGGATGAACCATGAGTACTTTGTTGCGTTGTAGATGCTTCATCGTAATGATCCTCGGAAGCTAAAACTGTTTGAGTTTTATCATTACTTGGATCCACTTCAACATGTTTATCAGATGTCTCCGTATCATCATATTGAAACAGTCTTCCACCCTTTTTTCGTAAAGGGGCCTCAGGATGCTGATTTTCAATCGGTCTATTTTTGAAGATTTCACGATAAAAATCATCATCATACAACAAATCCTCAGGTGAAGGTTCTACAGGCTTTTTCTCTATGGAGATACCATATTCACGCTCCATATCCTCCCAAGTCTGGCCAGAACTCGAACTTTCATAGTTATCATAGTCATCAGACTCTTCTGTATTCTTACTTTTTATAATCGAAAAAGCAATATACGCGATGATACCTAGAACAAATATAGGGTTATGCGAAAAGATAGATAGCACAGAAGACAAAATAGAGTCCATAGCTACTCCTATTCACTATCTGCTAAGTTTTCACGCATTTTAGTGTCTGCAATAATATTATTCATATTGTAGTAATCCATAACGCCAAGATTACCGTTTCTGAAAGCTTCTGCCAATGCTTTAGGAACTTCAGCTTGTGCTTCCACAACCTTAGCTTGCATGTCTTGTGTTTTCGCACGCATTTCTTGTTCTGTAGCAACAGCCATGGCACGGCGTTCTTCCGCACGAGCTTGAGCGATTTTCTTATCCGCTTCTGCTTGGTCAGTTTGCAATTGAGCACCGATGTTACGACCCACATCTACGTCCGCAATATCGATGGACAAGATTTCGAATGCAGTACCCGCATCAAGACCTTTACCCAATACAGTACGAGAGATGTGATCTGGATTTTCTAGTACATCTGTGTGCTCTTCAGAGGAA
Source organism: uncultured Veillonella sp. (assembly GCA_900556785.1). Classification (GTDB taxonomy): domain Bacteria; phylum Bacillota; class Negativicutes; order Veillonellales; family Veillonellaceae; genus Veillonella. The sequence continues at coordinate 8,542 of USQK01000045.1, forward strand.
CCTACAGTTGTTACAATACCTTCACCAACACGGGCGATGATTGTCGCTTCACCAGCACCACCAACGAGTCGGTCAATATTAGCACGTACAGTTACACGAGCACGAACCTTGAGTTCGATACCATTTTTTGCCACTGCAGAGATGATTGGTGTTTCAATCACTTTAGGATTAACGGACATTTGAACCGCTTCCAATACGTCACGACCTGCAAGGTCAATAGCTGCGGAACGTTCGAATGTCAAAGGAATAGATGCGCGTTCAGCGGCAATCAACGCATCTACGACGCGGTCAACGTCACCACCTGCAAGGTAATGCGCTTCTAGCTGATTTACATTTACATCAAGGCCTGCTTTATTAGCTTTAATCAAAGGCATTACGATTTGGGATGGATTTACACGACGCAAGCGCATACCTACGAGTGTAAAGATACCAACATTAACGCCTGCTGCAAGAGCAGATACCCAAAGGCCTAATGGCACAACATACAAGAACACCATAATCCCAATCAGTAGAATGGGAATCAAAACTAAAATACCTACATCCATAATAACCTCCATTATATACGACGATGTGGTGAAAGCTTAATCACGCTTTCTAACAATATTGCGGCCGCCTACAACACGCAGTACCACAATAGGTGAACCGGCATCGATGAAGTCCCCTTCAGTTACAACATCTACCAAATTACCATCAATTTCAGCAATACCTGCAGGGCGCAGTGTAGTATGAGCTACCCCCTCTTTACCAGCTAAGTCCTCTAATACATCATTAGATACATAGCCAGCTTTTGTCGTAGATCGTTGCCCTAAGGTAAACAATTTGCCTATCCAAGTCTTTTCAAAGTGATTAAAGAACACGATGATAAGGACAATTAGTAAGGCCGTTAATCCTAGTACTGCATACAGCGCTACCGTTCCTTCTCCAAGAGCTACAAAAACGCCCCAAAGAAATGCACAATAACCGATGAGTCCTAAAATACCGCCCGGTACAACGAGTTCTACCGCCATCAGGGCGATCCCTATAGCCATCCAAATTAAAAACTCCATAGGCCCTCCTCTCTATAATTAATTTTATGCAACTTATATATTCATTATACAATATAAAGAATAAATTATAAAGAAAAATGAAAACGACTACTTTCACAGATTACACCTGATTCAGTAGTCGTTGTTTATAAAGTATATTAGTTCAAAGTTTTAATGTTGTAGTTATCCTCTATTAGAAGTTGTCCTCTATTAGAAGTTATCATCTTAAGATACTATTTCATTAATAGACTCAAATTAAATTATACTTCTGTTTTTTTCAATTGGTCATTGCCAACGCCTGTTTTTTGAAGAATTAATAAGATAATACTCATTGCCATGCCTACTACAGTAGCAAGACCCATGCCTTTCAATACAACAGGACCTACAGCAAGTTCTGCACCGCTAAGACCTACAACGAGGATAACAGATGTTAAGATCATGTTAACAGGGTTTGTGTAGTCTACTTTACGTTCTACTAACATGCGCAAACCGGATGCTGCAATGATACCGAATAAGAGAATGGATACACCACCCATAACAGGAACTGGAATAGCATGAATAAGAGCGGCTACTTTACCTACAAAGGAGATAATCATCGCAAGAACTGCAGCACCACCAATTACCCATACACTAAAGCAACGAGTAATAGCGAGGACACCGATATTTTCACCGTATGTCGTATTTGGTGTAGCACCAAAGAAACCAGAAAGGATGTTCGCAAGGCCATCACCGAGCAAGGAACGTTGTAGACCTGGTTCTTTCATCAAGTCTTTTGATACAATGTTGCTCGTTACAACTAAGTGACCTACGTGCTCAGCAAATACTACAAAGAGTGCTGGCATAATCATAATAATGGCATTGATATCAAATACAGGCATGCCATAGAACTGTGGTAAAGAGAACCAAGGAGCAGCCTCTACACCAGAGAAATCAACAACGCCCATAAAGGCAGACAAGATATAGCCGGAAACAACGCCAATCAAAACAGGGATTACAGCTAAGAAGCCACGGAATACAACAGTACCAAGCAAGGTTACAACTAAGGAAAACATAGAGATAAAAATAGCTTGGCTGTGGCTCATGCCTAAATCTTGATTGCCAATAAGGCCAGACATACTCATCGCTACTGGTGCTAATTCCAAACCGATAATAGCTACGATAGCCCCCATCGCTGCTGGAGGGAATAACTTATCGATCCAACGAGTACCTATATAGCGAACCAGAACAGATAAAATTACAAAGGATAAACCAAATACAACGAAGGCACCCTTTGCAGCCTCATAACCAAGACCTGCAGATAATACGCCTGCTACAGGAGCAATGAAAGCAAAGCTAGATCCGAGATATGCAGGGATTTTACCTTTACAAACAAATAAATACAGTAATGTACCGATACCATTCATAAATAAAGCTGTTGCCGGATCTACTTTTAACAAATATGGTACCAATACAGTAGAACCAAACATAGCAAATAAATGTTGGAAACTAAGTGGCAACATTCGACCCCAGGACGGGCGTTCTTGGATATCAATATAATCCTTCATCTTTTCTCCTCACACACAATACAAGTACGTTGCATTTATACAGCACCTCTTTAGAGATGCTATATAAATCCACACTAAATATATTCACCTTATACTACATAAGTTAAATATCAACGTTCGGACCTAGGTCGTCTACGAGTAGGCTTTTTAGTCTCTCTCGGTCTGAATGGACCAGGCATTTCCGTTTTTTGAGGACGCTTCGGAGCAGCCGGTTTGAATCGACTTTGCGTTTCCTCACGTAAAGACGGCAAAGCCTCAGCAGTACCAACTTGTTTTACACCTTCCACATTGCGACGACCAACGCTAGCTAACAAGCCTATGGCCATAAAGTTCATCAACAACGAAGAACCACCATAACTAATAAATGGCAAAGGCACACCAGTTACAGGCATAATGCCACAAACCATGGCGATGTTAAATAATGCTTGTCCACTGATGAGCAAGGTTATCCCCATCGCTAACCATCTACCAAATTCATCGCGAGATCGATTAGCAATGCGGAAACCAAAGTATGTAAAGGCTGCCACCAAAAGAACTACAAAGACTGCACCGATAAAGCCCATTTCTTGAGCCCACACGGCAAATGCAAAGTCTGTATGAGCTTCTGGCAAGTAAAAGTACTTAGATGTACCTTGCATAAAGCCTTCCCCAAGAATACCACCAGAACCTACAGCCAAAAGACCTTGCACCGTTTGATAGCCCATATCTTGAGCATGAGGCCAAGGGTCGAACCAAGACTGAATCCGCTCCCAACGATACGGTGACATACGAGCTGCAATAAATCCTATCACGCCAGCTACAGCAAAGGCACCACCAAAGAATCGACCATCAAAACCTGCTAAATAAATTAATATGAAGGAGAACCCAAAGATTAGCACAGTTGTCCCCATATCTGGTTGCAAGATCGTTAACACTGCAAAGATGATAGGCCAAACTAACATTGGCAACATATAACCTACGCGCTCACTCACATACCCTTGTAAGTTTGTGAGTGGATTATTATATCTTGATTTACCCCATTTTCTCATGGTACTCAATTTAGCAGATGTCCATATTATGGCGGCTAACTTGGCAAATTCCGACGGCTGTATCGATACGGGGCCGATAACGATCCACCGACGCGCACCATTAATAACAGAGCCCGCCACAAGAACTAACACCATGCCTATTAGGGTTGCAATCATTATGCGTTGCAACATATGTGGCTTTTGTAGTTGTCTATAATCATACCGATATAAAATAACACCTATTGCCATTGAAAGAAATAGGAAACCTATATGTTTTGAAAAGTACCCTAAAAGCCCTGTATTTTCGTAAATAGAGCTAATATAGGTGGCACTGAAGATATTCACACTACCTATAATCGTAATGAGTAATATAGGTAAGAGCATACCTTGTAAATCATTTTTAAAGAGTGAGCCCCACCGACTATCCCCCTTATTCGGTGTTTCCATGTTAAGCCTCCTTTTGTACTTTTGGCTTAATTGCTTCTAAGCGGAAAATAGGTTGCCCTTTAGCACTAAACTTTTCTTCATACTCAGTTTTTACATTTGGAAGGTCTGTACTATGTAAATCATAGGTTACATTTTTAAGTTCCCATCCGCATTCTTTGAATTCTTCAAGAGAGAACATAAATAAACCTTCATTATCAGTTTTAAAGTGAACCTCACCACCGTCTTTTAAAAGACGAGCATAACGATCGAGGAATGTATGATATGTGAGGCGACGCTTAGCATGCTTTGCCTTAGGCCATGGATCACAGAAGTTGATATAGAAGCGATCTACTTCACCTGGCGCAACAATCTCTTCAATACCAGCGATATCAAAAAGAGATACCTTAGCATTATCTCGTTCTGCTTCAAAGATTTTTTGTGCTGCGTAATAGATTACCCCAATTTGCACTTCAAATCCTACGAAGTTAGCATCTGGATACGCTTCGGACATGCCCGCAATAAAGCGTCCCTTACCTGTACCAAGCTCCATATATAATGGTCGTTCAGGATGTACAAATAACTCACGCCATTTACCCTTATACTGCTCTTGACCAGATAAAATAATATGAGAGTCATATTCGTGGATAGCTTCATCAATCCACGGTTTTCTACGAAGGCGCATACTTTCTCCTTACATCTATATTAATTATTAATTATATCTATTATTACAGGTCATATACCTATCTTATTAATTATAGAAAAGGGGGCGTTAAACGTCAATTATATTTCCCTTTTCTACATATGATTTAGAACATAAAAAGACCTACCTCCGAAGAAGTAGGTCTAAATGGTATTAGAAAATCAAAGTTTCAAGATTTTCAATTTGATATTTACTGAGGCCAAGCTCAGATAAACTCTTTTCAGATGCAGCGAATAGATTATTTTTACCTACACGCGTACCTAAAGCTGCGGCAGCGACCAATTCACGGTCCAATTTACCTAGGCGAGAACGATTGCGATTTTGCGGTTTCGGCTTCTTCATACGGAACGTATTATATTGAACCGCTTCCTTAGCGTCCTCAGGCTTCTGCTTTGTTAAAGCAGCCCCATTAGTGCCATTCCCCAATAAAGCACTAAGTCCTGTTTGCTTTGGAACCATTTTTTCGTAATCAGCACCAAACTCAGGGCGCTCTTCACGCAATTGATCGAATGTAGCTAAAGCTGCATTCATTTGCTTCAATCCAGCAGCAGAGTAAAGTTGACGTATCGCAATACTCACCTCTTGCGGTGTCAACGTACCTCGCTCAATAGCAGAAGCGATTGTACTTTTCAACGCACCTTGATCACCGGACGCTGTATAGCGACCGATATCAACTAAGTCTTTTTGACGTGCATTGAGTTCTTTAGGCGTATATATATTTATCTCAGATATCGACGGTGCCTGCTTAGAAGGCTGTTCTCCCGCCCCATTAGCCTCAAACATATAG
>USQK01000046.1 GCA_900556785.1 uncultured Veillonella sp.
CAAGGAGAAGAATCATGAGTGAACATATCTTAATTATTGAAGACGATTTGGATATCGCCAATATTGAGCGTGATTATTTGATGGTGGCAGGTTATGATGTAACTATTATGACTAATGGTACTGAAGGTATTGAGGCTGCCTTAAATACTCCTGTAGACCTTATCATCCTTGATGTTATGTTGCCAGAAATGGATGGTTTTGAAGTTTGCCGCCAAATTCGTGACAAGGTTCGTGTACCAATTGTTATGGTAACAGCTCGTCTCGATGATATCGATAAAATCCGTGGTCTCGGCGTAGGTGCTGATGACTATATTGAAAAACCATTCTCTCCATCTGTATTGATTGCAAAAATCAAAGCTATGTTAGCACAATATAAGCGTTTAACAGAGCGTGATGCTATGGAAACCAATGCGATTCAATCTGGAGAAATCCGTCTTGATCCTAAGATGATGAAAGTTTGGGTAAACGAAAAAGAAGTTCACCTTAAAAAGAAAGAATTCCAGTTATTAGAATTCTTGATGCGCAATCGTGATATTGTATTTAGTAAAGAAGAATTATATTCTCGCGTTTGGGGGCTAGATTCCTATGGTGATTATGCAACAGTAGCTGTACATATCAACCGTTTACGTGAAGAAATTGAAGATAATCCATCCGATAGTAAGCACATCATTACTGTATGGGGCGTTGGTTATAAATTTGTTTGATAACTGAAAAACACTTTCATATTACGCTCACATTTTTGGTGGCTGTTGATAAAATATGAGTTTATAGGAAGTTATTATATAGATATAATCAAAGATTTAAAAATTGTTTATATACTTCCTTTGATAGTTTAGATATTCCATGTATACTTATCTAAGTAAGGCTGACTTTTGATTCTAGATAAGAAACAACTAAACTTCTCTCTCTTAATAAGTTCTCTCTCAACTTATCTACATATACTCTCTCTCAACAGTCCTTACACTCTCAAACTATATGCATAAAGGGCATTCCTAGCGACGGCTAGTGAATGCCCTTTATGTTTTATATGGTACATTTTTATATAGATATATTTATATGTAATTTCTCTATAGTTGAATCGTCTTGAAATTAGCTTTGCTTTTAACATATTACAAGATACATATTATTTATAGAAATTATATTTTTATAATAGATGTAATAAATTGTTATCTTGCAATGTAAAGTCTTGCGTACTATAATAGGTTCATCAAAAATCGATTTTATAAAATTGATTTTGGTGAAAGTAGATATATACTGCTACATGCTGCTATATTACATTGTTGTTACAGTGTGTATTCGATTGCGATTGGCAGTTTATATGATAAGGAATATAACACTAAGAAATCATTAAGAGATGATATAAGGAGATATGCATGAATTTTTCAAAATATAAGAAATCAATTATTGCTTGTGTGCTAGCCCTCGGTATTGGTGTAGGTGGTGGATACTATTTTTTTGGTAATCCTGTTACACATCAAACAACTGTGAAGGAGCAAACTAAACAAACGAAACCTATTACAGATACACGTAATACATACGTAGTTCAAGCGGCAAAAGAATCTGGCCCAGCTGTAGTGGGAATTACCACTCAAGTTTTCCAAAAGGATATTTTTAACCGTACCATCTATGCTGGAGAGGGTGTAGGCTCTGGTGTATTGATTGATAATGATGGACATATCGTAACAAATAATCACGTTGTAGCTGGTGCTAAAAATGGAGAGGTTACAGTTTCCTTGTCCAATGGATCTACCGTCACAGGTACAGTTATCGGTACAGATGCCCAAACAGACTTAGCTGTTGTTAAAATCGATCCACCAAAGGATATTCAACCTATAAAAATTGGTGACTCTGATTCCTTGCAAGTAGGGGAACCGGCTATCGCCATTGGTAATCCTTTAGGCCTAGAGTTTAAAGGCTCTGTTACATCTGGTGTAATCAGTGCCTTAGCACGTACTATTGATGATCAAGGCCAACGCTTCCCCTTGATCCAAACCGATGCAGCTATCAATCCAGGTAACTCCGGTGGTGCGCTTATCAATGCGGACGGAGAGTTAATTGGTATTAATAGCTCTAAGATTTCTAAAGAAGGTGTGGAAGGTATGGGATTTGCCATTCCTATTAATTCCGCTATGACCGTTGTAGATTCTATTATTAAAAATGGTAAGGTTGTACGCCCTTATATTGGTGTATGGGCTGTGGATCGTCAAACCGCAGCGCGTAACAATGTAAGTTATGAAGGGGAAGGTCTTCTTATTGTCCAACTTGATGCGAATGGTCCTGCTGCAAAGGCTGGTTTAGTGGAAGGAGATACAATTGCTCAAATTGATGGCAAGAATATTAGTACATTGTTAGAATTAAAAGAGCAAATTGACGCTAAGAGCCCTGGTGATACAGTTTTGGTATCTTATACTCACAATGGCAAAATGAAGAGTACACAGCTTAAATTAGGCCAAGCAACTTCAAAATAAATAGCTGATGTTAGAGTAAATAGATTATTTTAAAATCAATGAAAAATCCTCATCCGTTGGATGGGGATTTTTATGTTGTAGCCGAAGTATGTGTGATACATATAGGGTGACAATAGTAAAATTAGAAAAAATTAAGATAGTTTTTGTCTTATAAAAGCAGATATTATCAGTGTTTATAGGTCGTTAAAAGCGTGGATTTATATTTTGCAAAATATATTTTTAACAAGGTACCTTGCATTACGAGGTACCTTGTGTTATTATGTATTTGTCAGTACATGATAGTGACCGTAAGAGAGCTTTCACATTGGCAGGTAGGCACAACCTAAAGGGAGGAACTATGCAAGTTCAATTAAAAAAAGGTGTTATGGATATGCTTGTGCTAGCATTATTAACACAAAGTGATCGCTATGGATATGAAATCGTAAGCACCATTTCGGAGTATATTGAAATTTCGGAAGGAACTATATATCCATTATTTAATAGATTGAAAAAAGAAAAGTATGTTGAGACCTATTTGAAGGAGTCCACCACAGGACCATCTCGAAAATATTATCACATCACGGCAGACGGCCGTGCAGCATACAATCAGATGCGCCAAGAATGGGATGAATTTTCTGGTGTCATCAATATCCTGTTGAGAGGAGTCGACTATAATGGACAAAAATAGCTTTTTAGAAGCACTGCGCAATATATTCAAAAAGGCTCGTGTTGCTGATGTAGAAAGTATTATCGAGGTTTATGAAGAGCATTTTGCAGTGGGTTATGAAAGAGGACTTACGGATAGCGAAATCATTAAATCTTTGGGCACTCCAGAGGAAATCTATACATCTTATGTAGATGCAGGCATTATTACAGATACATTAGGCCAAGATGGTGGTGACAGTAAATCTGTAAATATGCAAGAAATTTATGCTAGATTTGATGACTACAAAGAGCGTTTATTGCCGCAGTTACCAGGAATGGCTAAAAAAGCATCTAAAACCTTACTATCCATAGGTAGTGGTTTATCATATATTGTGGGGGTTCTTATATTTATTATTACGCCGGCAATCCTGTATTTATTAGGTAGCTCTTGGCAACCATTCGAGAATGTAACGGCATTTCCTGCATTATCATTGGTAACTTTAGTTGCACTTGGTGGTGTAGGTCTCTTTGGGGGCCTTACATGTATCTTTATTGGTATTGAACTTCGTGGTGTACGCGAACGTTATTTCAGCAATGTAGATTAAGGAGGACCTATGAGACGAATTATAATTGCTGCCATTCTAACTGTAATCAGTGCTGTAGGGGTAGGTACATCCTTTGCTGTAAATGATTTACCAAATTTTGGTGAATGGATGAAAACCAATGAACAACAGTTTAGAAAACCACATAGACATGATGGTTCTAATATGCATATGGACCAACATATGATGGATGGAAATAATCAAATGATGCCTCAAGATGGTATGGGGCCAAATAATGGTCGACATATGTACCAAAATTGTCAAAACCAAATGATACCTCAAGATGGTATGGGACGAAATAATGGTGGTCAGCATATGTATCAAAATAGTCAAATGTCTCCACAAGGCCAACCATCTCAAGGTTATCAACCTAATGGTAATGCTTCAGAACAAGCACCTAATGGTGAGACACAAGCTCAATAAAATATATAAAACTATTAATATAGATTGAGCCGTATATTTTAAGATATTAATAGATATAGAGTTAGATCTATCTGAGGATATCGTTGTTTTAATCGTATTTGAATATTAGGTAAAGGTGAAAATATGAAAAAACTTTTAATTGCTACAGTATTAACCGCAGCATTTGGGATTGGCGGTGTAACATTTGCTTCTACTAATGACGTACAAAATAATAATGAGCCAATCAAGATGAACTTGTTAGTAGAACGAAATCATGATGATGCAAACAATTTCCAAGATACAAAATGTGATATGCTACTAGAAAATCAAAATAACCAAATGCATAGACAAGATCGAATGGAGCATATGCCAATGAATCATCACGTTGATAATATGCATCGAATAGATAACGATCAATCTATGAGACCAGAAGGTCAAAACCATCATATGAGACAACAATGTAATAATCATCAAATGCCTCCGCAAGATCAACCTGGCCAAATGCATCAAGGTGGGCAACCAAATGGTAATGCGCCTCAACCACCTGTGGAACAAGGTGCATCACAGACTACTCAAAATCAATAGTATTTCATTGATTCTTTTCTCTCACAACACTTTTAGAGTGCGTGGTCATGAAAGTGCATTCATGGCCACCGTAGAGCCATACACTCTACGTGATACATTCGTATCAGAATCTCTCTCTTACACACAATAACTACACACAAGCAAAAAGAGCTCCTCAGTGAAGGAGCTCTTTTTGTGTGTATTTTATTTAATATGTTTAGAACCGCGTTCTGTCATAGCTACGCCATCTTTACAAAGAGGGCATTCTTCCTGTTTATATGTAGGAACTTCGAGGTTAAGCAAAGCTTGTACTTTTTCTTGCGGTACGCCAAATTCTGCTTTGCCGCCTGAACGGTTAACGAGTAGGCCTACACCAACGATTTCGCCGCCAGATTGGTTAACTACGTTAACTACTTCTTGTACGGAACCGCCAGTTGTTACGATATCTTCTACGATAAGTACACGTGTACCAGGTTCAATTTTGAAACCGCGACGTAAAGTCATAACGCCTTTTTCGCGTTCTGTAAAGATTGCACGTGTGCCAAGTGCTTTACCCACTTCGTGAGCTAGTAAGATGCCACCAGTCATAGGGCCAATAACAAGCTCAACGTTTTGATCACGGAAGCGTTCAGCTAATTCTTTACAAAGTGCTTCTGTATATTTTGGATGTTGCAATACATTGAATTTTTCAACGTACATTGGGCTGTGGAGTCCAGATGTCAAAAGGAAGTGACCTTCTAAAATAGCTTGAGTGTCGATCAATAATTGTTTTACTTCTTGTTCTGTCATCATTTGGATACATTCTCCATTTCTTCAATAATTAAACGAACTGCTTCACGAGGATTTTCAGCCTGTGTAATAGGGCGGCCAATAACGAGGCGAGATGAGCCATCTTGTAATGCGCTAGCAGGAGTTGCAATACGTTTTTGGTCATTTGTTGCTGCAAAGGAAGGGCGAATACCAGGTGTTACGATGAGGAAATCATCACCACATGCTTCACGGATCATCTTAGCTTCTAATGCGGAACATACAACGCCATCCATACCACATTCTTTAGCGAGCTTAGCTAGGCGAATTACTTGGTCGGAAATAGGTAGTTGGCCACCGATAGCAGTCCAAGATTCATCGTCGAAACTAGTTAGAGCAGTGATAGCCAATAATTTTGGTCGCTCAACGCCTAGTGTTTCACCGCTTTCACGAGCTGCCTCTACAGCGGCTTTCATCATGACAGGGCCACCTTGACCATGCAAAGTGATTAAACTAGCGCCGAGACGTGTTAAGGAAGAAACTCCATGGGCTACGGTGTTTGGAATGTCGTGCAATTTCAAATCAAGAAATATTTGTTTGTTTTGCTCTTGTAAAAAGCGAATTGTTTTTGCTCCTTCGGCGTAGAATAGCTCCATTCCGACCTTGTAAAAGCTAACCGAATCACCGAGGGATAATACGATTTCTTTTACAGCATCCATCGTGGATACGTCAAGGGCAACGATTAATCTGTCATCTGCCATGTTGCAACCTCCATACTACATATATATCTAAATAATTTTCACATACAGAGGGCCCATCTGTCAATTAAAATTGATGTGAAAGCGGTGACTATTAGTCACCCTTGAATAGTAGATTATAGACTGTTTCATGCTATAATAAATGGAGAAAATGAATATAATTCTTATATATAAATTTTGAAACATATAGATTTGAAAGGAGTCCTATGTTAGATTTTGTTGCATTAGACTTTGAAACAGCTAATAAATTTAAAAATAGTGCGTGCTCCTTGGCGGTTATTACCGTAAAGGATGGACAGATTATAAAAAAGGCATACAGCCTTATTAAACCACCATTTATGAGCTTCGATGATGAATGTATTGAAATTCATGGCATTCAACCAAAGGATGTTATCCACGAGAAAACATTTGATCAATTGTGGAATGCTATCTACGAAAATCACTTAAAAGGGAATATCATGGTAGCTCACAATGCAAAATTCGATATGAATGTATTGCGTGCTACACTGGATTACTATAAAATCCCTTGGCCTGATCTTGATTATGCATGTACGGTGAAACTTTCACGTGCAGTATGGCCAGATTTAGTAAACCATAAGCTAAACACGATGGCCGCATATATCGGGGTTGAGTTTAAACATCACTACGCATTAGATGATGCGGAAACATGTGCTAAGGTTGTATTAGAGGCGGCTAAAGCTAAGGGCGTTAATAGCTTGCCAGATTTATTGAAGGCTACAGGTGTACCACTAGAACCATTTATTGATGACAAAAATCGCGCTGCTCAAGAGGCTTTACATAAAGAACCTGAGCCAGAGCAAATGTCGTTCTTTTAGTAAGGAGAGACACTATGTTAGGTAAAGAATTATTATCTTATGTGGATCATACACTATTGCGTCCTACAGCTACATGGGATGATATTAAAGAAATTTGTGATGCTGGCGTAGCCTATAAAACAGCATCTGTATGTATTCCACCGGACTTTGTAGCTTCCGCCCATGAAGCGTACCCAGACCTTAATGTATGTACTGTTATTGGTTTTCCTTTAGGCTATGAAACGACAGAGGTTAAGGTGGCTGAAACAAAACAAGCCCTTGCAGAAGGGGCCTCTGAAATCGATATGGTAATAAATCTTGGCGATGTAAAGCAAGGCGATTTTGAGGCTGTAACGAATGAAATCGGAGCCCTTAAAGAGGCTTGTGGCGATAAAATCTTAAAGGTTATTATCGAAACTTGTTATCTTACCGACTCTGAAAAGGTGGCCCTCTGTAAATGTATCACCAATGGTGGGGCAGACTACATTAAAACTTCTACTGGTTTTGGTAGCGGTGGCGCTAGCCTTGAAGACATTCGTTTATTCAAGAAGCATATCGGTCCTAATGTAAAAATTAAGGCTGCCGGTGGTATTCGTTCTATCTCTGACATGAAAGCCTATATTGCAGAAGGTTGCAGCCGTATCGGCGCCAGTGCAGCAGTAGAACTACTTAAAGATCATTTAGACGAAGAAGTATAATAGAAAACCACCTAGGCCGTGCTTAGGTGGTTTCTTAGAATGGCGGTATAACCATGCGGATGTATGATATTATTCTAAAAAAACGGTCTAATTTACCCTTAACAGATGAGGAACTTCGTTTTCTTATCTCAGGCTATGTAAATGGGGACATCCCTGACTATCAAGTGAGTGCCTTATTGATGACCATTGTATTTAATGGGATGAATGCTCGTGAACTAGGCACATTGACTATGGCAATGGCACAATCGGGGCACATGGTAGATTTGTCCAATATTGATGGGATAACAGTAGATAAGCATAGTACTGGTGGTGTAGGGGATAAGACAACTCTTATCATAGGACCCTTGGTAGCTGCTTGTGGAGGCAAGGTGGCGAAAATGTCTGGTCGTGGTTTAGGGCATACGGGCGGCACTATCGATAAGATGGAATCTATACCAAATTTACAGGTGTCACTAGACCAAGAAGCATTTATGAATCAAGTAAATCGAATCGGCCTTGCCGTTATCGGACAATCTGAAGGGCTGGCACCTGCAGATAAGAAACTATATGCTTTGCGTGATGTAACAGGCACCGTAGATAGTATCCCTCTAATTGCATCCTCTGTAATGAGTAAAAAATTAGCCTCTGGGGCACAAGCTATTTTATTGGATGTAAAGGTTGGTAGTGGCGCCTTTATGAAAACCTTAGATGATGCTCGTGCATTGGCTAAAGCAATGGTAGATATTGGAACGGAAAATGGCCGCTCTGTTAAGGCTGTTTTAACCGATATGGATAGACCACTGGGTCATGCCATTGGTAATGCTTTGGAAATTCGTGAGGTTATTGACACCTTGAAAGGTCATGGCCCAGAGGATTTAACTCATGAATGTCTTATCATGGCAGCCCATATGCTTGTGTTGAGCCAAATTTGTGATTATGAAACGGCTCTTAGTCGCGTACAAGAGGCCCTTAATTCGGGAGCCGCTCTTGAACGATTGCGCATGATGATCGATGCTCAAGGTGGAGATAGTCGTGTTCTTGATGATGAAAGTTTACTAGCCATCGGGAAATTCACTTATGATGTTACAGCGCCTCAAGACGGTTATATTACACACATGAATACAGAACAATGTGGTATTGCATCTGTTATGCTCGGGGCTGGTCGTACCGTTAAGGATGGTCCTATCGATTACAGTGCAGGCATAGTAATGCACAAGAAAACAGGTGATGATGTTAGGGCGGGTGAAAGCATAGCTACCTTATATGCTTCTCATGAAAGTTTGCTCCTAAATGCGGCTAAAACATATTTAGAGGCAATTACCTTTGGCAAAACTGCACCAATTGTAGTGGATACGATTCTTGATATGGTGGAATGAGGATATCCATATGATAGAAAAGGAAACTGATATGACGGAACAGGAAATTCAAAAGCTTATTGATCGTGCCATAGTAGCGCGTGAGAAAACCTATAGCCCGTATTCTCATTTTGGAGTGGGTGCAGCCCTTCTGTGTGAGGATGGGGCAATCTATGAAGGTTGCAATATAGAAAATGCATCTTATGGTTTAACTAACTGTGCAGAACGAACTGCTATATTTAAAGCCGTATCAGAAGGTCGTACAAAATTTAAGGCCCTCGCCGTAGTTGCTGATACAGAAGGGCCTTGTGCACCATGTGGTGCCTGTCGCCAAGTAATTTCTGAATTTGACATACCACGGATTATTTTGGCTAATCTAAAAGGAAATTATAGAGTCCTTGATCTTGATGAATTATTACCATTTAGATTTGGTGCGGACAGCTTATAGAAAAAAAGAGACCACATATGTGGTCTCTTTCACTTTATACCTTAGAATGCAGGAACAACTGCACCTTTGTATTTTTCTTCAATGAATTTTTTGATTTCAGGGCTATGAAGAGCTTCCATCAATTTTTTGATGCGAGGATCGCTTTCATTGCCTTTAAGTACAGTTACGATATTTACGTAAGGGGAATCTTTAGATTCGATTGCCAATGCATCTTTACTAGGGTTAAGACCTGCATTTAATGCATAGTTTGTGTTGATAGCTGCTAAAGCTACATCGTCAAGAGAACGAGGTATTTGAGCTGCTTCTAATTCAACAAATTGGTAACCATTAGGGTTGGAAGTGATATCTTGAATTGTAGACAAGATATTGCTGGAGTCTTTCAATGTGATAAGACCTTCTTTTTGCAATAACAATAATGCACGACCACCGTTTGTAGGGTCGTTAGGGATAGCGATTTTAGCGCCTTTAGGAAGATCTTTTAAATCTTTAATTTGATGGGAGTATAAGCCCATTGGCTCAAGGTGAACACCACCAGCGGATACTAGTGGAAGGTTGTGAGCTTTTGCGAATTCATCCATGTAAGGTACATGTTGGAAGAAGTTTGCATCGATTTCTTTATCACCCAAAGCAATGTTTGGTGTGTTGTAATCAGTGAATTCAGTGATTTGTAAATCAATACCATCTTTTGCCAAGACAGGTTTAACTTGTTCCAAAATTTCTGCGTGAGGTACTGCTGTAGCACCGATTTTTAATACTTGTTTGCCGTTGTTAGCAGCTTGTTTGTTATTGTCATTACCGCAACCAGCGATCAATAAAGCACCGCCAAGGATTACAGTAGCTGCTAATGCTAAAAATTTTCTCATTAGACACACTCCTTTTACAATCATTTCATATAAAATATTATATTTATAGTACTAAATTATTTCCTATCTATCAAGAAGGAATTGTTACGAGTTCTCCATAGTTTAAAGTTATACCAAAAAGAGATTTCCAAACTAGTATCTATAAATAGTTGATAGTGTTTGGAAATCTCTCTTTATTTTATGTAATTGTATTTAATGTATGTACGTATTGGTAAACACTTATTTGCTAATAATTGAATCTATGGTTCAACCTTATTTACCTATGATAAGTCCAATGGACCACATGATTTGGTAAATCATTGCAGCCCCTGCAGTTGTACCCATAGCTTTGTCGAGTAGGAACTCATCTGTTTTAGTACTTAAGGTATGTACTGTTTTGAAAGCTAGTGGTGCTGCGAGAAAAGCGAAGAGGGAGAACCATGTCATGTGACCTACAATGATCCATGCAAGGATCCAAATGAAATTGAATAGGTAAGTGACGCTCATTAAACTGAGGGCACGTTCACGGCCTAATACGATTGGTAATGTACGACGACCATGGCTTTCATCATTTCGAATATCACGAATGTTATTCGTGAGCATAATGGAACCAACGAGCAATGTAGATGGAATAGCAGGGATTAATAATGCTAAAGATAAGTCTCGCGTCCATGCATAGCCTGTAATGAGGACGATGGCAAAACCCATAGCGATACCAGAGGAAATTTCACCAAATGGTGTGCGAGAAATTGGTTTTGGCCCACCAGAGTAGAGAAAACTGATGAGAATGCAAAGAAAACCAGCTGGAATATAGTACCAGGTGATAGTTGCCGATAGATAAAGACCGATGATAATAGGTACAACCATGAGTACCTTAATCATGGTAACGATGAGCTCTGGTGTAATGGCACCACGGGTGATAGAACCAGCATTGCCGACCTTTTGCCCCGCATCGAGACCAGATTTAAAATCTTTATATTCATTCCATAAGTTAGCAACAATTTGAGCTGTTACAACAGCTAAAAATATTAAAATCGTATGGAAAATAGCGAGACCTGTACCCTTTACGGCACCAAATGCGTAATAACTAAAGGATGCACCTAAAATGGTAGGCCCTAAAGCGGCCGCTAATGTACGAGGCCTAGTGAGTGGAATTATTTCTTGTATCATAATAAAAGCACACCAAGTGTGCACTCCTTTCTATTTCTCATACTCTATGTTTACATATCTATTTAAGTATTGTATAGCAGAACTGATAGGTTGTAAATTACACTATACAGTTATACATCTCTATATAGTATAATAATTAATATATGCAGTATAGATTATCTTTTTGAAATCTTATAGATGCAGTACAGGTTATGAATATAATCTGTATACATAGTGTATTGTTAAATCGTGAGGTGTCTTATGAGAGCTCTCAATAAAAAATTGATGACATTGGCTTGTGCAACGTGCTTGACTGTTGGCATGGGTGCAGTGGCATATGCTGATACAGTAGATTTAGGCTATGGTTTGTATGGCAGTACATCTTCTACAGTGAAAGCAGTAGAGGTAATACATGTTCCTACGGATGCAAAACTGCGAAATAATGAGCAAAGCCAAATGATTTCAGCTGCAAATAAAGCGGCTATGGATGCTGTTAATGTTAACTTTAAATTGCATGCTCCAGTTCCTGTCGCACCTATGAAGGGCGATATTTTAGATGGATTTTCCTACTATCAATTACAAGGAACTGACAAACAAGGTCACCATGTAGGTGAATTACTGGTTATTAACTATTCTAAAAATGCCATAGATCAAGTAATAGGAATGGCTAATACTGTTGTGGCGAAGGGCACAGATGTAAAAACTGTTGCGGAAAATTCTTCTGATTCTAAATCGGTAGAATTTTATTCTAAAGAGTTAGCTCAAGAAAAATTACAAAATTTAAAAGGTAACACCATTGAAGGTGCCAAATTAGCTAAAGACTTAAAAATGATAAATGATAAGTTACCTTCTCAAATTATAGGTACCTTTGATAAAATGCTTGCCACAGATAAGAAATCATCTCCTAAAAGTATAGAAGAATTCCGTTCTTATGTAGACTTTATGGCAAAACAAGTGAGCCTAGATGCAACGCATGTGGCCTATAAACCTGTGCAAACACGCTATGGTACAGCTGTGACAGGCGATTTACGCGGTAGTCTAAAATATGATGGCTTTAGAAATACTTATTCCTTAATTGGTTATGCTGTTCCTACAGATAAAGGTGTATCTTTACAGCTTTTAATGTCTGATGACTCTAGCTATGATTATTGGGCTAATGAGTTGAATCATATGTATCAAACACAATCTCTTAAGGGAGGTAAATAATATGAAATCGTTGAAAGTATTGGCTTGTGCAGCTTGCTTATTGGGAACCGTATCTGGCGTAGGTTTCGCTAAGGATGTACAAACCATTGCAGGTTCTATGGTAGTGCCTAACAATGTCAATGTTGTTTCTGCATCCAAAACAAATACCCGTGATTTTGTAGAGAAACAATTAAATGAGAACCCTTCAAAATCTTCAATGGCAAACATGATGGCAAAAGAGTTCCTACAAAACTTAGGTACTAATTTTGATGTATACCAATTACAAGGATCCGATAAAACAGGCCAAAAAGATGCATTCCTAGTAGCGGTAGATGTTAAACAAATTGCGCAAAAAGTAGCTAAAGATAAGGCTAATGACCCTATGTTTGTGGCTGCAATGGCAGCTCTTGATAAAGGCCAAATTGACCCTGTTACAGAACAACTCATGTTAAATGCTATTAACAAGCAAATTCCAACTACTACAACTGTAGTACCTTTAAATGATCCGAAACGCTATGCTAATCTTAAGACTCGGTCAGGTGAACTGCTTATAAAACCTAGAACGCTTACCGTAGAAAATGCGGAACAAGTACATCCTGTGGCTGGTACAAAATATCAAACTTATGCAGCAAGTTCTCGATTGTTATATGCGGATGGAAATGTACAAACTCCGCTTTATGCAAATGCTGCATTTGTGTTGAAGCCAGGTAAACCGGTACTATACGTAGGTGTAACAACTGATGTACAACGGGATTATTTCAAAACGATATTTGACAATGCCTTCAAATCTATTAAATAATTTGTTATAGATATGCTTTCACGAAGTATGTCATTTACAAGGTAATTACTAATGTGAGTATGGCGGCATTAGAATAATTTATATTATTTTCAATTATATTTTAAAGGAGAATTATTATGAACACAATTCACACAGACAAAGCTCCAGCAGCAGTAGGTCCTTACTCTCAAGCTAAAGTAGTAGGCGGTTTATTATTCGCTTCTGGTCAAATTCCACTCGATCCTGCAACTGGTTCCATTGTTGCAAGCGGTATCGTAGAGCAAACTGAACAAGTATGCAAAAACATTGATGCTGTATTGGCTGCAGCAGGTTCTGACTTCTCTGAAGTTATTAAAACTACTTGTTTCTTGGCTGATATTGCTGACTTCAAAGCATTTAACGAAGTGTATGCTAAATATTTCACTTCTAAACCAGCTCGTTCTTGCGTAGCAGTAAAAGACCTTCCATTGGGTGCTTTGGTAGAAGTGGAAATTATTGCGGAAGTATAAGATGGATTATATTTCCTTATTACAATCAGAGATGCGTCCTGCCTTCGGGTGCACTGAGCCAATTGCATTGGCTTATGCGGCTG
>USQK01000047.1 GCA_900556785.1 uncultured Veillonella sp.
TATCCCCAAAGACTCATCTATTTTGTTTATGAATTAATAGTAACACTTTTATTAACGTTATGCAACAATAAGAGTTTTTTATTGAGAAAAGATATTAAATATATAACCTGAAATAAAATAACTATTATTATAGTTCTATTTCTATTTTTATTAGATTGAAAATATATTATAATAACAATATAAACATGTATAAACTATGTATACATAAAATAGTAACATTTATCACATAATTACACTACAAAGAGGTCTAATATAATAATATATGGTTTTATAACAATACTTAATTGATATTATTTATTAAATAAAGGTGATAATATGGCAAAAAAACGAATTTCTGATGTACTTATAGAAGTCTTAGCCAATGCAGGTATCGAACGCATTTATGGTATCACTGGTGATAGTTTAAACTCTGTAAACGACAGTTTACGTCGCAATGGTAAGATTGCTTTTGAACATGTTAGACATGAAGAAACTGCAGCCTTTGCTGCAGGTGCAGAAGCAGCCTTAACTCATAAATTAACTGTATGTGCTGGTAGCTCTGGCCCTGGTAATTTACACTTGATTAATGGTCTATTCGATTGCCATCGCAATCGTGTTCCAGTATTGGCTATTGCTTCCCATATTCCACAATCCGAAGTAGGCTTAAATTACTTCCAAGAAACACATCCAGAAAACTTATTCAAAGAATGCTCTTGTTTCTGTGAACTCGTTTCCAATCCAAAACAAATGCCGGAAATTCTTTTCCGTGCTATGAATGCAGCAGTTGGTAATCAAGATGTTGCTGTTATCGTCCTTCCTGGCGATGTAGCAGTAATGGAAACGGAAATTGATGAATTACCAGTATGGCATCACCCTCGCTTACCTCATATCGTTCCACAACGTGAAGATATCGAAGAAATGGCTGCTCATTTAGAAAAAGGTGAACGCATTACCCTCTTCTGTGGTGCAGGTTGTGAAGGTGCACATGATGAGGTCGTTGAATTAGCAAAACGCTTACAAGCTCCTGTAGTACATGCCTTCAGAGGTAAAGAATGGGTTGAATGGGATAACCCATATGATGTAGGTATGACAGGCCTATTAGGCTATACATCTGGTTATCGTGCTATTGAGCATTGCGATACACTCATTATGCTTGGTACAGACTTCCCGTACCGTCCATTCTATCCGGAAACTGCAAAAGTAATTCAAGTAGATAGAGATCCTAGTGCGTTAGGTCGCCGTGTACCTCTTACACAAGGGATTATTGGTACAGTAAAAGATACGTTAAAAGAGTTGTTACCTCTCGTAGGTCAACGTGAAAATACTGAATTTATTGATACAATACGTAAGGAATATACAAAATTCAGAGAGAATTTGGATAGCTATGCTGCGGCTGAACCAGATGGTGTAGCAATTCATCCACAATATTTCGTTAATCGTTTGAATAAGCTAGCAAGTGAAGATGCCATCTTTACTTTTGATGTAGGTACTCCAGTTATTTGGACTGCCCGTCACTTAAAAACAAATGGTAAACGCCGTATCTTAGGTTCCTATAACCATGGTTCTATGGCCAATGCTATGATGCATGCCATTGGAGCTCAAAATGCATGTCCAAACCGTCAAGTCATCTCCCTCTCCGGTGATGGTGGCTTCACTATGATGATGGGCGAAATGTTAACATTAAAACAACTTAACTTGCCAGTCAAAATCTTTGTATTCAACAACGAGGAACTTAGCTTCATCGCTATGGAAATGAAAGCTTCTGGTTACTTAGACTATGCTACAGACTTTGTAAATCCCGACTTCGGTAAACTTGCAGAAGCGGCTGGTATTAAAGGTGTAAGTATTCAAAATTCTAGTGAAGTAGACGAAAAAATTATGGAGGCTCTTAACCATAATGGTCCTGTTATCGTCAATGTTCGCGTAGATAAACAAGAACTTGCTATGCCTCCAAAAATTGCTTACCAACAAGCTAAAGGCTTCAGTAAATACTTGATTAATGCAATCCTTGATGGCCGTGGTACAGAACTTAAAGAAATGGCAAAAACAAACTGGATGAAATATAAATCTCTATACTAAAATCTGCCAAATATTCAAAATCTGTAAAATAAATAAACTGCAAAACTTTCAAAAAAGAGGTGTCACATAATGATGACACCTCTTTTTCTTAATTTAATCATATATTGTTATAAAACCTTCAGTCCATCCCCTTAAATTAAGAGTGATAGTAGCTATTCCTAAACACTCTATGCCATGTACTATAAATATATCCCAGGTTTTATACCACTCTATTGCTTTCTCTGCATATTTTAAAGTACTAAATAAACCTATGTATCCTGAACATGTATAATAATCATCTATATCATAATCATACCAAACACCATAAATTTTGTTGTTTATGATTTCATAACCAACATCATCACCTATATGCGCACAATCATTTAAATAATGAGTTGTTATCGAAAATGAATCATCAGCCAAATCAGAAAAACCTATCAAATTTTTTGACTCAGTTAATGCCTTTTCGGCTAATGATAATTTAGAAAAAAAGCCTAAGCCAAAATACTCTGTATAAGGTAACTCATTATTCTTTTTATAGTGAGCTACAGCTTCATATATTGGAACTCTCATAATTACCCACTCGTTACACAATAAAAACAATATAAATATGACACTCTAATAATTTCTATCTATAATAATCGTCCTCGTAATCGTCTTTATACCGTATTGCATCCACCTCTGATGGGGATAGCACATTCCCTTCTTCATCAACATATTCTCGGAATTCGTTAAAGTATACACCTGGAATATCTGATTCTTCTAACTCAGGAACATCCTCCGACTCAATGTCCCAAAATTCAATCTCTATAGGTTGATTTTGTCGTTCCTTAGTAATATTAGATCCAGTTCCATTTTCTTCTGATTTCATTTTCGGTTCTTTAGTAATATCACTATCTGATGAATTAATTCCTAGAAATTTCAATAATCCACTTATCATTACACAACACTCCCTTGTACCAATGATATATCAATTGTATTGTAACAAAATATATAAAAATAAGCACTATATCCCATTATGGATATAGTGCTTACTTTGTATTTAAGTATAACTAGTATTTTATTATGCCCCAAAGAGTGACATTTGTTCGTCTTCAGGTAGTTCACCACAGCATTTAAGTTCTTTCATTAGATCAATGATGGTGTTAGACACCTTACAACGACGTTGCAAGTCTTTTAGAGATGTAAACGGACGTTCTTCTCGTTCAGCTACGATAGCATCAGCTACTGTTTCACCTAAGGAATCAATAGCCAAGAATGGCGGCAATAGAGCACCATCTTTAATGCTAAAGCGTCTTGCTTCAGAGTGTTGAATATCTACATTAACAAAACGATAACCCCGTTGGTACATTTCCATAGATACTTCTAAGGCACTCATAAGGTCCTTATCTTTAGGACTGGCGGCGCGATCAAGAGCTTTAATACGATTGAACTCAGTCATTTGCGTTTTAAGGTCTCCCGTCATAATGCGCAAATCAAAGGCCTTCGCCCGAATGGAGAAGTAGGCAGCATAAAATGCCAATGGATGATATACCTTAAACCAGGCTATACGGAAGGCCATCATTACATAAGCTACCGCATGGGCCCGTGGGAATAGATAGGAAATCTTTTTACAAGATTCAATGAACCATTCAGGAATATTATTTTCCCGCATTTCAGCTTCAAATTCCGTAGTAGCTTGACCTTGTTTATTCCGTTTTTCAATGCCCTTCCCTTTACGTACGTTTTCCATTACGAAGAAACTATGCTTTCTATCCATGCCGCGATGAATCAAGAAGTTCATTACGTCGTCACGAGTAGAAATGGCTTCATTCAATTTACAAGTACCATTTTTAATGAGGTCTTGCGCATTGTCGAGCCATACGTTAGTACCATGAGAGAAACCAGAGATACGTACTAAGTCGGAGAAGGTTTGGGGACGAGAGTCTTCCAGCATGCCCCGTACGAATTTCGTACCACATTCTGGCACTGCTAAACTTGCTACTTGGTCACCTTGTAATTGCTCAGGTGTTAAGCCAATACCCTCTGTGGAAGAGAATAGACTTAAAGTACGAGGATCATCAAACGGTATAGTTTTAGCATCTATACCTGTCAAATCCTCTAGCATACGAATGATTGTCGGATCATCATGCCCCAAGATATCGAGCTTAGTCATACGGCCTTCGATGGAGTGATAGTCAAAGTGTGTTGTTAATACACCACTTTCCTTCTTATTCGCTGGATGTTGTATAGGTGTAAAGTGATGCACATCCATATCGCGAGGACATACCATGATACCACCTGGATGCTGGCCCGTAGTATTCTTAACATTGGTAAAGCCTTTTGCTAAATGTTCAAAGAAACCACTACGAGCTTGTATATCTCGAACTTCGGCGTATTTTTTAACATAACCAAACGCTGTTTTGTCCGCAATAGTACCGATTGTACCCGCTTTAAATACATTGTCACGACCAAATAGTTCTTCCGTATACTTGTGTGCCTTTGCTTGGTAGTCACCAGAGAAGTTTAGGTCGATATCTGGAACCTTGTCACCTTCGAAACCAAGGAAGATGGCAAACGGAATATCATGTCCATTTGTTTGCAGCGCATGACCACACTCAGGACAATCTTTACGTGGTAAGTCAAAGCCACCTGCATATTCGCCCTTTTCAAAGAATTCAGAATGCTTACAATTAGGGCAAACATAATGTGGCGGTAATGGATTTACCTCTGTAATTTCAGACATGGTTGCTGCAAAGGAAGAACCTACAGAACCACGAGAACCTACAAGATACCCATCATCAAGTGATTTTTTTACCAGCTTATGAGCGATGTAATACAATACGCCGTAACCATTAGAGATAATACAGTCTAGTTCATAATCAAGTCGCTCTTGTACTACGCGAGGCAATGGATCACCATAAATGGCTTTCGCATTTCTATAACACATTTCTGTGAAAGCTTCATCGGCACCTTCAATCTTTGGAGAATATGTGCCATCTGGAACTGGTTTAATATCTTCAATGCTATCATTAATTGCACGAGTATTAGTAACAACTACTTCATAGGCCTTTTCTTCACTTAAGTAAGGGAAGGATGTCAGCATTTCATCGGTGGTACGTAAATGTAAATCTGGTTGTTCATCTGCATCTGGATAACCACAGGCAGTCAACATGATTTCACGGTAAATCTTTTCTTCTGGTGTTAAATAGTGAACGTCACAGGTTGCACAAACAGGCTTATTTAATGCTTCCCCTAATTCAATAACCGTTTTGTTCATATCGATAAGGGCTTGCTCATCTGGCATAAGTCCTTTACGAACCAAGAACATATTATTTGTATGTGGCTGAATTTCAAGATAGTCATAGAAAGATGCAACCTCTAATAGTTCTTCCTTTGTAGCGCCACGAACAATGGATTGCATAAGTTCTCCAGCTTCACAAGCAGAACCGATAATAATGCCTTCACGATGTTCTTCAATAACAGAACGAGGCAAACGAGGACGTACCTTATAGTGTTCAAGGTGGGAAATAGATATCATCTTGTACAGATTGCGCAAACCTACCATATTTTTAGCTAATAAGATAATATGGTAACGTTTATCTTTTTCTTTTTTCTTCTTCTTATCTACTACAGGCTCTTCATCACGAGTAACAATTTCATCATCAATGAGATAACCTTCTACACCATAGATAACCTTAACGCCCAACTCTTTACCAAGAGCTTGAGCTTCTGGAAAGGCTTGTACAACGCCGTGATCTGTAATAGCTACCGCAGGATGACCCCATTTTTTTACTGTTTTAAATAGGTCTTTAACAGATACAAGGGCATCCTTATCACTCATCTTAGTATGTAAATGAAGCTCTACGCGGGAGTCTGGACGGTTTTCAGTACGTTCAACACTAGTAGTTTCCATAGCCTCGATACTGCGAATTGATAGAATATAATCCTTATCAAAACGATCATCAAAGCTGACGCTACCTTGTACGCGTACACGTTGTAAACCTTTTAACTGTTTAAGTAGCGCATCCCCTTCTTCAGGGCTATTAGTAAACTTGATGAATTTGATGCTATTCGTATCGTCTACGATGCTACCGTTAACAATACTTTTACCAGTCTTAGTATCACGTTTATCTAGACCAACAAATACACCTTCAAAAATAACACTAGGCGTATCCAAAGTGCCCATAATTTTAGAGGTAACTCCCTCAATTTTAGGTCCTAAAATCATGCCTTCATCAGTAGGAGCATCCTTCGGGGCACGACGAGGGTATTTACTATCCCCTTCACTACCTTTAGCAGTGGATTTTATAGTACTTTTATGTGCAAAACCTTTACTTGCTTTAGGTGTACTGCTCACAGATGCGACAGTATCACTATTGCTAGATGCGGCAGCCGTTTGATTAGAACGAGACACAACAACAGGACTATTATTAAAGTAGCCCAGCTCAACAGCCTCTACAAATGGGGCAAAATCATCTTCATCGACATCATCATATTCATCTTCTTGGTCATAACCAGCAAAAGACTTGCCTCTAGGCACTTTGTTTTTAGCCTCTTCAGCCTCACGTTGCGCTTCTGCCGCTTCAATCCATTCACCAGCACCACAGCCACCACCATAATAATAGGTATCTAAGCCTTCCCCTGTTTCAGTATCTACCTTCCAGGCGAAACAACAAGCCGTATCTGTATTCGTTGGAATATTATCAAAAGAAATATTTTTTTCCTTATACCATGCAGATAATCTTTCACGCAAACTAAGCAATGTAGAAAACGCAGAATCTGCAGCTTGTATCGTCATATGTTGGCTATGACAGTTTACATAGAAGGATGATTTCTTATTCTGTTTTGGTACAACACGATAACGTACTTTCATTTTTATCCCTTATACCCACAGTAGGTAATACATAAATCTCTAAATCGCCAAATATCGCCCTTGCTGCTACGGCTATCTAATATAATCTCATAAAGCCCTTTTAATAAAGCTCGTAGAGCCTTAATTGAAATTCTCGGACTCGCCTCGTAAGCTAGCTTAATCGGATATGGTTTAAATGACGAATCATGATCCTTACATAAGTTTTGTATGGCTTGAACAGACATTCCCGCTTGGCGACATTCGCTAACCAGTAGCTGCAAACGTAACTGCCCCTCAATATAGCTCATAGCACGATCTAATTCTTTATAGCCGAACATAAACGGAAATAATTCAAGCAATGTATCAATATCTCGTTTCAACAAAGCCTCTTTAAAGGTGAAAATATTTTTAGCACCATAGTCACTACCATTCTCTTCAAGGAATTCTTTGGTAATGACTTTATCGCCTGTAATTTGCAAGAAATAACGGTCAAATTCGGTTCGCATGAAAGAAACTGGTACATCTTGCCACAATTCGATGAGATGAGCTACATATTCTTGTGCATCAGGGGTCATTTTAAATCCATTAGATGTACAATATTGACGAATCCACATCACTAGGTCAGCCCCTTTAAGGCGCTTACATTGATGATTTGGTATTTTATCTAGAATTTCTTTATTCTGTTTGATTCGTTTATCAATCATATCATGATAAATCAAAACGATGGGATTAGCCCCGTTATATTCCATAAGGAGTTCATACAATGGAATCCAGGCATCACTATTTTTACCGCTTTTACGAATGATAGGCAAATTCACTAAGCAGAATACCTTTTGATCGCCAAAGAGAGAATCTTCACATAGTTTTTCACTTATCTTCTGTGGCCCAGCTTCATCATCTAATACGGTCATTGGAAGGTCCGGATAGGCACTAAGAAACTTGCGTTTTTCTTCTTCAATTAATTGTGGCTCATCGCCATAGATGAGTTTAATTTCAGCCATACATCCTCCTTTCACAGATACATATCCTCAATAAAACTGTACCCCATAATATACATATATTCTGATGATGGGTCCACATCGCGTAAAGCCCCATGTGGACTGCCAAATAGAACTATATTATGCGGCAGTAATCTGCCAATTTCATTCATTGAACTAGATCGACTCGTAATAAATAATGTATTAATCTTATCATTTAATTTTAGATTTTTTTCTCCTCTTTGTCCATTATATACATCGATTTCTTTCATACTATTTTTATATATTGTTTTTGCAGATCCGTTACTATGAAAATAGTCTACCTTTACAACTTTTGGATTCACACCATATGCCCTTATAGCTTGATTGACAAGCCTTTCATTAGGCGTCGTTTTAATATGGTCTGGCGCATCAATTAATAAATGAGCCCCTTCATGATTAGGTTCTATGCAAAGCAATACATTGCATTGCTTCATTGGAATATAATGAACTAATGTTTCCTGATGATGATGCGTAACATAATGGGAAGCACCAAAGGTTAAGATCATTAAAAATAATGATACTACGACATGTACAGTATATCTTTTTCTATGCGTCAAAAAGTACGTAAATAAACCTAATAGCACATAATATATATAAGCACAATAAGGATGCATCATACCAAGCCATAGTAGACTGCCACTACGCCCTAACACATGATTTAAATATAAGGATATTCGCAATAGTACATCTACTAAAGACCACATTAATGATATAGGGAGTACGTAACTGACTAAAGTACTTACAAATATTAAAACTATGGATATATCTAATAGGGGCGCTACTATACAGGCCGCTAACAAACTAGCAATGCTAATATAGTGAAAGTAATAGAGCTGTAACGGTAAAATTAACAACTGGGCCGACACACATAATACGAGCGGCATTTTTAACCATCTAGGTAGCCATTGTATTCGTTCATATAATATCGTTCCCCATATGAGCAATCCATAGGTCGCCCCAAAGGATAGCTGAAAACTCACATCAAATATAGAAAAAGGATCATATACTAGACATAGTATGGCACATATACATAACGCCTGCTTAGCTTGATATAGTCGCCCTTTTACATAGGCGATACACATGAGTATGCTCATCATCGTAGCACGTAGAACAGGTGCATCACCGCCTACAATACTACAATATATACAAGCAACTATAATACCAAGGATTAAACATGTACGCTTTCTTAATTTAATAAGTCGTCCAAGTCCGTACACAAGTGCTAACAGTAAAGCAATATGTGATCCTGATATGGATAAAATATGGATAAGGCCTGTATAAGAGAAAGCCTTCATTTGGTCTTCTCCAAGTTCACTATAATGACCACCTAAAGCTAACGCTTGAGCTAATACTTTTTGCGGTCCCTCTAGATTGTGACCAATATTTTTATCTATAGATTCGTGTAATACACCATCAATTAATAAGCCTTTCCTAAATAATTTGTCAAAAAATGTATCTTTATAGTAAAACCTTTGTAAATCTTTGTTGCTAGCAGTGCGATATACACCATCATAGATACGACCTCTAGTATTCGAGCTCATATATCGGCCTCTTAGATTAATACGACCTTCCTCTTCAATGAGAAATAAGGGCTTTGGTGTACCTTCAATAATTGCATATTCTCCTAGTCGTATGGGATAGTTCGTAGCAGATTCCTTTGAGTATACTTGTAAACGCCCCTGTGCTTTAATATAGTCATTTTTTGCAGTATTTTTATAGGGGTGTAAGGCATGGACTTCAATAGTATATTTGTAATACTCCTGTCCATTCAAACTTATCCTTTCAGGCGTAGTTACAACCGTACAAAGATATTCGCCTTCTTGCTGTAAATAATATGATGTATAACTATTGAAATGTATAATCCGTAAATCTGTTTGATAATAAGATAAACCAACTAAAACAAGGACTAAACCGATTAACTTAGTAAGTGAATACCATCTATTAGACGATTTAAATGCTTTAAAAATACCTACAACTATAATAGCTAACCCAATAGCAAAGATGTATCGCATCTGATTAAGTACTGGATAATACTGACCATAGCCTAATATTGTACCCATAATTATAGAACCCAATATAGTATGCGCCCATTGGCTATGGGTTAAAACCTTACGGTTCCCATTAACATAATTAACATCATGGAAGAGCCCATCATTGTTGCTATCTCGATGACTAAATTGTAATTTTGTCTTTAATCTTCTTAAATACGCCATCACCAATGCCCTTCACCCCCTTGATGCCTTCAACAGATGTAAAGGGACCTTTTTGTGAACGATACTCTTCAATTCTCTTTGCCATAGCAGGCCCAATGCCGGGCAACGCATCTAGTTCTTTAGCAGTGGCGGTATTAATATTTATCTTATTACCACGCAATAACGCTTCAGGATTTCCGTGAAAGTTAAATACTACGTGGATATGATCTCCTCCAGTCACAGATTTAGCCATATTAATAGACTCTACATCTGCATACGGTAACAGTCCTCCTGCTAGCTTAATCACATCTCCTACTGTTGCAGAGCTATCAAGCTCATATAAACCAGGTGAAACTACGGCACCTGTAATATAAGCAATCGGTTTATTAGATATTTCTGCTACATTTGATATAGAAGAATTCCCATCTACTCCCTCTTCAACAAGGACAGAATCGCTTTCATCTGTTATAATAGGCCATAGGAAATAAATTCCTACTAAAACACATAGGATTAATATAATTGTCATATATGGCTTCAATTTTACTTTCATAGTGCACCTCCTACTGAAAGAATTCCCTATGAAAAAGTAAACTCCTATCGTTGACTCTATTGGTCACACCAGCAGGAGTTTCATAATTGATGTCGAATATAAGGAGATACAATGAATCAAGAAACATTAAAAAAATACGCCCATACCTTGTTAAAATATGGCGTAAATTTACAAGAAGATCAAACTCTTGTTATTTCTGTAGATGTGGAAAACAAAGACTTTGCAGTTATCGTCACAGAAGAAGCATATGAATTAGGTGCCAAAGAGGTTGTCCTCAACTGGAGATGTTCTCCAATCGCTCGTCAACATTTATTACATGCTAAGGAATCTGTATTACAAAGACCGGCTAACTGGATTCCTGAATTCTACAAGCAATACATCGATGATAAGGCCGCTTTCTTATCTTTGATTAGTGCGAATCCAAAAGCGTTAGAAGGTATTCCAACAAATCGTATTTCACTACAATCTCGCAACTTAAATAAAGCTTTATCCTTCTACCATACAGCGATTATGAAGTCCTCTGTTACGTGGTGCGTTGCTTCTGTACCAACTGTTCTATGGGCAGATTTACTTGGCTATGAAGGTACAGATGAAGAGAAAATTGAACAACTATGGGCTACCCTATTAAAACTTTGCCGTATTGAAGGTGTAGAACCGAAAGACACATATCGTCATCACATGGCAAAATTGCGTCACCGCTGTGAAGCATTGAATAAATTAGACTTAAAGGCATTGCGTTATACTTGTAAAAATGGTACTGACCTCTTATTAGAATTACCAGAAGGTCATATATGGCTAGGTGGTGAAGAATCTTCAAAAGATGGCACTATTTTTAATGCCAATATTCCTACAGAGGAAGTTTTCTCCGCACCCCAATATAATGGTGTTAATGGTATTGTATACAGCACAAAACCTTTAATTTACCATGGCAATACTATTTCTGATTTCTCCTTTACTTTCAAAGAAGGTAAAATCGTTGATTATACTGCAAAAGAAGGTTATGAAGTATTAAAAGAGTTAATAGAAACCGATGAAGGCTCCCACTACCTCGGCGAAGTTGCTTTGGTGGACCACTTCAGCCCAATTAGCCAATCTAACCAAATTTTCTACGAAACATTGTTTGATGAAAATGCATCCTGCCATTTAGCGATTGGTGCATCTTATCCTACATGCCTCAAAAATAGTGATGGTTTATCTGAAGAAGAATTAAAAGAACGTGGCCTTAACTACTCCTTAACACATGTAGACTTTATGATTGGTGATGAACATATGAATATTAAAGGCTACACTCGTGATGGCCAAGAAGTAGACATTATGATTGATGGCCGTTTACAAGTATAAACATGACTACAGTGTAATCCTACATTGGATGATAGTAAAAACTGTACGTTCAATCTAACGGATCTGGTTGATATCAATTTATAATAGAAAACTACATATAAAAGAGCCCCTATATACAAGCGTATATAGGGGCTCTTATTAGTGGTAAAAAATTATTATATCACAATGTAATATTCAATGTGCGGCCTGTAGATTTGTATTCAATAATGTCTACACCTGCGGTTTTCAACATCCGTTTGGATGCTTTTACTTCTTTTGTATCCTTATAGAGATCATCGCGATAGATAACGGCTTTAATACCACTTTGAATGATGGCTTTCGCACATTCATTACATGGGAAAAGCGTTACATATATTTTAGAGCCCTCTAAAGAACCGCCACGATAATTCAAAATTGCATTCAGTTCACTATGTACGGTATAGAAATACTTATTATCATCAGCTGTATCACGTTCCCATGTGAAATCATCATCACTGCAATTCAAAGGCATACCATTATAACCAATGGACAAGATTTTATTATCATTACTAACAATACATGCACCAACTTGTGTATTTGGATCCTTAGAACGTTGTGCTGCCAAAATGGCAACACCCATGAAGTATTCATTCCAGGAAATATAATCGCTACGTTTTGCCATAATTACCTCACTTAAAATAAGCCCCCTTCTACCTATGTAGTTGGGGGCTTACAATATTAAACAAATAGAATAT
This sequence comes from uncultured Veillonella sp., assembly GCA_900556785.1. GTDB lineage: Bacteria > Bacillota > Negativicutes > Veillonellales > Veillonellaceae > Veillonella. The sequence continues at coordinate 12,687 of USQK01000047.1, forward strand.
CCTTATTTAACAACGATATTTACAAGTTTACCAGGTACGTAAATAACTTTTACGATATTCTTACCTTCTATAAATTCTTGAACACGGCTAGATTCTTTGGCCAATGTTTCTAATTCTTCTTTTGTAATATTTACGGAAACAGTAAGTTTATCACGAACTTTACCATTTACTTGTAATACTACTTCTACTTCATCTACAACGAGAGCTGCCTCTTCGTATACAGGCCATTTTTCAGTATGGATGGATGTAGTTTCACCCAATTCATGCCACAACTCTTCTGTCATATGAGGAACGAATGGTGCTAAAAGAAGTAATAAGGAATGAGTCAATTCATTAGCCAAAGAGCTATTGATTGTTTCAGCTTTATCCTTATGAGCATACATAGCATTTACAAGTTCCATGATGGCAGAAATGGCTGTATTGAAGTTGAAGTTGTTATCTAGATCTTCTGTTACCTTTTTGATAACACGGTGTAATTCACGACGCAATGCAAATTCGTCTTTTGTAAGTTCACCAGTTACATTTTTCTTAGCTTCTTCGTTGTACGCATCAACAATACGCCATACACGACCTAAGAAACGGTAAGAACCTTCAACGCCTTGGTCAGACCAATCAAGGTCACGATCTACAGGAGCTGCAAATAGAATGAACAAACGTGCAGTATCTGCACCATAAGTATTGATAATTTCTTCTGGAGAAACTACATTACCTTTGGATTTAGACATTTTGCTGCCTTCTTTAAGAACCATACCTTGTGTTAACAAACCACGGAATGGCTCATTAGCTTCGATAAGGCCTAAATCGTGAATAACTTTCACAAAGAATCGAGAGTACAACAAGTGCAAGATAGCATGTTCAATACCACCGATATATTGGTCAACGTTCATCCAGTAGTTAGCGATTTTTTTATCGAATGGAGCTTGGTCATTTTTAGCATCTGTATAGCGCAAGAAGTACCAAGAGGAATCGATAAATGTGTCCATTGTGTCTGTTTCACGGCGTGCAGGACCACCACATTTAGGACATGTAGTATTTAGGAAGCTTTCA
>USQK01000048.1 GCA_900556785.1 uncultured Veillonella sp.
TAAAAAAGCCCGCAAAGCAAGCCAATTCTCCAAACGTTAATATTTGGAATACAGGTTATTACACCTGCAGACAATGTCTGCAGGTGTTTTTTGTTGCTTAGATTATGGTGACACTAATAATTATCTGTTATGATGATTATAATGATAAAAGAAAGCGTATTTATAGTGTATCCGCTCTTGGACGAGAACAAGAGATTGAAGGTAATGAAATCAGTGATGCTTTGAGTGATATTTTCTATGATGGATTCAGTGATGTTGATTCTGGTAAGAATGCAGGTAAAAAGGTAGTCGTTCTTTCATAATATATTTACCTGTGTATAGGGGGCTGTATGATACAAAATATATATCATTTACTAGTGGAGAATTGGAGCTTTTTCTCAGGTCTATTATGGGAACATATAGGCATAGCTTTGCTTTCTGGTATAATTGCTATTGTTCTAGGAGTAGTTGCGGGTATTTTACTTAACGAGTATCGTCGAGCAGTTAATCCGACCATGATGGTTATTAATTTCTTGTATACTATACCATCCATATCCATGCTGGGATTTTTGATTCCCTTTTCAGGAATTGGTAACGCAACGGCAGTGATTGCTCTTGTGATATATGCATTATTGCCGATGGTGAGAAATACATATACTGGGTTAAGCAGTATTGACAAGGAAATGATTGAAGCGGCTACATCACTGGGGTTATCTCGTGTACAACGTTTACGATATATTGAATTACCTTTAGCCTTTCCGGTAATCATGGTCGGTATACGAAATATGCTAGTTATGACTATAGCGCTTACTGGGGTAGCATCATTTATTGGTGCCGGAGGTCTTGGTGTAGCTATTTATCGAGGTATTACTACAAATAATACGACTATGACTGTAGCTGGCAGTTTACTAATTGCTTTTTTAGCATTGATTATGGATGGTGTATTGGGCTTTTTTGAGAAAATCATACTATATAGAGGGCATTGCAAACGTACTTTTAAACGTATTGGTATTGTATCCTCAATTGTGATAATTGGTGGCATTGGTGTGTTTATGTGGCCGTCGCAACAATCCAATGTAATTCATGTAGCTACAAAACCGATGACAGAACAGTTGATTTTGGGCGATATGCTGAAACTTCTTATTGAACAAGATACAGATTTAACTGTTGAAGTAACAGCCGGAGTAGGCGGAGGAACCTCCAATATTCAACCGGCCATGGAGTCCGGTCAATTCGATATCTATCCTGAATATACAGGCACCGGTTGGAATGCAGTACTAAAACGAGACACGCAATATAGTGAAAATTTATTTGATGAATTACAGCGCGCTTACGAGGATACATATCAATTTAAATGGGTTGGTATGTATGGTTTCAATAATACATATGGAATGGCTGTACGTAAGGATATTGCTAACAAATATAATTTAAAAACATATTCAGACTTAGCGAGGGTTTCGTCACAATTGATTTTAGGTGGGGAATATGATTTCTTTGGGCGCCAAGATGGGTATTCGGGATTACAGCGAGTATATGGCATGGACTTTAAAGATACGAAGGATATGGATATAGGTTTGAAATATCAGGCTATTGAAAGCGGACATGTAGATGCTATGCCTATATTTACTACTGACGGTCAGTTGAGCCATGCGTCTGTTGTTGTTCTTGAGGACGATAAACATTTATATCCGTCGTATCTTTGTGGTAATGTCGTCAGAATGGATGTGTTAAAGAAGCATCCTGAGCTAGAAGCGGTATTACTAAAATTGACACATACGATTACGGATCAGGATATGTCATATATGAACTATGAAGTGGAATCGGAAGGACAGAAACCTCATGATGTTGCTGAGCGATACTTACGCACCAAAGGTTTGTTATACTAACGTGGGTTGCTAAAGGGTACATAGTATTGTTTTGTGATTATAAGATTACATTTACATCTATAATTAATTCCCCTATAATAAAGATATAATCGAATTTTTTCGAAAATAGATTTTCATATAGGAGAACTCATATGATTTATAATACAATTCAATACGTAGTGGACAACGGCATTGGTACGTTGACATTTAATCGGCCTACAGTGGCGAATGGTTTTAATATCGAGATGTGCAAGGAGATCCTTGAGGTTTTAGATAAAGCTCACAACGATGAAAGTGTTCGTGCTTTGCTCATCAATGCTGAAGGTAAGGTATTCTCTGCTGGTGGCGATTTAACAGAAATGGAACGGGCTGTAAATGATGGTGATACAGAGTCTTTATTTGAAATTGTTGAACTAGTAGCCCAAATTTCTATGGCTATGAAACGCTTACCTAAACCTGTTATCATGAGCCTTCAAGGCGCTGCAGCAGGTGCGGCATTCAACATGGCGTTAGCTGCAGACTTTGTTGTAGCAGCTAATAACGTACGCTTCATTCAAGCTTTCGTGAACGTAGGTCTTGCTCCAGATGCAGGGGGGTTGTTCTTGTTGACTCGCTCCATTGGTATGAACCGTGCTATGCATATCGTTATGACTGGTGAAGCTGTTTCTGCTGAAAAAGGTAAAGAATGGGGCTTCGTGTATAAGGTGTGCGAACCGGAGGATCTAGAAACGGCTACAAGACGTCTTGTTGAGAAATTAGCAAAAGGTCCAGCGCAATCCTACCGCGTTATGAAAGAAATGATGTGGAATAGCTTCTTATCTGGCTGGGAAGAGTACAAGAAGTTTGAAGTAGAAAATCAATGCTCCTTAGGTCTTTCTGAAGACTTTAAGGAAGGTGTACGAGCTTTCACAGAACGTCGTCGCCCTAAATTTGGTCAAAAATAATAACTATTCTCTTGTAATTCTTTGAAATATCATGTATTTTATAAGCAGTTACTAATATAATTCGAACCGATGTGGCTCTATATATTGAGTTACATCGGTTTTTGCTTTCATAAAAAAGCAAAAGTGTATATAATAGTACTATTATAATAGTTTTAGGAGGTCATTATTACATGGCTCAAGATACAATTAAATGTTATGATGGTCCTAGTGATGTAGTCCAAGCATTGGCGGAGGATTTTATTGATTTTACCAATGATGAAATTAGCCGTACTGAAACGTGCATCGTTGGTATTACTGGGGGTACTGTTATAAATGGTTTGTTAGAATTACTTAACTCTCCTGAATATATTGAGCGCCTTAATTGGGAACGTATATTCTTCTTGTGGACTGATGAGCGTTTCTTGCCACAATCGCATGAGGATAATTACTTCAATCGCGTAAAACCTCATTTGCTATGCAAGGCAAAGGGGGCTGCTCATTTCTTGCCAATTAATACGGATTCTAAAACCGTACATGAAGCGGCTGAAGAATATGAAAAAGAGGTTCGCAATGTCCTCAAGGCGTGTAAGAAATCTGGTCTTGATTTAGCGTTGCTTGATCTAGGCGAGGATGGTCATACGGCAGGATTATTTGCGGGCTCTCACGCACTGCGTGTAGCTGATCAAGATGTAGTGGCCGTTGAAGATGGCAAGGTATGGGAACGCATTTCTATGACATTTTCTTTCCTAGCAAAATCTGATGCTGTCTGGTTTACTGTGACTGGTGAAAGCAAGCGAACTGCATTGACAAAGGTATTATACCAACGCGAAGATTACGAGGATTTAACGTGGGAAAAACGCATTGGCCGTACATTGCCTGGTGCTGTACTTTCACAAGAAGCTGTGACCTGGTATGTGGACAAGGCAGCCTATAATGATGTACACTAAAAGATGTAAGTTTTAGTAAATATAAAGGAGATACATATGGGATCTATAGGAACACCTGAATTAATAGTTATATTAGTGATCGCTTTAGTTATCTTCGGACCTGGTAAGTTGCCTGAAGTAGGTAAAGCTATTGGTAAGGGCATCAATGAATTTAAAGATGCTATTTCGGGCCCTAAAAAAGCTGTTGATGAAACGAAAGAAGCCGTTAAAAAGGCGACTACTATCGACGTAACAGCAGGGGCTAAAAACGACGATAAACATAAAGAATCTAATGATTAATAGGAGGTATCACTATGTGTAAAGATTGTGGTTGCGGTGAAGATAATGGCGTTGTAACAAAGGTATTTACTGTACCTGGTATGATGTGCAATAACTGTAAAGAAACTGTTGAAGGTGCATCCCTTGGTTTACCTGGCGTTTTGAGCGCAGAGGTAAATTTGCCAGAGAAAACAGCGACTGTTTCTTTTGATCCAGCAAAAGCATCTGTTGAAGTTATTACAAAAGCTATTGAACGTACAGGCTTTGAAGTAGAAAGCGTTGCAGATGGTGTACAAGAACATAGTCATGGTTTACTAGGAACATTGAAACGTTTCTTCAAATAATCGAACCCATAGGGCTGTATTGAAACACTGTTTCGATGCAGCCTTTTTTCATAAAGAGGTAATAAAATGATACGCAAGTTTGATGCTGAAAATTTCAAGTGGGATGGCGTCGATACCTTGGTATATAAACAAGATGGTAGCCCTTTTAAAGATGTAACACGTCAAGTTTTATACGATGGGGCCTTTGATATTCCATGCCAATTCCGCTATTTTGAATGCTTGCCAGGTGGGTATTCTACGCTTGAATATCATGAACATACACATATGGTTATGATATTCCGTGGGAAGGGTCAAGTCTTATTAGGCGATGAAATCCATGATGTAGAAGCTGGTGATTTCATTGAAATTCCAGGTAAAACGATACATCAATTCCGGGCTAATAAAGGAGATTATATCGGATTCCTTTGCTTGGTTAACCAAGATCGGGACAAGGTAAAATTATTAACCCCTGAAGAGATGGATACATTGCGCTCTAATCCAAAGATTAAAGAATTTTTGGAAAGTTGCTAATTTATATGGCGGTTATGTGTAATGACCGCCATATAGTTTTTTATAATCAACAGTAACTGTTGATATGTGTAGTTTGATAGGGAGGTTCTATGAATACCTTTACACGCGCCGCACTGACGGTACTGGTAGGACTTGTGATTTGGTTCTTGCCTCATACAGAGGCGATTAAGCCTGAAGGATGGCATTTATTAGCTATCTTCACGGCTACAATTGTAGGTTTTATTTTACGACCTTGGCCAACAGGTATTATGGCACTCTTTGGTATTGTTGTGGCAGTAGCAACAAATTCTATTACCATGGTGCAAGCATTAGGTGGTTACGCTGAAGCCAATGTATGGCTTATCGTAGCAGCTGTATTCTTTTCTAGAGGCATTATTAATTCTGGCCTTGGTAAGCGTATCGCGTATACTTTGATTCGCTCCTTTGGTACTAGTTCTTTAAAGCTAGCTTATGCATTGGCTTGTACAGATCTTATTATTTCTCCTGCCACGCCATCTAATACGGCTCGTGGAGGCGGTATTATTTTTCCAATTGTACAAAACATTTCGTTAGCCTTTGATTCTGAGCCAAATGGTAGTACGGCACGTCGTATTGGGGCGTACTTGATGACTACGGCTCATACGATAAACACCATTACTGTAACGATCTTCTTAACTGCTTGTAGTGGTAACTTATTGATTACATCCTTAGGTGCAAAATTATTTGGCTATGATATTTCATGGTGGGAATGGTTCCAAGCAGGTGTAATCCCTGGTGTAATTTGCATGATTTTGATGCCTTGGTTTATTTATAAAATCTATCCGCCTGAAATTAAGGAGACACCTCAAGCAGCGGTAATGGCCCAAAAAGAGCTAGATATACTAGGTCCTATTACAAAGGCTGAAATTTCAGTGGCTATTATTTTTGTACTTTGTATTTTGCTGTGGTCCACAGCGATTTGGACAAAGTTACATCCTACTGTAGTTGCTATGATGGGTGTACTTGCTTGTGTAGTTACAGGATCCCTTACATGGGAAGATATTCTAGGGGAACGCACAGGTTGGGATATCCTTATCTGGATGGGTACACTCGTTGGTATGGCTGGTTTACTTGGCAAGCTCGGTGTTGTTGCAGTATTTGCTGATTTTGTAAGTCAACATCTTGTAGGTATTGATTGGTTCTGGGCATCCTTCATTATCTCTGCAACCTTTGTATACTCTCAATATTTCTTTGCCAGTGGCACAGCTCGTATTACAGCATTATTCTCCGCCTTTGCAGCTATCTTGGTAGCAATGGGCGCACCAATTCCGTTTACCATCTTGCTCTTTGGTTTGATGAATAGCCCTGGCTGTACATTAACGCATTATAGTTCTGGTGTAACACCAATCTTCTTTGGTGCTGGTTATGTACCACAAGGAACATGGTGGCGTGTAGGCCTTGCTATTTCTGTGGTTAGCTTCTTAATTCACTTCTGGGGCGGTACCCTTGGTATGTGGCTATTCGGTATTCTATAATATTCAAAAATCTCTCACGGTAGTGGGGGATTTTTTGTTTGCGCTATCTGTTTAGTAGTTTGTTATCGTTTTATTTTCTATGTGTATTAGATAGGCAGTGTATTATTGTTATTGCTATAGTTTTTATATATGGTAAACTTTAAAAATTTATATGATAAATCTATAGAATATTTATTGCACGACATTATATAAAGTGTTATTATTGTTTTATGATTACAGATTACTTTAGGAGGAAACATGTTGGGTTTAGTCATTAGCTTGTTGATTATCGCGCTCGTCGTGATTATTAAAGACATTCGAATTATGAACAACAACTTAACACGTTTTTGTCTTAGAAGTTCCACGAATGGTTTAATATACAATCAATAAGATTTGACTATATGGTTTGTTTCTTATGTGTATATTTTCCAAGGGGTACATAGGATTATTTATGTATATAGGAATTCTGTAAACAAAAGGAATATCATTTGTAAACTTTTAAGACGATTCATAAGAATCGTCTTTTTTTATTAAGTTGAAAAGTGTCCAAGTGGATGCTTTCAAGAAAAGTGAGGAGATTAACATGAGTTGTAGAAGTGACAATTTAAAAACAGGCGTAGCACGTGCACCACACAGATCTTTGCTAAAAGCTCTTGGTTTTGTTGATGAAGAAATGGGCAGACCAGTCATTGGTATTGCGAACTCTTTCAACGAAATTATCCCTGGTCACGTGGGCTTGAAAAATATTGTACAAGCCGTAAAAGACGGCATTCGCAACGCAGGTGGTGTGCCAATCGAGTTCAATACAATTGGTATTTGTGACGGCTTGGCGATGAACCACATCGGTATGAAATACTCCTTGGTAACTCGTAATATCATCGCTGATTCCATCGAAGCAACAGCTATGGCAACACCATTTGATGCTATGGTATTCATTCCAAACTGCGATAAAGTAGTACCTGGTATGTTGATAGCTGCAGCTCGTCTAAACATTCCATCCGTATTCGTGTCTGGTGGTGCTATGCTTGCAGGCGTACATAATGGCAAAAAAATCGGTTTGTCTGATGTATTCGAAGCAGTAGGTAAACATCAAACTGGTGAAATGGATGATGCTGAGTTATCTGAAATCGAAAATACAGCATGTCCTACATGTGGTTCTTGCTCTGGTATGTACACAGCTAATACAATGAACTGCTTAACAGAAGCTCTTGGTATGGGCCTTCCTGGTAATGGTACAATTCCAGCAGTATACTCTGAACGTTTACGTCTTGCTAAATTAGCAGGTATGCAAGCAGTAGAGGTATTGAAAGCAAATCTTCGTCCTAAAGACATTATGACACGCGAAGCTTTTGAAAATGCAGTAGCTCTAGATATGGCTTTGGGTGGTTCCTCTAATACAGCACTTCATTTGCCAGCTATCGCTCACGAAGCAGGCGTACCATTGTCCTTGGACGACTTCGATCGCATTGCACAAAACACACCTCAATTGTCTAAACTTTCTCCATCTGGTAAATACTTCATCGAAGACTTGTATGCTGCCGGTGGCGTATCTGCTGTGTTGAAACGTTTAGCCGAAAATGGTCGTTTGCATACAGATTGCAAAACTGTAGCTCTTAAAACACAAGGTGAAATTGCAGCGGTAGCTCATGTTGCGGATGAAGACGTTATTCATCCTTGGAATAATCCTGTTCATGAAACAGGTGGTATTGCCGTTCTTAAAGGTAACCTTGCTGTAGACGGTTCCGTTGTAAAAGCAGGTGCCGTAGATGAAGATATGCTTGTTCACTCTGGTCCAGCAAAGGTATTCAACAGCGAAGAAGAAGCTGTTGAAGCTATTACAGGCGGTAAAATCGTAAAAGGCGATGTGGTAGTTATTCGTTACGAAGGTCCTAAAGGTGGCCCTGGCATGCGCGAAATGTTAACACCAACATCCATGATTGCTGGTATGGGTCTTGATAAAGACGTAGCATTGTTGACTGACGGTCGTTTCTCTGGTGCTACACGTGGTGCATCCATTGGTCACGTATCTCCAGAAGCAGCAGCAGGTGGCACAATCGCCGTTGTTGAAGATGGTGATATCATCAACATCGATATTCCAAACGGCAAATTGGAATTAGCTGTATCTGATGAAGAAATCGCTCGTCGTAAAGCCGCATTGAAACCATTCAAATCCAATGTAACTGGATATCTTAAAAAATACGCTCTTCATGTATCCTCTGCAGCACAAGGTGCTATCGAAGTATTTGAAGACTAATAGTAGATTTTCATTAATACTAACTAGAGGAGATAGAGTACATGCATAAGTTGTATGATTTTATGGAGGCTCGTGAGCGATTAAGCACAATCACGGTGAAAACAAAATTGCTTCACAGTGATGTGTTCTCCGATGAAAGTGGCAATGATGTATATATCAAGCCAGAAAACTTGCAAATAACAGGTTCCTTTAAGGTTCGTGGTGCCTATAATAAAATTGCAAAATTAACAGAAGAAGAAAAGGCGCGCGGCGTTATTGCAGCGTCTGCCGGTAACCATGCGCAAGGCGTGGCCCTTGCTGCAAAACGTTTAGGCATTAAAGCGACAATCGTTATGCCAAAACATACACCTCTCATCAAGGTGAATGCTACAAAACAATATGGTGCAGAAGTGGTTCTACATGGTGAGATTTATGATGAAGCTTACCAAAAAGCGATGGAATTACAACAAGAGCACGGATATGTGTTTGTTCATCCTTTTGATGACGAAGATGTTATTGAAGGACAAGGTACAATTGCATTAGAAGTTCTTGAGGAATTGCCTGATGCGGATGTATTGCTAGTTCCTGTTGGTGGTGGCGGTATTGTTTCTGGTATCGCAGCTGCGGCAAAATTAAAAAATCCTAGCATTAAAATTATTGGTGTAGAACCAGAAGGTGCGGCTAGTGCAATAGCTGCGTTAAAAGAAGATCATCCTGTACCACTTAGTGAGGTGGCAACTATCGCAGATGGTACAGCTGTACGTCAAATCGGCGAAACTACATTAAAATATATTAAGAAATACGTAGATGAAATTGTTACTGTCTCTGATTATGAATTGATGGAAGCATTTTTGTTGCTTGTAGAAAAACATAAGTTAGTAGCAGAAAACTCCGGTATTTTACCATTAGCAGGTCTAAAAAAATTAGACTGTAAAGGCAAAAAGGCAGTAGCCATTGTTAGTGGTGGTAATATCGACGTACTTACTATTTCTTCTATGATCAATAAAGGTCTCGTATTGCGTGGTCGTATCTTCACTTTCTCTGTAAACCTTCCAGATAAACCAGGTCAATTGGTTGCTGTATCTGAAATGCTTGCAGATGCGGATGCAAACGTTATTAAACTTGATCATAATCAGTTTAAAAACCTTGACCGCTTCCATGAAGTGGAATTGCAAGTGACTGTAGAAACAAATGGTGAAGAACACATCAAACACATTATTGATACTTTTAAAAATAATGGTTACATTATTAAACGATTAAATTCCAGCGAGATTTTATCTGAATAGCTGGTCGAAAGGGTTCCTATGAGCGCAGAAACAATCAATGGGGCACGCATTGTCCTTGAAACATTGCATCGCCTTGGTGTAACCGACATGTTCGGTTATCCAGGTGGCGCGGTAATTCCAATTTACGATGAAATTTATAGCTTCCCTGAAATTAAACATTATTTTGTTCGTCATGAACAAGGTGCAGCCCATGCAGCAGATGGCTATGCACGCGTATCTGGAAAAGTAGGCGTATGCCTCGCTACGTCCGGTCCTGGTGCAACTAATCTTGTTACAGGTATTATGACTGCTTACATGGATTCTGTACCTATGGTGGCCATTACTGGTCAGGTTGGTCGTCCGTTTATTGGTAAGGATTCCTTCCAAGAAGCAGATATCCAAGGTATCACCATGCCGATTACAAAACATAACTACCTTGTTCAAGATATTCGCGATTTACCTCGCATCATCAAAGAAGCGTATTTTATTGCTAGTACAGGTCGTCCAGGACCTGTTCTTATCGATATTCCTAAGGATGTTCAAACAGAAAAAATATCCATGACAGAATACAATAAATTATATGAAGTACCTATCCATCTTGAAGGTTATGATCCAACCTATAAAGGTCATCAAGGGCAAATTAAGAAAGCGGCTACACTCATTAAAAATGCGAAACGTCCGCTCATCATTGCCGGTGCCGGTGTATTGAAATCTGGCGCTATGGATGAGTTAAAGGAATTGGCAGAAAAGGCTCAAATTCCTGTAACAAATACATTAGTTGGCCTTGGTGGTTTCCCAGGTAACCATGAGCTTGCTCTTGGTATGGTGGGTATGCATGGCTCTGTAGCGGCTAATAATAGTACAGAAGAAGCAGACCTTGTTATTGCAGCTGGTATTCGTTTCCACGACCGCATTACAGGTCATCCAGATTTCTTCTGTAAAAAAGCTAAAATCATTCATATCGATATCGATCCAGCAGAAATTGATAAAAACGTTACTATTAACGTACCAATTGTAGGTGATTTGAAGCGAGTTTTATCTGAACTTAATACGCTTGTAGAACCTACAACTCATGAAGCGTGGATCGGACAAATTCGTGAATGGCAAGCGGAATATCCTATGGTAATTCCTGAATCTAAAGATGGTGTATTACATCCACAATACGTATTATCTGAACTTAACAAGATTGCCAAAGAGGATGCAGTTATTGTAACTGACGTAGGTCAACATCAAATGTGGGCGGCTCAATTCTTAACTCATAAAAAACCTCATACCATTGTTACATCTGGTGGTGCAGGTACCATGGGCTATGGTTTACCAGCTGCAATTGGGGCTCAAGTGGGGGCACCTCATAAACAAGTTATCCTTGTTGTTGGTGATGGTGGATTCCAAATGACCTTCGAAGAGCTCATGATGGTTCGCCAATATAATTTACCAATTAAGATTGTTATCATCAATAATGGTTACCTTGGCATGGTTCGTCAATGGCAACAAATCTTTAATGACCGCCGTTATTCCTATGTAGATTTGGAAACGAGTCCAGACTTCTTGAAATTGGCAGATGCCTTTGATTTGAAAGCCGCTCGTATTGATAATGTAGAGGATTTCAATAAAGAATTTAAATCTTTCATTACATCTGATGAAAGTATCATCTTGGATTGCCGTGTAGCAAGAGAAGATAATGTATTGCCGATGATTCCAGCTGGCGGTACCGTAAGTGGTATGATGGGCAAGAAAGGGGTGCTATAATGGCGAGAGAACATCAAGTCTTAGTAATTGCAAAAAATACAGCAGGCATTGGTGCACGTATATTGGCACTCTTTAACCGTCGTGGTTTTAATGTTACAAAGATGACATCTGGCATTACAAATACACCAGGCTACGCTCGTATTACCCTCACCGTTGAGGCAGATGATCGCATCTTAGACCAAATTCAAAAACAAATTTATAAGCTCATTGATGTGGTAAAGGTTAAAGTTTTTGAAAATCATGATGTGGTATGCCGTGAGTTAATGCTTATTAAGGTAAAAGCAACTGCTGCAACACGCTCTCAAATTGTACAAATTGCCGATGTATATCGTGGCAATGTGCTCGATATTTCTCCTACTTCTATGATTATTGAAGTAATTGGTAGCGTAGAAAAATTACGCGGTTTCATTCAAATTATGGAAACTTATGGTGTCCTTGAAATTGCCAAAACTGGCATTACCGCAATGAGCCGTGGAGAAAAGATTTAGGAGATGGTTGTGTGAGTAGTGAATTACTCCATTATGAAGACGTCAAGTTTCGTCGTGAAGGTCGCGAAATTTTAAAAGGCATTAATTGGCATGTTGAAGAAGGGGAGAATTGGGCCTTATTAGGTCTCAATGGGGCTGGTAAATCGACGATGCTCAGCATGATTCCAGCTTACCAAATTCCTACAACAGGACTATTACGCGTATTTGGTCATGAATTTGGTAAATATGCATGGCCTAAAATCAAGGCGCGATTAGGCTTTGTTAGTTCAGCGCTTGGACAATTCCAGTCCACCTTGGATAAACAAGTGGTAGAAGATGTTGTTATTTCTGGTGCTTTTAATAGTATTGGTATTTATCAACAGGTAGAGCCTGAAGTACGTGAACGAGGACTACGATTATTGTCTGAGTTTGGTTTGTCCTATTTGGAAGGCCATAGATTTCATACACTATCTGCTGGTGAACAGCGCCGTGTTTTACTAGCACGGGCTATTATGGCTAATCCAGATTTACTCATTTTAGATGAGCCTTGTTCTGGACTTGATTTGCCTGCTCGTGAGCAATTCTTAAGAACTGTTGAGAATATGGCACGAGAGGAGCATAAGCCTTTTATTTATGTGTCTCATCAAATTGAAGAGATTATGCCCAGTATTACACATGTAGCTATTATTAAAGATGGTCTCATTGTGTATAAAGGCAAGAAACAGGACATCTTAACCGATGAAATTCTAAGCGATGTATTCGGTATTGATGTATCCGTTGTATGGGAGAAAAATCGCCCATGGATTATAGTTAAGTAAGAGTTATAATTGGGATAATTCATTTTTTCTTAATACAAAAAGGGTACAAATTTAAGTTGTAGATTAGTCTATTTGACTATTCGATAAATTACGATATACACTACAAATCTTGCATTTATTTGTGAGATTGTGTACAGTATATATATTAAATATTCTATTGAATATATTTTGGAGGTTGTCTAGTATGGCAGGGGAAAAATTTAGGGGTACAGTTTTTTATTATGGATATCTTGT
>USQK01000049.1 GCA_900556785.1 uncultured Veillonella sp.
GATCTTCGCCGTGACAGGGCGACATGTTAACCGCTACACCACGGGGCCGTATCCAAAGTACTTGCTTAGTATATCGGTTATCAGGACTTTTGTCAACACTATCCTACAATATTTTTGATGAATTCTTCTTCATCTTTTAATGTTGTAGATTCTTTATGTCCTGGTTCGACAATTAAATCCTTTGATAACGTTAATATATGCTTCAAACTAATGATTAAATCACGGGGATTACTCTTATAGTTGTCGGTATTTCCTACATTTTGTTTGAATAAAGTATCACCAGAAAAAAGATGTCCACCAATTTCCAAACAAACTGAACCAGCACTATGGCCTGGTGTATGATGTACGATTATTTTAAAAGGCCCTACTTCTAATTTACCGGCTACTAAATCTTTACAATTCGTGTACATCTTCTTTTTATATACACTAGGTCTACGTCGGATTAGTTGTAATAACTCTTGATCCAAAGGATGTAAATAAGCAGGAATATTATAATACTCACAAACCTCATCAAGAGCCGATACATGATCACAATGACCATGTGTTAATAATACTGCTAAAGGCTCAGAATCTCCTACCATTTCAATTATATGCTTACTATGAAACCCGGGATCAATAATAAGAGATTTTCCATCTTTAATTAATACATAACAATTTGCTTTATAAAGCCCTAGAGGGCGTTTTATAATATTCATATTATTCGCCCTCCTATAGGATACGATACCGTTTAGCAGATTGTTTTTTTATAAAATACCCTTCCCAGAATTGAGGATGAAGCATAACAAGAATTGTAAATAATTCCAAACGACCTAATAACATGTCTGCCATGGCTACACATTTAGCACCATCAGACATACTACCAAAGGCATCTGTAGGCCCAAAACCACCAAATCCAATGCCAACATTACTAAGAAAAGCTGTTATAATTTGCATCGCATCATAAGTAGACATTCCCGAACAAGTCATAAGGAAAACAGATATAACGTAAATCATTAAATATAAAAATAAAAATTGCTGTGCCATCTGTATCCATTTAGTAGGCATCGGTTTACCATTAATGCGCACGACTTGTACCATCTCAGGATGAATTGATTTTCTTAAATAAATAATGCTGCTCTTAATTAGAATAATGAGGCGAATAATTTTTACGCCCCCTGTTGTAGAACCACTACAACCACCAAAAAATGATGAAATAAATAACATCATCTGTGCAGCGGCTGGCCACAAATCATAATCGCTTACAGCAAATCCACTACCAGTTTGAATCGATACATAATTAAAGGAAACATCTCTAAAGATTTGAATTGGATCATTAATATTTGATTGTACTGCCATCGAAATTGATATTATAGCAATTCCAATAAAAATAACTAGCCAATACATACGTGTTTCAAAATCATCAATCAAAACACGAATGCCTCTTTGCAGTGCATTATAATATACTGCAAAATTACCACCAGCAAGTATCATGAAAAATATAAATACAAAACAGATATAGTTGCTTTGTTCATAAATAAATGTACCTGCAGATGTAGGTGCAAAACCACCTGTAGCAATAATGGAAAATGCATAATTTAATGCATCAAAAGGCTCTATACCACCAGCCCATAGCATAACGAAACAAATGGCGGTAAAAGCAACATATAAACGCCAAAGTTTAGAGGCCATTGATTGAATACGGGGCATAACAACACCTGGTTTTGGTACCGATGCTTCTGCATTAAACATATGAGCTGCGTCTGCACCTAAGTTCTTTAAGAACGATAAGATAAGGACAATAATCCCCATCCCACCAATCCAGTGCATTAGTCCACGCCATAAAACATATGTCTTAGGTAAATCATCTACGCTATTAATAATTGTAGCACCAGTTGCTGTAATCCCTGATGTAGCTTCAAATAGAGCATCAAATACATTAGTTAATATACCACTAAGAATAAATGGTAAGGAACCTAAGATAATAGTTAATATCCATGTAGATGATACAACTAAAAACCCATCACGAAGACTAAAGCTTTGACTTTCATGACCATAATAGGATAAAAGTCCACCTAAGCCAAATGAAATACAAGTAGTAACTAAAAACGACCAATATGCAGTTTCAAATACGATACCATATATAAAAGGAATTAATGTAAAAATCCCAAAGATATATAATAATCGCCCCACTAAGGACATGACAATTTGAATGCGCATAGTCCCTCCATACTAGGTAAGATATTTAAGTAATTTACTTACAGATTCAGGTAACGCAAATAGAACAATGTGATCTCCATCTAAGATTTCAGTATTACCACGCGGTACGATGGCTTCATCACCACGTAAAATTACACCAACTAACGCCTTCCCTGGTAAACGAATGTCTTTTAATTGTTTACCAGCCACAGGTGATTCACTTGTAATGGCAACCTCTATAGATTCCGCTTTTCCACCTTCAAAGGTCGAAATAGATAAAACACCTTCTCCACTACGCACGAAACGTAAAATTTGACTCGCTGTAAATAAACGTGGCGAGAATACAACATCAATACCCACTTGTTCCATAAGCATAATGTATTCAGGTCGACCTACGCGCACAACTGTCTTTGGTATGCCCATATGCTTGCCGACAAGAGCAACGAGCAAGTTGAGCTTATCATCATCTGTAACAGCAATTATAACATCACTATCTGCAATTTCTTCTGCTTCTAAAAGGTCAAAGTCTGTAGCATCTCCATTGATAACCATAGACTTATCTACAAGATTAGCAAGTTTTTCACAGCGGTTAAAATCTTTTTCAATGACCTTAACAGAGAATCCAGCTTGTTCTAAAAGAACTGTTAGATTTCTACCTAATAGACCAGCCCCAATGATAACAGCCCGTTTATAAAATGTACTGTGATTATGGAACCAAAGATTTTCTACTTCTTCAACAGACTCTTTTAAGCCTAAGAAGAATACACTGTCATCAACTTGTAGAATACTTTCACCATGGGGAATAATCATTTCACCATAACGTAAAACCCCTACTAATAAAACACCTTCAGGGAATTTAATATCTTTTAAAGGTTGACCTATTAATGGAATATCATCTGTAATCTTAAATTCCATAAGGCGTACAGAACCTTGGCCAAATTCTTCTACATCAATAGCTGATGGAGTCTCTAGAATTTGTAAAAGCTCTTGAGCCGTAACCATTTCAGGATTGATAAATAAATCGACCCCTAATTTAGCACGCATCTCATCATCCATATGTTCTGCTACAGTATTATCTCGCACACGAGCAATCGTTGTAGGAACACCTGTAATTTTAGCTACAGAACAAGATAACATATTTACTTCATCAGAATCGGTAACAGCAATAAACATTCCTACATCATCCATACCGATTTCGTTGAGCAATTGTATATCACTGCCATTTCCTTGAACAAGGCTAACATCTAGTGTATTTTCAAGATTTTGTATACGTTCTGGAGAACGATCAATTACATATACATCATGATTATCTTGTATCAAGCGTTGTGCCAAGGAATAGCCAACCTTACCAGCACCTACAATGACAATTTTCATCGCCTTTATTCCTCTTCTTGTGATTCATTACCAACAGGAGGTGTCCATTGACGTCCTGTTTCAGTTAACAATGTCCAACCATTATCTTGAACAATTTTTTTCTCTTTCATCAAATGCCCTAAAGCACGCTTAAAGGCAGCTTTACTGATATTAAATTTATCTTTAATCAACATCGCAGAAGATTCATCGCTATATGGCATCTTGCCTCCACGATTAAGAAGGTACTCCATTATAATGTCTCCATCAGAAATGAGTGCCTTTTCCTTAGTAGGACGCATCGATACATTGACACGACCATCTTCACGTTTGAAAGTAATACGACCTTCAACCATTTCTCCTACATTTAATTTTCTAGTCATCTCAGAACGATGTAAAAAGGCAATCCATCGTTCAGGAGTGATGAAGAATGCCCCATCACTAGTCAAGTTGTAGATAGCGCCTTTAACAAGTTGTCCAACTTTAGCATCTGTAGCAGCCTTAGATGCGCGACGCATTTCGTCATCAACATCCATAGATACCGCAAAACGACCAGATTTATCTGTATAGAGTCGAACCCAAACTTTTTCGCCCACTTGAGGACGACCACGCATCTCTGCGTGAGGCATGAAGATACCACGCTCAGTACCAACCTCTACGAAACAGCCAAAGTTTGTAGTATTGATTACCTCAACATACCCAATTTGGCCTACCTTCATCGCTGGTAAACGCATAGAAGCAGTCAAACGCCCCTTTGGATCGCGATATAAAAATACCTCTACTTCATCACCAATGGCAACAGGAGATGTTTGTTGATCCTTATGAAGCAAAATATCATCATTTGTATTGCCAGTTTGACCATCTAGAAAAGCCCCTTGATCACTAGTACGCAATACTTTTAATGTGGCAATTGTATTTTCCAACAATTCTGTAGCCATACTATACTCCTTCAAATGGAACTCGAACTGCATCATTCCATAATTCTTCTAAACCGTAGAATTCTCGCAACTCATCACCACCAAAGACATGACAAATAATATCGCCAAAATCAAGTAAAATCCATTCACCTTCGCGATAACCTTCTCTATGATTTACTGTCATGCCCAATTCTGCTGCTTTATCTTCCATTTCATCAGCAATACTCTGAGATTGCTTAATATTATTTGCACTAGCAATTAGAAAGTAATCCCCTAACATAGATACACCTTCTAAATCGAGAATTTCGATATCTCTGCCTTTTTTATCAAAAGCTGCTTGTGCTAATTGTAATACGATTTGTTTAACTTCTTCTTTATTTTTCATACTATTCCCCTTTTAACGTTTATTAGTACTCTCATCACCCGGTTCTGATGGCTTTGTGATAGTACCGCCATTATGTTCTGATTCGGGTGCAACCTTAGCTGTGCTATTGGTTGGAGCTGTTACAAATTGTGTCATTTCATTGGCTGGTAGATTTCCCATCGTAATGCCTACTAATCGTTGTGCTTCCGTTGGATTTACCTTCCAATATGTCATATCGCCAACTAACTCTTTTTCACCAGGAAGAATATAGAAATGAATCTCTTCCTTATTAATTTTGCTAGCATTATACACAAGCTTAATAGCATCTAATGTAGAAATATTACTATCATAATGATCCCAAATTCTCCAAATATGCCATGCATTTGTTAAGAAGAATGAATTATGCTCTTCTTCTACCCAAAGTTTCAAAAATCTTTCTTGTCGTTGTACACGTGTAAATGTATCGTGTTTTGGATCAGAATACCGTAAATAGGATAAAGCCTTATCACTATCTAATGTTTGATATCCTCGTTGCAAATCAATATCTTTATTTCCCTCTGCATCTACGTGTTCCATAGTCTGCTCTACATAGATTTGTTGATTTCCTAATACATCGTTAGTCTTTTTGAAAGCATTTTGATTAACTACAACATAATATGGTATAGAAATATGGAACATATCTTCTATAACAGCCTTTGTTAGATCAATACCACCTTTTTCATAGATGCTATTGAGCATACTTGCATCTGTCTGATCTCTATTATCAATTTTACTATTACTAGGAATGCCAATAACATCCATTGTTTTTTGATCTAAATTAATGGATAACAAGAATAGACTATCACTTTGACTAGGATTATTATCATCAGTACCGACAACAAGAATGTATAATGGTTTATCTAATCCTTTTTGTTCTACAGATACAGTATTACCATCTTGTTTATTTCCATTATCTACAGCTGTATCAGTTGTCTCAGTAGTACCTGTAACAGCTCTATACACATAAGATACCCCAGTATACAAACCATAGCCTATACCCCCAAGTAGGGCAAGTACTACAATAACAGCTACTATAAATCTAGGCCATTTAACAGATGACTTTTGTTGACGTCTTCTTCTACGACGGCGAGCTCTTGCTCGTTCACGTTCTTCCATATATAAACTCCATTATTTACAAGATTGTAACACATCATTACGACCAAGAATGGTCAACGGATAAATCGATAAATTTTGCTCTATAAGATGAATAATAGTATTATCAAAACCAAGCAATACAGCCTTATCTAAATCTAGTTCTGAAACGTTACGCAACTCATCCACACCGGGAAAATTTCGATTAGGCTCAATATAGTCTGCTAAAAATATCACCTTATCTAGCGTAGACATATGTACCTTTCCAGTCGTATGAACTCGAATGGCTTCTAAAACCTCATCATCAGATATAGAAAACTCTTTTTTTGCTCGAATCATACCAGCTAAACCATGTAAAAGATTGCCATTACTTAATAATTCTTGATCAGCATCATAAGATTCACTTTTCACAAGATCTTGCATATCCTGTAAAGGCAATTCTTTAGCGCAATCATGTAGTAATGCAGCTAATCTAGCCTTTTCAACATCAACGCCATAAAGCTTAGCTAAATGAGTAGCCGATTCCACAACGCCAAGAGTATGCTTAAATCGTTTCTTGCTCAGCCATTGACTCACTCTAAGTTGTATTTCATCAAATGATAACATCCTTTATTCCTTCCCATAAATATGGTGTTCCTCAATATATTCCACCACACATTTTGGCAACATATATCGAACTGTTTTACCAGAGCGTAGACGTTCTCGTAAATACGTAGCAGATAATTTCATCTCAGGAACCTCCATAAGATGTATTTTTTCACGTGCTTTAGGGCCTAAAATCGTTAATGTTTCGTCAATTGCACTTGATCCATCAGGTCTTGTAGCGCCAATAAAGTGGACCTCATCTAATAATTCCTCAATAAACTTCCACGTTGGTAATGCACGAATTGTATCAGTACCAGCGATAAAGTAAAATTCAACATTTGGTCCATAAAGGACCTTAAAATGTTGAATAGTATCAACTGTATACGAAGGGCCTTCTCGACGCATCTCTACATCAGAAATCTCAAAATTAGGATTATCTGATACGGCTGCTGCCGTCATAGCATATCGATGACGACTATCTATTACATCATGTTGTTTGTGAGGCGGAACCTTGGCAGGTACAAAAATTACCTTTTCTAGGTTAAAGCTTTCACAAGCCACCTCAGCAATCATTAGATGCCCTAAATGGATAGGATTAAATGTTCCACCTATGATTCCTATACGACGTTTCTCTACCATAATAATGCCACACCCTTAATGACAATGACACAGAGAACGATAAACAAGAGCAATGCCTTTCCATAGGATATCCATTCGTATCGACCTTTTGGAGTCTGAATATATCTGTAGTATGCCCTTATTAAGTAATATACGGTCTTCACTTTCGAACTTGGCCTTCTCCAAATACAAAGTATTTATATGATGTTAGTGCCTGTAATCCCATTGGTCCGCGAGCATGAAGCTTTTGGGTACTAATACCAATTTCCGCACCAAAACCAAATTCAAAACCATCAGTAAAACGTGTTGATGCATTGTGATACACTGTAGAACAATCTACTAAGTTCATAAATACTTTTGCACGCATTGGTTCATCTGTTACTATAGCTTCTGAATGATGTGTAGAATATAAATTCACATGATCGATTGCTTCCTCAAGAGTATCAACAATACGTACATTTAAGTCCATATCATTATATTCTGTATTGAAAGAATCATCTGTTAAAGGAATTGTATTACCCATATATTGAGCTACAGCATTATCGCCGTGAATTCGTACCCCATATTCTTGTAACGCTACATCAAGACGAGGTAAAAACTCAGCAGCTACAGCTTGATGTACTAATAGAGTCTCCATAGAGTTACATACAGATGGACGCTGTACCTTTGCATTAATAGCAATTTCTAACGCCATATCTAGATTGGCATATTCATCGACAAAGGTATGACATACACCACTCCCCGTTTCAATGACAGGAATACTACTTTCATTAACAACACGGCGAATGAGTCCTGCTCCACCACGTGGAATAACAACATCAATATATTCACGTTGTTGCAGTAATACGCCAACCATCTCTCGCTCTAGAACCTCCACGAGTTGAATCGCATCTGGCGTAATGCCTAGTGTTTCTAAGGTATTGCGCATAATAGACACAATAATTTGGTTAGTATGGAATGCCTCTTTACCACCGCGCAATATAGTAGCATTTGCAGTTTTTAAACAAAGTACACCAGCATCGATAGTCACATTGGGGCGCGCTTCAAAAATAATACCAATAACACCAAAAGGTACTGCTCTTTTTTCTATAGTCAAGCCATTAGGACGTGTAATCGTTTCCATAACAGATCCCACAGGGCTTTCAAGAGTCGCCACTTGACGAACACCTTCTGCCATTTGAGCAATACGATTAGGTGTTAATGTTAATCGATCAATCATGGTTTGCGGTACATTATAATCCCCAGATTTATCTAGATCTAATTGATTAGCGGCCATAATTTCATCGGTTTGTGCTTCTACAGCATCAGCGATTGCCAATAATGCAGAATCTAATGTACCTTGATCAATTTGAGCCAATTCAAAGGATGCCGCTTTAGCTCTTTGACCCATATCTTTACAAATTTCTTCATACTGGTTCATAGGATATCCTCAATGTAATAAAACTAGATTATTACGATGTATTGCTTCATCATAGGTTGTATTAATTCCTAAAATTTGAGCTATATCATTTGTATTATGACCTTTAATGGCCTTCATATCTTCGATGCCATAGTTAATAAGACCTCGACCGATTTCTTTACCATCATGGTAAATAGAGATTGTATCACCAGGCCCAAATGCCCCATCTACATCAATAATACCAGCTGGTAAAATACTAGCACCTTTATCTAATACAGCACGAGCGCAACCATCATCAATAGTGATTGACCCTTTTAATCGTTTACCAAAGGCAAGCCAGTGATGTTTTCCTGATAAGCCAGCATCATGTGCTTCAAAGAGGGTACCAATATTTTCACCCTTACATACGCGTCGCACAGAATCCTCTACTTCACCGGATGTAATTACCATAGGTACACCAGAGTTTGTAGCCATATGGGCTGCTTTTATCTTGGTATACATGCCACCTGTACCCATATTAGATCCAGCTCCACCTGCAATAGCATAGGTTTCATCAGTAATTTCAGAAACGACTTCTATCAATGTTGCATCAGGATGAGTTGCTGGATTAGCTGTATATAATCCTTCAATATCGGATAAGATGATAAGCAAATCAGCATCTACAATGCCTGCCACAGTAGCAGATAAAGTATCATTATCACCAATTTTAAATTCCTCAATAGCAACTACGTCATTTTCATTGATAATAGGAATAACATTGAGTTGCAATAACGTATGTAGTGTATTGCGCAAATTTAGATAACTATGGCGGCCTGTACTATCTTCTTTTGTTAAAAGAATTTGACCTACTGTACGACCATATTCACGAAACATACGCTCATACATATGGATGAGGATACCTTGTCCTACTGCTGCAGCAGCTTGTTTCAAAACAAGGTCTCTAGGTTTTTCTTTAAATCCTAGAGGGGCAAGGCCAGCTCCCGTTGCACCAGAGGAAACAAGGATAACCTCTTTACCTTGATTAGCTAAATCTGATAATTGGCGTACTAATCTTTCTATGCGCTCTAAGTTTAAATGACCATTAGCATAACATAGCGTACTACTGCCTACTTTAACTACTATTCTTTTTGCGTCGATGATAGCACTGCGCATAGATTAACCTCCTAGGCCAACAGGTTATAAAGTTCCCACTATAATAAAATTTAGTAATATGACGATTTACTTAGGTAAAATAATTTTAGGTTCTTTTTTAGCTTTATATAAAACACCATTAAAACCAATGACTTGGACTAATTCAGCACCTAACATATCGGCTAACTCTTGGAAAATCGTCTTATCTTCAGGGCTATTGTTGTGTAATTTCACCTTGATTAATTCACGAGCCATTAAGGCTGCGCGAGCACTATCAATAACACTGTTTTCTAAACCATTTTTACCAATTTGAACTACTGGTGGCATTGTTGCTGCCAAAGAACGTAAATACCGTTTTTGTTTTCCTGTCATTATTACTCCTACTCTTGGAATGTAAAGCGTTGATCGCCAATTACAACTTCATCACCGTCTTTACAACCTTTTTCTTTTAATTTAGCATCTAGCTCCATAAAGCGCCAAATGCGTTGAAATCTACGAAGAGATTGATCATCACTTAAATTTGTCATTGCTACTAAACGTTCAATACGTTTACCTGTAATATAGAATGCAGCATCGTCACCACGAGTGATAACGAATTCTACATCTGGTTTTGCTTCGTATACTACTGTATCATCAGTTGCTTCCGGTTCTGGCTCGTAGTTTTCTACATAGTAGTACGCTCGTTCCATAAGTTCTGGTAAACCTTCGCCACTTAATGCATTGATAAGGAATACTTCGTAGCCTTTATCTTCAAAATATTTTTTTGTATCAGGAATTGTTGTATCATCAAAGACCATATCAATCTTATTGAGTGCAACAATCTGTTTTTTATTGGCTAATTTTTCAGAATATTTACGAAGCTCTTCGTTAATAGCATCAAAATCAATCTTTGGATCGCGTCCTTCCATACCAGATACATCAAGGACGTGAATTAAAATATTAGTACGTTCTACGTGACGCAAGAAGTTATGTCCTAGACCAACACCTTCGCTAGCACCTTCAATAAGGCCAGGAATATCAGCGAGTACAAAACTACGGTCCCCAGAGATTGTTACTACCCCAAGTACAGGTGTCAATGTAGTAAAGTGATAAGCCGCAACCTCTGGTTGAGCTTTAGAAACCTTACGTAAAATACTAGATTTACCTACAGATGGGTACCCTAATAAACCAACGTCAGCTAATACTTTTAGTTCTAGTTGTAACCAGAACTCTTCACCAGGTTCACCCTTTTCTGCAAATGTCGGTGCACGGTTAGCACTTGTTTGGAAACGTGCATTACCACGGCCCCCACGACCACCTTTAGCAATAACAAATGTATCGCCATCGTTAACGAGATCACAGAAAATTTTTCCTGTTTCTTCTTCTTTAATTACGGTGCCCAACGGAACTGGGATAATAAGTGGCTCAGAACCGCGACCATGCTTATTGGAGCTTTCACCATTACCACCAGCAGGCGCCTTAAACTGGCGTTTATATCTAAAGTCTACAAGAGTATTAATATTCTTGTCCGCTTTAAAAATAACGTCTGCCCCTTTACCACCATCGCCGCCACTAGGGCCGCCATTTGGCACGTATTTCTCACGGCGGAAGCTAGACATGCCATCCCCACCGTCACCGGCCTTAACAAAGACACGCGCTCTATCTATAAACATATTTTAACTCCTATGCATTATTGCTGTAATAACTCTAATGCCTTTTTAATTTGAATATCATCTAATGTACTAGATGGATTTACACCTTTTGGTAAATCAAGCTCTACATCTGGTTTAATACCAATGCCGTCAATAACACGATCATTTGGTGTATGGTACTTAGCAATAGTTACCTTAACGCCTTCATTATCAAGGCTAGGGTAAATAGTTTGAACTGTACCTTTACCATATGTATTAGTACCTAAAATGGTACCTAGTTTACGGTCTTGAATAGCACCAGCTATAATTTCAGATGCACTAGCAGCCCCTTTATTAACAAGAACTACTAATGGCATAGCTACTTCTGGGCCATTCGACTTATAAACATCTTTTTTACCAGCTCGATTTTGTACCGTTACTAGTGTACCTGGAGGCATAATATAGTTGGAAATCTTTTCTGTTGTAGATAACAAACCACCAGGATTATCTCGGAGATCTAATACTAGTTCCTTCATACCTTGAGATTGCAATTCTTTAAACTGTGTTTCAAAATCATCAGCTGTATTTTCAGCGAATTGACTGATACGAATGTACCCCACTGTACTTGTAAGCATTTTACTTTTAACAGTTGGTAACACAATGGATTCACGAGTGATATCAAAGTGCAATGTTTCACCATTGCGCTCTATATCAAGGGCTACAACAGTACCTGCCTCACCGCGAATTCGAGAGGATGCATCTTCTACAGTTATATCACTTGTGGATTGACCATTGATAGCAATAATATGGTCTCCAGGTTTAATGCCCGCTTTGAAAGCTGGTTGATCTTCCATAATACTAACTGCATATAAACCTTTATCATCATGCCCAAGAACCATGCCTACACCAGCATAAGTACCAGATGTTTGCATTTTCATGGACTTAAATTCATCAGCATCTAAATAAACACTATGAGGCTCTCCCAAAGAGCCAATCAAACCTTTTAACATACCATCATAAAGGGTAGCTTTAGACATAGGTGTCATAAAGACTTGACTCGCAGCATAGTAGGCTACAAATAGTCTTGGTAACCCCCAGAATGAACCAGATAGATACCAAAACATGAGCCACATAATAACGATGCCAGAGCCTATATATTTCAATAGGCTCCATAACACCGTACGTGTATCAAATTTCATATTATAAATATCCCATAGGATCCACAGGATCCCCACTTATACGAACTTCAAAATGTACGTGTGGCCCAGTACTATTACCAGTGCTACCAGCATAGGCTATAACTTGACCTTTAGATACATCTTGTCCTTCAGAGACAGCAAGCTCAGAATTATGGCCATAAAGGGTAGACATGCCATTACCATGGTCGATAACTACGGCATAACCATAGCCGCCCATCCAACCAGACCAAACAACAGTACCACCATCAGCAGCATGAACAGGTGTACCTTCATCAACACCAATATCTATACCGGAATGGTAAATTGTTGTTCCCCAAATTGGATGTGTGCGATAACCATATGGTGAAGTAATTTCACCACTTACAGGCCAACCCAGTTGACCAGAACCTTGCACCCAAGAGTAACTTGGTGCAGACTGTTGAGCTGCTGCTGCGGCCGCCGCTTCTGCAGCAGCGCGAGAAAAAAGAAC
>USQK01000050.1 GCA_900556785.1 uncultured Veillonella sp.
GTACATCATCAGGCAATACCTTTGCCATATAAGAAATGAAATTAGCTATCTTATTTGTCATTTCTTGTACTTGTTGTTCCTTCGTACTCATCGCAAACCTCCAAAAAGACTTCATTATTTAAGACGTGATTATTTCTGTTTCGGAACCTTAGCTCCTTTCGATAATTCTATTCTACTCTTTTTTCAGTATATAACTATCCAATTTACAAGTTCATTTTAAATAATTAAATATCGTCAAAACTATATAAAATGCCTATAATCTAAAATTTTTAGCATTATAAAATATACAATTTCACCCATAATAAAACTAAAAAGAGCATTACTTATCTAAAAGTAATGCTCTTTAACCATATATCTACAGAGGATTATCATATATACAAAATCACCTATACCTAATGATTGTATATTTTTCAAATTATGTACATAGTGGAATGCAATTTATGCCATATCATCACCATATTGAAGCTGAAAAATTAAGATGATAGTTTTTTAACAACAATCTCCAGTTGTTCCTTAACATCCTGTAATTTTTGATTAGCACTCTCTAATTTAAGACTATATAGAGAATCCGCTTTATAGGGGCCACAAGCTTCTAAGATCTTCATAATATCTTTTTCTTGAGTAGAAATAATTTCCTTCCAATCATGTAACTTTGTCTTTCGTCCCATCTCTTTTGCTTGCTTTCTATATTCAGATGGAGTTGTATGGAACCGCTTCTTAAATGCCACATTGAATGCCTTAATATCTGCAAATCCACAACTGCTAGCAATATGTGCAACCCCATCATTAGAATTAACAAGACGGACTGTAGCCTCTCGCAATCTCAAGCGCAATACATACTCAAGAAAAGAAACACCTAACTGGCGTTTAAAGAATTGAGATGTGTAGTTCACATTATAGCCGCCTATCTTTGCAATATCTTCTAGCTCAATCTTCTGTTGATAGTTTTCATCGATATAAGCAATCATCTTATCAAAGGTGGCTACGGTCATATCCGCAGGTTTTGTATGTACAGGGATAGACTTAACCGTATCAATTTCACGATATATAGCACTAGTCAAAGCTAAATAATGATGTTCCAGCCATAATTGATAATCAGGACTTTTACCATTCACCATTAACAACATCATTTGTGCTGCATGATGCCGTAATAACGTAAAGAAAGGATTATTCCGATTACTTGCATCTGAACGCAGTACAAATTGATACATTCCAAAGTTAGGCTCAAAGTGTTGGAAAAACTCCTTACTTATATGAATAACAAGAGCCGTTGTATCCTCCTCTAAAGCCAACGTAGCATGTCCTACTTGAGGAGACATAATGATGCTATCAAGAGGTTCCATTGTAAAGACCTCACTGTTACAACTCATGTCTATTCGTCCCTTTAACAAAACTAAGATTTCTACCCCTCTATGCCAGTTGTAATGATAGGTACTAACCTTATATATATCACTATTGAAATCTATATGGTTATGTTTATAGGTATAGTGAAAGTAATCCATAGTTGCAAAACTCTCCCTGAAAAATCAAAAATGCATCCCTTATTAATCAAAGGGATGCATTTATTATGATATATATATTAAACAACGGTCAACCGTAATTTTATATTTATATATCATCAAAATCATAGATTTAACGTTTCTACATGTTAATTACATAACCGCTGTAATCGCTGCTGCCAAACCGAAGAAGATACCTGGTGCATTAGCTAACGCTACGGGAATATCTCTGTGTTCTTTGAACAAACCATAAGCTACCCATAATGTACAGTTAATGGCAGCTACGAGTGGTTGAATCCAATCACCAGTACCAGGATTCGCTAGGTTATGCATGATTTGTGGGAAGTAAGATACATACATAGCTACAGCAGTAACAGTTGCAACTTTACCTACGTTTTCCATAAATTTTACTTGATTCATATATCCTCCAAAATTATAACTTACTAATTTTTTACTCCTGATGAAGTATATTCTACTCAGTTTGGAGAATATAACTATCCAAATTAAAAGGTAGTTTTTCTAGTAAAACTTACATAAAACGATGATTTTCTTTTGATTTATTATATTTTTATTTCCCGACAATCTATAAATCCTCCCCCATAAAAGATATCAAAAAAGCACTACTTATCAATAGTAGTGCTTTTTAGGTAAGTATTTGATGATTTTTTATATAGAAAATCACCCAATTCTAACATTTATATATGTATCAAAAAATATTTGCTAATATTTTGCTAACAATACCTAGGTTATGAAGATATACATTCTATCGAACTATATGGAATTAATTATAAGTTCTTTACAACATCAGCTAATTTTTCTTTCAAATGTTCTAACTTCTTACTCATGAATTCTAACTCATCCTTCGCTCGTGAGTCATCTTCATAGGACAAGAATGAATGAAGTAGATTTAGAACATCTTGATTTTCTACAGAAATAATTTCCTTCCAATCTTGCAATGTCGTTTTACGCCCAATATTCTTTACTTGTTTGCGATACTCTGTTGGTGTTATACGGAAATGCTTTTTAAAAGCCACATTAAAAGCTTTAACATCGGCAAAGCCACAATCACTCGCAATTCGTGCCACCGCCTCATCGGTGTTAATTAAACGAAGGGTAGCCTCTCTCAGTCTCAAACGCAAAACATATTCAACAAAGGAAATCCCCATTTGCTTTTTAAAGAACTGAGACGTATAGGCAACATTATAGCCCCCTATTTTTGCAATATCTTCCAACTCTATTTTCTGCTCATAATGTTCATCAATATAGGCAATCATTTTATCGAACGTTGCTGGTTTCATATCGCCAGGTCTAGCATTTTCATGAACCTTTTTAATGGGATCAAATTCTCTAAATACATCCCCAGACAATGCTAAATAATGATGCTCTATCCACATTCGATGTACCGGGCTTTCACCTTTAGTCATCAATAACATCGTCATAGCTGTATGATGCCGTAATGTTGTAAAAAATTGATTGTGACGAGTACTATTATCTGAACGCAATACAAATTGATAGGCGCCAAAATCTGGATCATACTGTTGGTAAAATTCATTTCCTACATGAATGGCAAAGGCAATGACATCCTCTTCCAGAGCTAATGTGGCATGTCCCACTTGAGGAGAGATAATGACCACATCAAGTGGTTCCATCGTAAATGTCTCACCATTACAACTCATTTCCATTTGGCCTTTTAATAGAATAAGAATCTCCGTCTCACCATGCCAGTTATAATGATATGTGCCAACTCTATATATGTTACTGCTAAACTCTATGTAATTATGTTTATATGAATAGTCGAAGTAATCCATTACGCTTTTACTCCCTAAGGTAATTTCGCTCTTAATGCCTGTTCCTGTGATTTACTCACTTCTAACAAGGTAGATTCATCTTTAGTCCACGGACCAAATAAAATTTGTTCTACAACAGTTCCAACAGATTCAGTACATAATTTTGAATTATATACTTGTTCTAAATTACGTTTATACACTTGAATACTTTCAAAGACTCCACTCTGTTCTAGTTCAGTAATATTAGCGACCAAGGATTTTACAATTCCATCATGATGTTCTTTAGGTGTGGCTCTCGCTTGTAAAGGATCCACGATCATCATTTCTAAATAACGCAATTGCGTCGTCAAATAAGATAACTCAGGCTTAGTAGCAATCAAACAAAAGTCGACGGTATAGCCTTTAGATTTTAATAATGTAGCTGTATTAATTGGTACTGCAGCTGAACGTAATGTGCCTTCAATAATTAAATTGTATTTTAAAGAGCTTAATTTATCAATTACAGCCTCTACCATCTTACCTGCAAACATTTTTGTGTAATCTACACTATCAACACCATATTTCTCTTGTAACTCTCTAAAATACGGGTGTTGAGCACGGTATGTATCGCCATCAATGATAATATAATTACCTTTTGACTCTAGCATTTTCACACGATGAATTGTGGTTTTCCCTGCCCCACTTTGACCACCTAAAATAACAGCACGAGGTGTACTAGATATATTTTTATTAAACGTTAAGAAATCAATGGTACGTTCTAAGGCCTTATCAAAGTCTTCAGAACTATAGGACTCAATAGCTTGTACATCACCAGTCTCTTTAACAGCTTTAACATCACTAATGTCATGAGAAGCTTGTGCTAATGACTTTTTAATAGTATTTTCAAGTTTAACCATATCTAACTTTAGAATATCTAACTCATGTATGGACGTAGCTAAATATAACTCTGTATTTACAATATGAGAATACGCTTTTAATAGCTCTACACAGTCACTAGTGCCACTCCCCTCAACTAAGTTACAGAGACGCGCTAATGTTTCCGCGCTTTGTTCTTTTAGAACTTCTATTTGTAAAGTTAAATTATACTGTTCAACGACATTCATACATTCGACCTCTCTCAACGCATTAAAAATGCACCCCTTATAATCCAAGGGATGCATTCATTATGATATATTTATTTAACTACGGTCAACAGCATCTTGAAGTTTTCTCGAGCATCTAAACTGTGCGGCACTTCAGATGGCATAATCAAGGTTTCACCAGCTTTCACAGTATGTTCCACATCACCGACGACGATGTGTGCCTCACCATCAAGGATTTGTACAATCGCATCGCCTACAGTTACATGAGTAGAGATTTCTTCGCCCTTTGGTAACGCAAACAAGGTAATACTGAGTCGTTCATTTTGGGCTATCGTAATACTAATCACTTGCCCCTCTTTATACTCTAAACGATCGCCTAGATGTAAAATTTCATTAACTGGGATATTTTTTGTGAAAGTCTTACTCATAGAAATCACTCCTTATATAACTATTTGATAGTAAAAATAATTAAAAAGTAGATTGAAATAAATTTTGTCAAAACTCAATTGATGTAACTAAAAGGATTATCCTTTTGTTGACTTTATTATAAGTTAATTGAGATTTAATTTCAGTGTCTACAGCAACAGAATTGAAGTAATTTTATATACTTATATAAACAAATTGACGAGGCCTCCACAGAGACCTCGTCTTGTTATTTATATCTATTAATCTTACAAATATTTAATATGCTTAATTTTTAAATGCTACATATCTAAAACTTGTAAGTCCATATATTTTAAACCGCAGGTAGTAATCCTAATAGATACACATCAAAGGTATCGCCCGGATGTACTTCATGTACCCCACGAGGAATACATGCGAGGGCGTTCACAGTATATAAACCTAGCATACTACTACTGTTAAAATGACGATTTGCCACAAAACGTGGTGCACCACCGCCAAAGATTACTTTGCCTTGTACATACCGATCAAAAGCATTACGTTTAAAGATTTCTGAATCCATTACGCAGGCTACTACTGGTGTGGTCCAGTTTACCAAGCCTTTATATCGTTTCAATGTTGGCGCTACGATTAGATGCCATCCATTAAAAGCTGCCCCTGGATTACCAGATAGCCCAAAGATGATTTGACCTTTCGGCGTCACTGCACCATAGGATGCAGCACCTGGACGCATTTGAATGCGCTCATAAATGGATTTAGCTCCTAGTTTTTCATAAATAAGAGGCATTGTATCAAACAGCCCTACTGATACACCGCCAGAGCTAATGATAATATCGGCATCTTCACTGAGCTGTAACACATGATTAATTTCAGACTCTAATTCCTCTGGAGCATCACTGACATGATAGTGCGTAATCTTATGAAAGCCTAAATCCTCCAAGAGTCCACAAATCATAGCTCTATTAGAGTTATAAATTTTACCAGCTGTTAAGCTTTCACCCGGTTCAATCACCTCATGGCCAGAGGTAAGAACTAACACGCGAGGCATTGCATTGACAGCAATCTCAGTCAACCCCAGACCAGTCAAAACAGTTTGTACTGTAGAGGTTACCTCTGTTCCACGAGGAATCACAATAGTGCCAGCACTACATTCCTCACCTTGAGGGATGATATGATCGCCACATTTGTATTTACCTTGAATTGTGATTGTTGTACCCGGTTCTCCGGAGCCAACTACCTGTTCTTGCATGATAACAGTATCGCATGTATCCGGTATAGGTGCGCCCGTCATAATACGTACTGCATGGCCTGGTGCAATAGGTTGTTCCCATACAACGCCGGCGCCTATAACACCGTCAACAATATACTCATTACAATCCGCGGAAAAGGCAATGGCATACCCATCCATCGCTGATTTCGAAAAGGCCGGTACATCTGTGGGCGCAACGATATCCTCTGCCAACACATATCCCTTAGCAGACTTAACATCAATCATTTCTACTTTATAAACTTGCGTATCTAAGGCCTTCTCCCATAATTGAAGGGCCTCCTCAACAGTAACGACGGCCATTTAAACACCTCATCATTTCCTGTATGTGACGTACTAATCCTGGTACGTCTTGGTCTAACTTGCTAATTTCGATTATAGCTACTCGATCGATAGAATCTGAGATAAGCTCTTCTGTATGTCCTTCTTGCGTAACCTCTATAATAGGGGCAATGCCTTGGGACCTTGTTTCTAGTATAACTATATCCACAGGCATAAACTGTGATATTTCATACAGATTTGATTGTTCTTTAGTGCGTATACGAATCGCTGTTTCATTAGGGCCTGCAATAGCCACCGCATCAGCACCAGCTTTATAAGAAAGGTCTGTATCGGTCCCTTCATGATCCATTTGAAAGCCGTGTTTATCACTCTTTACAACACCTACAGAAAACCCAGCTCGTTGTAACTCAGCTACAAGACGGGTTACTACCGTAGTCTTACCTGTTTTACGTTTTGATGCTACTACACTAATAAGCGGCACACGACGGAACTCATTTTCTGCTAATGCACGAGCCCATTGATAGTCATCATAATGATTTACATTACTTAGCTCCCAATCATAATCACTGGCATCAATAGATTCAACATGACCAATCGTATCAAGGGCATGCTGCAACGATACGTCTTTACCGGCTAGAATAGATGGAAGTAATGATACAATATGAGGTCTATAAATTCCCGCCATAGGTTCTGGCTTACCTCTAGAACCAGTAGGAACTATGACATTCCAATTGTTATGATTCACTTGATATAACCAATCATAATATAAATCCATAGGCATAAATGGCATATCTACAGCCATCACCGCATAGGCAGGACTCATTCCAACAGCTAGAGCACTATAAAGTCCCCCTAGAGGACCACGTCGCTCAATAGAATCCCGAACAATAGAAACTTTTTTCTTCTCATCGTTCGATAACGTATCAATGATATGAGTCTGAATGGCATGTCCTAACTGATCATCATCACCAATGGAGATGATGATATCATCCACATCCGCATCTAATCCCTTACGAAGTGCATGAGATATGAGGCTTTCACCATTAACCCAAGGCAATAATGCCTTAGGTTGCCCCATTCGAGAACTCAAACCACCAGCCAAAATAATTAAACCTAATTTATCCACGACGTCCTAAACCTCGTTTAACACCTTGGTAGATGAATAGTAAAACAACAATATTTAAAATCCCATCTGGCACCATATAAGAGGCATTATAAATCATGGAGTAAATCCATGGATTTTGACCTTGAGGTGCATAGCTAGCGAACACAACGGCACCGCTCACAACAGTGGCGATCCAGCGCAATATAATACCAACAATAGAACCTGTAATGAGTCCAGAAATAGAATCTTTGAAGTAACCACATACACCTATGGCACCATAAGCAACTAGATAATCCAATATAATACTTAAATAGTGTACAGATGATTTAAAGCCTAAAATAAAATGTAAAATACCATATACGACGCCAGCAAAAATTCCTCGTGCACCACCCCAACGATAGGCATAAATCATGAGCGGCACCAAAGCTGCAGCCTTAATAGAGCCTCCTTGAGGCATATGAAAAATCGTAATAAAGGATAATACTTGAGCAATTGCAATCGCCACACCTGCTTCTGCAAGCATGCGAGTTTTGGACTGATCCATGTCAATCAACCTCCTTTTACCATATATATTAATGTATATAACTTGCATAATCTACTTGTATTGTACTACAGTTCGTTTCCGAGTCCAAACAAAATATTCGGAACGTATTGAAAATTTTACGCGACTCTTGTATAATGGTACAGGTTCAATTTGTAATACTCGAAGGAGATATAGAAAATATGATTAATACAACGAACATCTTTGATTATGAAGACGTGCAATTAATTCCTAATAAATGTATCGTAACTAGCCGTAGCGAATGTGATACACATGTTAAATTAGGTAATCGCACATTCCGCTTGCCAGTAGTTCCTGCAAATATGCAAACTATTATCGACGAAGAATTGGCAGAGAAATTAGCTCGTGAAGGTTATTTCTATATCATGCATCGTTTTCAACCAGAACGTCGTATGGACTTTGTAAAACGCATGCACGACCTTAATTTATATTCTTCTATTTCCATTGGTGTAAAACCAGAAGAATTTGCTTTAGTTGACGAATTCAAAAAAGCAAACTTAACACCTGAATACATTACAATCGATATTGCACATGGTCACTCCAACGCAGTAATCGATATGATTCAATACATCAAAAAGAACTTGCCTGGAACTTTCGTTATCGCTGGTAACGTAGGTACACCAGAAGCAGTTCGTGAACTTGAAAATGCTGGTGCAGATGCAACTAAAGTTGGTATCGGTCCTGGTAAAGTGTGTATCACTAAATTAAAAACTGGCTTCGGTACTGGTGGTTGGCAATTGGCTGCTGTTCGCTGGTGCGCAAAAGCAGCTACTAAACCTATCATCGCTGACGGCGGTATCCGCGATCATGGCGACATCGCTAAATCTATCCGCTTTGGTGCGACTATGGTTATGATTGGTTCCCTATTCGCTGGTCATGAAGAATCTCCAGGGGAAGAAAAAATCGTTGACGGCAAAGCAGTAAAAGAATACTTTGGTTCTGCTTCTGAGTTCCAAAAAGGTGAACGCAAAAACGTGGAAGGTAAAAAAATCTTCATCGATTCCAAAGGTTCTATCTTTGATACATTAGTTGAAATGGAACAAGATTTACAATCCGCTATTTCTTACGCTGGTGGTACTACTCTACAAGCAATTCGCAAAGTAGACTATGTACTTGTTAAAAACTCCATCTTCAACGGTGACCGTTAATACAATATTACATGTAAAAGCCACAGGATTTATCCTGTGGCTTTTTTGTATGTAATCAATGTGATTTACAACATATTCGTAATAATATTGTCATATTTCATAAAAACAGCCCCAAAGACATATCGTCTTTGGGGCTATTATTTAAGCTTCAGCTTCTTTTGATTTTTCCATTAACATATAAGCGTATTTACCAGTACCTGCACTTACTACAAGTAATGCAGTCAATACGATAAATGCTACTGTAAGACTTGTGCCATGAGCAATGAAACCAATCAATGCTGGCCCCATTAAAATTCCCATATAGCCAAGCATGGTAGATGTTGCCACAGCTTGTGTCATAGGAATTACATTTTGTTCCCCCATAGCAGAGAACAAGTTTGGTACTACCATAGCTAAGGCAATACCAAGTAATAAATACGTATACATAGAGCCATAACCTGGTAAGAATACGATAAGCCCCATTGCAATAGCGCCTAATAAATACCCACCAACAACAACTTGTTTAGAGGTTAAATGTTTACCAATTGTATTCCCTAGCAAACGGCCAATACACATAGTACCATTAAAGAGCATAACACCCATAACGGCCTCTTCAATAACGATACCTTTATCTTCGAACAGGTATAATGCACTCCAGTCCCCTACGGCACCTTCAACCAAGTAAGATACAAATGACAATAGGCCAAAGATAATAGCAATGGGATGGAAAGATAATGGGCTTTTAGATTTTTTAACAACCTTTGCATTTGGATCACTACCAAAGGTCAACATAAATTGGCTAATCACAATCATGGCAATAAACAATACGATGAGAAGTCCCCAAATACTTTCATTAATAGGTAAGGATAATATTTTTAAGAGCACTAGCAAAACACCAGCACCGGCAAAACCGCCTAAACTCCATCCACCGTGATAGGCACCCATTAAGTGTTTCTTACTCACCTTTTCTGTCAAGATAGCTTGTAAATTGGCAGACGCACCACTTAAGCCGACGCCAATACCAAAGAAGAATAAAGCAGCTGTGGTCGTAGCAATTGTAGAGCACATGGTAACAACCGCAAGAGATAACATCCCAATAAAGCTAGCTAATAAAACGACTTTCTTGCATCCAAAGTTCTCTACTAGCTTACCAGCTATGGCCATGGACAAACAAGAGCCTACACCGAGCACTAAAATCATAGAGCCCAATACATCTTCACCGATACTAAGCTTTGCTTTTAAATATGGTACAAAGCCAGCCCATAAAGCTGTATACATACCTGGAATAAAGAATCCCCCAAAGGCACCACGAATATTTGCTGTTGAAATAGAAACTTGATCGCTCATTACATCCTTTCTGGCTTCTAGAACCGTCCGGCGAAGAAAGGCCCTTTTTATCCGCAGTGCACTAAAACTTGTGCCTTAGCAGGAAACCATTTTAATTACATATGATTTATTATTGGAATATAATAACTCTCTTTATGATACATGTAAAGAGGGTTTTCTAATTTTAAACTAAACTTAAAAAGCGATATATAGTATATCTGGTTAAATATAACTAATTAGTCTTTTAGATGACAGTTAGTAAAGGAGACATATCCCCACACAACTTGTAAGTAATGCTACAAGAACAGGTACAGCAGTTCGTTTAAGTAAGTCTACTGACTTAATATGTGCCACGCCTGCTACGCCGACCATTACCGGACTGATTGGGCTAAGGAATAAGCCTAGGCTTGCACCGTTTTGCATACCAAGCATAGTAGTAATCGGATCCAAGCCTAGATGAGCTACGATATTAGGTACTAGTGGAACCAAAGTAAATAACGGCGCTACATTGCTACCTGTCACCATGCTAAGGCCTAACATACCACCCCCTAGCACAGAGGTAAGTCCTATGGAGTTAAGAGATAATGTTTGAAGTGCCCCAAGCAAGGATTCAATAATACCTAAACTCACTAGTCCTTGTGCAAAGATTTGTCCCCCTATAATAAGTGTCACTGCATAAGAGAACTGGTTCCCCATACCTTCAAAGAAAATAGTTGTACTTTTAAGAACTGTCCTCAGATTTCGATGACGAATTAATTCAGCTAATAAAGCTATACCAAAGGCAAGCATCATAGCAAGGGTAACATTCATCTTCACCCCAGGAAAGCCATATTGACTAAAGCCCAAAATAAAACACAATGGTAATAATGGGAATATCATATACGGCTTAGGCCCTATTGGCGCCTCTGGAATACTTTCACAAGCATCTATAACCTTAGGTTCCTCCACCCGGTCACGATATTTCTGCCAGAAAAAGTGTGCTATAGCAGTCACAATGGCGACTAAGAAATAAAGACGCAACTGGTAGCCTACAAAATAGTTTGGCACAGGCATATTCAAGGTCTTTGCAATGAGTAAGGTAGATACCGCACCAGGTCCTACGTCCATAAGATGTCCTGTTGCAATAACCGCTGCAGCCCCCACTGGGCTCACCCCAAGGCGAAGTAATACGGGATACATAGTAACCATCATAAGGAGTGCAAGACTCAACGGATTAGGTACACAAATAGACAGTCCCATATTAAGAAGAAACATTAGGGCCAGTACAATATATGGGCGATTTAGACGATATAAAGGACGTATAAATGTGTGTGCCAATCTCGTCCCTGCCCCAATATGTTCCATATATTTTGCATAACCGGCACAGGTCATAATCATGAGGCCTAAATTTACTATATTCTCGGATGTAGTAATTCGCACAATATCCATGGCATCAAATACCAAGACACCTGTAGATTGAGACTCAACGAGTATAGCATCAATCCAATTTGCTTCATAAGCAATAAACATCATGAGAATCCCCATACCAATTAAAACTGGCTGTGGTTGATAGCGCTTCATTAACAATATACCTGTAATAGCAATAATGGTGATACATATAACTATATTCATAAATAAGCACCTCTCAACTAGAGAATATATATTAGCCCCATATAAGATGTATACTCCACTTGTATTAAACCCATGTTATACCTATATTATACCTATATCATGCACAAAAGATAAATAAAAATACAATGAAAAAGCACTATTATCCTTGAGATAACAGTGCTTTTAAGATAGAAATATCTAATTGATTTTATCATTAAACATACAAATATCTAATCTATTAGACGGATTAGTACATAGATTATTACTTATATAATTAAACATTTTTTATTTATGCTCTTTCAACCATGCAATAGCATATTCAGCATATACCGCTGATGCGGCAGATAATACAGTATCATCCATATTAAATCTATTATTATGATGATCGTAGGTAGCCTCGATTTCAGGGTTTTGAATCCCAATAAAAGCAAAGCACCCTGGTTTATCTTGTAAATACCATGCAAAATCTTCCCCTGGCATTACTTTACGCATTTTAGAAAGCTTGTCTTTACCTAATGTATCAATAACGACACGTTCCGCCAATTCACTGGATGCAGGATCATTAATAGTAGGCGGTACTTTTTTTACATATTCTAATGTAGCAGTTGCTCCATAAGCCTCAGCAGTATGTTCTACTACGCGTCGTATGGATTCAACATAGTACTCTTCTTGGTCTGGGTCAAAGAATCGAATGGTCCCCCCCATTTTAGCT
>USQK01000051.1 GCA_900556785.1 uncultured Veillonella sp.
TTCGTCGAAGCCAGCTTGTGCAGCTTTTACTAATTGTGCCATGTTGCATCCTTTCCTTGTGAAACATTTATAAAACTCAAGTCTGTACAGGCTCGTCGCGAGAGCCATATACAGACATTGAATACTAACAATTAAATTCTAACACTCCATAGTGAAAGTTTCATATTACATGAAACCAGCGATTTTCCACCAAGGGATACCGATTACGTAGTTCAATACTAAACATACAACGGCGGAGATGAGACCAACTGTCCACCAGTCTTTTACATTGTTGTAACCAGCGGAGAAGATGATTGGACCAGGAGCTGCACCATAGTGAGTTACGGAACCACCATACGCATTTGTACCAATCATGATAAAAGCAAGTAATGTAGGATCGATTCCTGCGTTAATACCTACAATCAAGAATACTGGAAGCATTGCAGAGATGTATGCAGTACCAGATGCGAAGAAATAGCGAACTGCAACGGAAATAACGGAGATAAGGATAAGCATCATGAATGGATCTAAACCAAAGTTCATATGAGCTTCTAAGTATTTAGCCAACCATTCGAAGAATTTACCTTTAGTCAATGCAGAGGATAAGCCCAAGATACCGCCGAACCAAATCAATGTGTTCCAAGCAGCTTTTGTTTTAAGCAAATCATCCCAAGAAATAATGCCACATACAAATGTAGCAATCATGGCTACGATAGCTACTGCAGTAGCATCGATTTTAATATCAAATGTTGGTAGAATCCAACCAGTAATTGCAAGAAGTGCGATAACGATAAGGCCTTTTTCGGACGCTTTCATAGGTCCTAATTCAGCTAAACCATCCGCTGCAATTTTCTTATTGTCAATATCTTTTACAGATGGACGCTCATACATGTAACCAATAAGTGGCATTAGCATTAACATGATAAAACCAGGTACAAACATAGCTGCAGCCCATTGTGCCCAATTCAAGGATACACCAGTCAATTTAGTAATGAAATCAAGTGCTAAGTAATTTGGTGCCATTGCTGTAGCGAATAAGAAAGATGTTACCTTTGTTGCAAAGTAACCATTCTGTAAGAGGTAAGCACCTGCTTTTTTAGCAGTTTCACCAGGATATGAACCAACCGCTTCAGCGATAGATAAGTTGATTGGATAAACGATACCAGCCGCACGTGCTGTGTTGGATGGAGTTGCTGGAGACAAGATTAAGTCAAGGAATGCAGTTACATAACCAAGACGAAGTGTTGTGCTACCAAACAATCGAACTAAGTGGTAAGCGATACGGTGACCAAGGCCAGTTTTACCAAACGCAACAGATAATGCGAAGGCTGCGAAGATCAACCATAATGCTGTATTGCTGTAACCAGCTAATACATCTTTTGTGTTGCTCAATAAAATAGAAGATGTAGCAACACCCAATAATACCGTAATAGGAACTGGGAATGGTTTTAATACCAAGCCCACGATAGTTGCTAAATAAATACCAAATAATTGCCATACTTGTGGTTTGAGACCTTCTGGTGTGCCGCCAAACCATGCGATTGCGACAATAGCAGCCATAACTGCAACGCGCCATAATTTGTCTTTCATGTGTGTCTTTACCTTTCTTAACTAACTTAGGCATACATAAAATCATCTAGTCTTTAACAACCTAACTGCTCGCGACGTCAGTTACATTGATTAAGTCTACACTCATTATATATGCTTAAAAGAATTATGAATAATAGATTACCTTTATAGGGGTTATAAAAACTTTTATATCTACTATTCATACTTTTTATGCATTTTAAGCATAGAATTGCAGCCCAAAATGAAAAAAATGCATGTATACGTCCCCAAAGGGGGTATACATGCACTTACATGGTTACTGCCTTGCTCTTTCGAGACACCTTTATTATGACTGATTATATCGGAAAAGTCTAATACTGAAATAGCATGGACAGACAGTTATAAAGCCTTATATAGACGCGATTTGTATAATCTATCCTTTATATTCTCTAAAAATACTATTATCTACAACAGTATGTTTTTTATAGTAATCGCGAACATATTCAATGAATGTTTTAACTACTACAAGATTTTCCGCATCCTTTGTATATACCATATTTGTATCACGAGTGATATAGGTACCATCTTTGCTACGCAATGGACTTACATATATATCTCTATCCTTACAAGATCCAAGGCCCATATAGGTCAAAATGGACCATCCAAGGCCGGCGCGTACAAAGTGACGGCACGTACTCATAGAATTTACATCCATCGCAACACTCGGTGGTTCTTCAAAATGCTCAGCACACCACGTTTCAATAATGTTTGCTACAGACGCATCTGTTTGGTATTTAATGAATGGTACCTTCTCTAACGACTCAGGTGGTACTAATTCTTTATAAACCAAACAATACGGTTCCTCCAATAGTAATTCAGATTTACCAGATACTTCATAGCCACCACGAGAAAAGGCAACCATACAGTCACCAGAATTAAACATTTTTACTACTTGATGGCTGAAAGCAGTCTTAACTTGAATATGCACATCCGGATATTGCTCCCGAAATGATTTCAGTAAAGCTGGTAGTTCATAGTCTGCAAAATTGATGGATGATGCGATTTTTAAGGTCCCTTGAATCTTACCAGAAGCGGAATTCATAGCATTTTCTAAGGCCTCTTGATCTTGCATCATTCTTTTACAGTAGTCATAAAAAATTTCGCCTTGTGCCGTAAGAGCAATCCCTTCAGCAGTTCGCAACAACAGAGAATGGCCTAAGGCTTTTTCCATATGGCGCAACCGATAGCTTAAAGCCGGTTGTGATAAAAATAATTTTTCTGCAGCCCTTGTAATATTCCCTTCATCCACAACGGTTACAAAGGTTTGCCATTCTCTATTATCCATACAATCTCCTTTTATCGCTTATTACCAAAGATGCGCAATAAGGATAAGAATAAGTTAATGAAATCTAAGTATAGGCTCAAAGCACCTGTAATTTCAATGCGGTCTAAAATGGTTTCATCCTCCAAGAGCGCTACTTGTGTCACATTATTTTTAATGCGGTTCACATCGATAGCTGTAAAGATGGAGAATACTACAACCCCTACATAACCTAGAACTAAGCTAACAGTATCGCTAAAGCCACTAAGTACAGCCCAGTTAAAATAACGAGCCCCTATCATCACAAAAGATACGATAATCATACCAAGTAAGGCAGCCATTACATATGGTGTTAGGGATGACAAATTACGTTTCGTAGTAGCCCCTACCACGGCAAAGCCAATGAAGAACGCTAACGTGCCGATTAACGCTGGAATAACTACTTCAAATACATTATATCGCAACGATATCAAGGTCAATGTAAGGCCATTCAATGCACTATAGAGGAAGAACATGCCTTTTAAAGTCATAACATTGGCAGTATACGCACGAGCACTAAATAGGAATACTACGCCTAGTTCAACTAATAGAATAATATTAAAGTTTTCGTATGCAAAGCGTAGCCAGTTTGGATTTGCCAACGCAGCCACTCCAACACCGATAGTCGTAAATAAACCTACAACCATCCACAAGAAGGATCCCTTCAAACGTTGGGATACAATACTTTCAACCTGAGCAACTTGAGAATTACTAGGTCCTGTTACATTATATGGATTCATAGTCTCACTCCTTGTATTAAGCATTCATATTTTGACTAGTCTACACTTCGTCACTTAATTCCATCACGAAATTAGACAGTCCCTATATTATAAAATTATTATCACTAACTAGCGAGCATTAGCAATGCCTGCAAATACCTTACCGCGTTCACCGTCGATTGTTACCTCTTGACCTTCAAGGAGTACGTCATGAGCGTTTTTAGCACCTAAAATTACAGGAATGCCATAGGTAATGCCAGCAATAGCACTGTCAGAGGTATAACCATCTTCAACAGCGATAATGCCGCCTGCACGTTTTGCAATAGCCATTAATTCAGGCTCCATTGTGCCCACCACAAGGATGTCGCCGTCTTTGAAGCTTTCATAATTGCCCTTATGATTAGCAGCAATGAATACTGTGCCGGTAACGGATTTACGCAAAATACCATTACCAGATAAGAGTACTTGGCCTGCAATATGAACGCGAATCATATTTGTAGTACCTGTCGCACCAGATGGTACGCCAGCCGTTACCACAACTAAGTCACCAGACTCAATGGCACCTGTGCCAAGAGCACCTGTAATCGCTTGTTTAACCATTTCATCAGAGTTAACGATTTCATGACCTTTAATAGCCTCTACGCCCCAGCATAATTGCATGCGGCGAATTGTTTCTTCATGCGGTGTTACAGCAATAATTTTGCAAGCCGGACGATGTCGAGCAGTGCTAATTGCAGTATGACCAGATTCAGTACATGTCAAAATAGCAGCTGCCCCAAGGTTTTGAGCGATGCGCACGCTTGCTAAACATACAGCACTGGTAGTCGTCATATCCACATCTTGACGAGCACGACTTTTACTATCGTAAATAGCAGCTTGTTCTGTTACCTCAGCAATACGTGTCATAGTCGTAACCGCCTCTACTGGGTAAGCACCATTTGCAGTTTCACCAGACAACATGATCGCATCCGTACCATCTAAGATGGCATTGGCTACGTCACTTGCTTCCGCCCGTGTAGGACGTGGATTTTGAATCATGGACTCTAGCATTTGGGTTGCCGTAATAACTGGTTTACCCAAGTCATTACATTTTTCGATCATCATTTTTTGAAGTACTGG
Source organism: uncultured Veillonella sp. (assembly GCA_900556785.1). GTDB lineage: Bacteria > Bacillota > Negativicutes > Veillonellales > Veillonellaceae > Veillonella. Next base: position 4,726 of record USQK01000051.1, read on the forward strand.
TACCTCTTCGGCAGGGATTTCTACACCGAGGTCACCGCGAGCAACCATGAGGCCGTCTGCTACGTCCAAAATTTCATCGATATTTTTAACGCCTTCAGCATTTTCAATTTTTGCAATAATCTTGATATCTTTTTTCTCAGACTCAAGGATGCGGCGGATGGCTACAATGTCTTTACCACGTTGCATAAAGGATGCGGCTACAAAGTCTACACCTTGTTGACAGCCAAAGCGCAAGTCTGCTTCGTCCTGTTCAGATACAGGTGGCAAGCTAAGCGCTACACCTGGTACAGCCACCCGTTTACGGTTACCTATTTCACCACTGTTTTGAACGGTAGTAATGATGTTATTCCCTTCGATAGCATCGATGTTAAGTGTTACAAGACCATCAGCCAAGAGGATTTTATCCCCAACGGACACGTCGCCTACAAGACCTTTGTGGTTTACGGAGCTAATCTCTTTTGTGCCTTCCACATCATCTGTAGTCAACGTAAATTGTTGACCTGCCTCAAGGAATACCTTCCCCTCTTTAAATAGGCCAAGACGAACCTCAGGGCCCTTCGTATCGAGCAATAATGCGATTGGTTTATTAACAATCATCGCCGCATCGCGCACCATTTGCATGCGCTCTGCTTGCTCTTCATGAGATCCGTGAGAGAAATTAAAACGAGCCACATTCATGCCCGCTCGCATCATATCTTCTAAAATACCAAATTTATCCGTTCCCGGACCTACAGTACATACGATTTTTGTACGTTTCATCTTTCCTCCTATGAAAGCAATTTCTATATTGAATCTTTCACTTCTTATTGTAGTAATGTTAGTGAAAGCTATTTATTATTGCACCTCTACGGAGCCATCACCTAAGATAGCTTCAATAGCCTTGATGGATTCATCGCTAGGGTCAAAGCACATGTTCGGTGGCAAGTTAATGCGCTTCCGTTGACGGTGCAAATATAGTGATGTTGGCACAGAGCCTGCGGTGTTTGTTAACAGCCGTTTTAAGGCTTCACTATTTTCTGGTGTGTCATATTGGCTATAAATATGAATAGCCACATGCTTAGCCTGACTATAGTTTACCTTTAATGGCATAATGCGGTCTGCAATAATTTGCACACCCTTTTCATCCGCATCAACGCGGCCTTTTACCTTAACAATCATATCGACCGCAAGGAACTGTTGACTTTGACTAAAGACCTTAGGGAATGCCACTACGTTAGCCGCACCAGAATAATCTTCGATACGAAGAATGGACATAACCTCATTTCGTCTCGTCATGCGGTCCGTCTTATTTTCGATCAAGCCTCCAAAGGTTATTGTTTGACCGTCATATTGCTCTGGATTTTCTACGAGAGCCCCTAGTTCAAATAGGCCCTCTAGCTCCTTCGCATAGCCTTGCAATGGATGGCCTGTAATGTAAAATCCTGTATATTCCTTTTCATCCTTTAATTTATCGTCTTCCGATAAATCCTCCACATTCGGTACAGGGATGAAGTCAACGGACTCCTCTATATCGCCAAAGAGACTCATGGTGCCCATAGCGGCATCCTTTTGCTCTTTAGCACCTACGGCTTGAGCACTTTCATACATGTGCAATAATTGATTTCTATTTTCCTTGAAACCATCCATGGCTCCGCATCGAATAAGACTTTCAAGAAGTCGTTTATTAACAACCTTGTTGTCCACGCGTTTACAGAAATCTACGATATCCGTATAGAGGCCGTGCTCATTACGCTCACGAATTAAGCGATCAATGGCATTATCCCCTACGTTCTTGATTCCTCCAAGGCCGAAGCGAATGGCATCACCTTGCACGGCGAAGCTGCGTTCAGAATAGTTAATATCTGGACCGAGTACCTTAACATTATGCTTCTTGCAGGCATTGATGTAGTACGTCAATTTCTGCATATTTTGCATGAAGCTAGTCATGGTAGCAGCCATGAATTCAGGGAAATAGTGGGCTTTCAAATACGCCGTTTGGTATGCGATATACGCATAAGCCGCACTATGTGATTTATTAAAGCCATAGCCTGCGAAGTATACGAGCAAGTCAAATACTTCGTTTGCAATGGACTCTTCTATACCATTATTAATGGAACCTTGAATAAAGGACTCGCGCTGCGCCTTTAGAACGGATTCCTTTTTCTTACCCATGGCGCGGCGCATTAAGTCCGCTTGACCAAGGGAGAACCCGCCCATGGCGGATGCAATTTGCATAACCTGTTCTTGGTACAAGATTACCCCAAAGGTATCTTTCAAAATCGGTTCCAATATAGGATGTAAATAGGTAACCTCTTTTTTACCGTGACGGCGGTCGATAAAGTCCGCTACCATGCCAGAGCCCAATGGACCTGGACGATACAAGGCAACCAATGGAATTAAGTCTTCAAAATGTTCAGGCTTAAGGTCCATAACGAGCTTGGTGATACCTTCTGATTCGAGCTGAAATACACCAGAGGTGTCTCCTTTTGTGAGGATATCACAAGCCGCCTTATCATCGAGTGGGATTGCATCTAAATCGAGATCAATACCACGGTTCGTCTTGATGAGCTTTAAGGCATCCCCCATAACCGTCAAAGTACGGAGGCCCAAGAAGTCCATCTTTAAGAGGCCTAATTCCTCGATGTTATCCTTATCGTACTGTGTTACAAAGCCATCATCATTGGCATTTTGTACTGGTACGTGGTCATCTAGTGGATCCGCGGAAATTACGACGCCCGCTGCATGAGTGGACGAATTTCGCGCTATGCCTTCTAGCTTTTTACCAAAATCAAATAACTCTTTAACATTTGGATCGGCTTCGTATAACGCTTTTAACTCTTTTCCTTGTAGAGCTTTATCTAAGGTAATCCCAAGTTCATTGGGAATCATCTTAGCAATACGGTTCACTTCCGCCAGTGGTAAGTCTAGCACACGACCTACGTCACGAATTACGGCACGCGCAGCCTCAGTACCAAAGGTAATAATCTGGGATACACGCTCCTGTCCGTATTTTCGCGTTACATATTCGATAGCTTGGCCACGCTTTTCATAGCAGAAGTCAATATCAATATCGGGCATGCTTACCCGCTCTGGATTTAAGAACCGTTCAAAGAGCAAATCGTATTTTAATGGATCAAGGCCTGTAATGCCAAGTAGATAGGCTACTACGGACCCCGCTGCTGAACCACGACCAGGACCTACTAAAATATCGTGTTCACGAGCATAACGTACATAGTCCCATACGATGAGGAAGTAATCCTCAAAGCCCATGGTGCCAATAACATCTAACTCGTAGTCGAGGCGTTTTTGTAATTCTTCAGAGGTTTCCCCATAAAGGCGAGGAATTTCTCGTTCACAAACCTTACGTAAATACGTCTTAGACTTTTCTCCGTCTGGCACATCAAAGTGTGGCAAGTGATGTTCGTCGAAATTAAATTCTACGTTACAACGGTCTGCAATTTTTAAGGTGTTTTCCATGGCTCCAGGAATATGTCCAAACAGCTCTGCCATCTCATTCCCAGATTTTAGATAGAACTCATCATTTGGGAACTTTAAACGATCTACCTCAGCACGACGACGGCCTGTAGAAATACATACCTTAATATCTTGCGCGTCCGCATCCTCTTTTAATACATAATGAAAATCATTAGAGGCTACGATGCCAAGACCATATTCTTTGCTGAGCTTAATGAGCTCCTCTTGCGCCTTTGCCTCCTCTGGCAAGCCATGATTTTGGATTTCTAAGAAGAAATTATCCTTCCCGTACGTCTCGATATACCATTCGATGGAACGCTTAGCGCCTTCCATATTATCTTGCAAGATATATTGAGGGATCTCACCTTGAATACAAGCACTGAGGGCAATTATACCTTTACTGTATTGGCGCAATAAATCGCGGTCTGCACGAGGCTTATAATTAAACCCTTCAGTAGAGGCTTTCGACACGATTTTAACGAGATTTCGATACCCTTCCATAGTCTCCGCTAATAGAATAAGATGTTTTAATCGCTCACGGCTACGGCCTTCCTGCTTATCAAGACGGCTACCTTCTGTGACATATACTTCACACCCAATAATCGGTTTAACGCCTTGGGCCATACATTCCTTATAAAAATAAATGGCTGCGTACATATTGCCGTGATCTGTAATGGCAAGGGCTGGCTGATTTAACTCCTTCGCACGACGTACCATGTCAGGCAAACGACTGATGCCGTCCAGCAAACTAAATTCTGTATGACTATGTAAATGTACAAATGGCTGCATGGTACACCTCCTTTAAGGGCGATGAGCAAAATACACGTTCAATGACTTCTTGCGGACCTTCCAATCTGGCAAAAACTGTGCCACTAGATTGTGAAAGTTCTTGGAATGGTCTAAATATTTAAAATGAGCAAACTCATGAACCATAACGTACTCAATATACGCCTGTGGTCCCTCTAACAAACGGGTGTTCATCTTGACGAGCTGCTTTGCAGGCGTACAAGAACCCCAACGACTCTTCATTCGCTGCTGTTTTATGATTGGCATAGGCACATCAATACCTTGCTTGTGAAAGCGCTGATACACGACCTTCGCCCAATGGACAAAGACCTTCTCCCCTAAATTACGCCAATAACTTTGCATTAATTTATGTTTAGCTTCAAATGTCGTACCCTGAGGTACAACCATGGTAAGAATGGCTTTTCCATCGAAGCCGATATGAGGCTTTCCATCCTGCTCAACTAGGCGCAAGGTAACGGGAATACCGAGAATTGATAAGCTTTCACCATTCACATACTGCAATGCATCGACACGCTTAGCATTCAATGCATCAATCTTGTAACGAGCCCGCTCAATGAAGGGCATATTCTCGATGACAAACTTGTCCACCCTATAATCCGGCACATACCCATTCGCCGACACATGGATCACACCATCCCTCGTGATGCGCATATTCATGTTCTTCACACGCTTAATGGTTAACTCATATTCAATTCTGTCGCCATTATAGGTAATAGACCTAGTTGTTGAAGTATTCATACCTTTTATTTTATCATAAAACACTCATAAAATCGTAAAATTCTAGTAATTTTAATAGGAATTATTCGATATAGGTAAAATGATAAAAAACAGATAGCTGATTAAGAATAATCAACTATCTGCTGTAAATACTAAAATATTATGTTATGAACCTTAACGCTTATTATATTTTACCAACTCAAAATCCCAAGAAGAATTAGAAGAATACTTTGTCCTACAGACACAGCAATTCGACCTTTTCCTATAATACTACTGCCATAGCTTTTCCCTTCCTTGCACATAAAATATTCATTGAGGTTTTTCTTTAGTGCAAACATTTCTACCCAAAGAAGGACCGCAAGTATGAACGAAAAAATAGAAAAACTATGTAAAATCCTCCCTCCAAAAACAACCATTAATTCAATCATCAATAATTGACCTAATTGTATCATCGTAAGAAGAAGACTTCTCTTAGTATTTACTCCTGCAATAGTTATTGTATTGTTCCGTATAATATATATTGCATACATACCAAGTAAAATACTACATAAGATGCGCCCAGCGTTCATAATCTCTCCTCACTAATCGTTTATACCATCGAAACCATCTTGACTATCTTCATTTGTATATGCAGTATTGTATACTAGTCTTTCTCTGATTTAGAAATGAACCAGTAATAACATGCTATATAGATCTTTTATAGCTATTTTATAGATATTATTAACATCTGCAGTATTTTAATAGGCTTATATACTATGGCATTTTATAATAAAAAAAACAGATACTACTCTACTGCATGAAATCTTTGAGATTTATCATCATAATAAATTTTCCATTTGGACAATGCTAATGGAATATTTTCATCGTAATAATCTCGCCCTCTCCAAATCGAACTATTTCTAAAATAGGAGTAACCATTTTTTACTAATTCTGTATCTAAACAAAATTCACCGGCTAGACTAATATTATTTTCTAAAAGCAAAGTTCGAACAATTAGGGCGTCATAATCCCAACCTTCGAAGAGTAAATAGTCAAAATAATTAAGTGCTATATAGGCATCCCATCTATTATTTAAAACAATTAACTGAAATAATTTATTAATCAATGTATAGTTGGGAGACATATAATATTCGTCACTCAAAAGAAATTGATATATTTGTGTAATTCTATTTTCATCTAGTTTTTTAGTCTGATCAATATCAACTAAATCAAGAAAAGCGTCTAAGGGCTCCATAAAAAAACTCCTATTTCACAATATTTACTGCAGTAAATATATAAGCATGATTACTATTGATAACCAGACACTCTCCAGTTTCAATTCATAAAGCCATTTGTAGTTCCAACTAATTAAAATCTTATTATTTAATACCAAAAGAACATCTTAGAATGAAGGCAATTAATTATAAATGTAATAGTTCTAACCAATTATTATGTGCTAACACTACAATATATCCATCATTCTCCGAATCCTTTGTAACATATACTCTATATGATTCATTTTCATATACATAACGAGACGCAGTCTGATCAACTAAAGTCCATTCTCCATTTAAGGGCTTTATTGATTTTATATCTCTATGTTGTGAATCTGGCTTTATATCAATTGATCGACCTATTGATATAAGATTTCTTCTATTCGTATCATGTACATCTCCATCGATTATATATTGATCTCGTGGAAAAGCTGCATTTAAAGCTTGTGTCAATTCCATTCTAGACTACTCAACAGTATCATTAAACAAAAACTTATAGCCTAATCCACAAATTAGCCATAAACTAAAACAGCCTATAAAAATGTACCAAACAACAGAATAAATTGTTTTAAATTGCATACCTAAAAATCCTCTATATTACCTATATACTAGTTCTATCTAGCAGAGTAGCTAGAGAATTAAAGATATTCCCAGTTACCACTTTCAATTAAACGCCGATATCTTATAGGAAGGTGCTCATAATCATCTATCACCTTTATTCTTCCAATAAAATCATCATATTGTTTTTCATCCATATCAAATTTAAGATTTACAAATATATAGTGATCTAAGTATCCATCATAAATAATATATTTTTGTTGCATATGATCAACTTGACCAATAAAAATTTGATGATTATTAATTAATTTATATATATGATAATTATCTGATTCTAAGGAGTTTATGATTTTATATGACTTTATACCAGTTGCTATTCTAATCATTTGTCTATAATCATACAAAACACCTTCATTATTTAACTGAACTAAATAATCAGGCTTTATACCAACCACACTTCCTAATTCAGCATGAAAAAACCAAGAATTCAATAGAAAATAGATTCCAATTAAGAACAGCGAAAAAATGTTTCCTAATATGCTAAATATTAGTAATCTCTTTTTCCACATCTACTAATCACCCTTTACTTTCATTTATTGCAAATAATTTTCTAACCCCATTTTATGTTCTGGTTTTAAGCTCATACTCTCTCGTGCAGTAACTAACTTAATAAACAATTCTTCTATAACGTCCTTATCATATTTACTAAATTGACTATAATGATCTATAGCTATAATTTTATCTTTTAGTTGTTCATCATGATTTCGTTCTTTGATTAATTCATTAACACTAAACTCTTTTGTTTTACTAGAAACCGTCTCATTAAGAAAATTATAATATAATAAGTTGTTAGAATAGTACTTCCAAACTGTACCCGTTTCTAAATCTATCTTTGTAATACTACCAAAATCAACATTATAGAATATATTATTAGAAATTTTATACTTATCAATTTTCGATAATTTAGCTCCTGTTGCAAGATTATAAATCCCACGTGTTTCACTAGAGAAAAAGAATGGAAATTTAATTATATTCCCTTCCTCTATTGGAATTCTTTCCCTAAAGTCAGCATAAAATTTGCTTTTCCAAACTTCCTGTTCCGAATCAGAGAAACGACTAAATTCTGGATACACATTAGTAATGTCATTCATTCTGATTTCATTAGGTGGCTCTTTATGTAATATAAATACATGTTCGTTATTTAATTCATTATATACACCA
>USQK01000052.1 GCA_900556785.1 uncultured Veillonella sp.
ATATCCTCTTGTTAGCGTCCGCTGGGACGGGAAAAACGAATACACTTGCTTATCGAGTGGCTCACCTCATCGAGGGCGGCTATGCGAAGGCGGAGAACATCTTGTGCTTGACCTTTACGAATAAGGCGGCAAACGAGATGAAAGACCGCATTCAATCGCTCGTAGGCAGTCCTGCAAAGGCTGTGGAGGTTAGTACATTCCACAGCTTTTGCTTTTTCGTACTCCAACAAGAGGGCAAGCGCAATGAAACCTTGTATACGGATGTAACCATCTTTGATGAAGAGGATTGCAAGGAATTGTCTGAACCGTATCGTCCAGGTAAATTGCGAGAAATGTCCTTTGCCAACATCATCGGCATGGTAAAAGAACATCGCTCCTTATATGGGTTCTATTCTGATGACCTCGTAGGTGATTATAAACGAACGATTGAGCGATTGCAGAAGGAACAGCGTGCCGCAATTGAGCAGCAGTTTTCTAGCTTTTGCAATGTGCTATACAGTGAACTTCATGACTTCTTGAACCATGGGCACGAATGGATTGCCGCCTATGATGAAAGCTTAGCCTCTGTACATGGTCTAGATTTTACGGACCTTATCTGTGGTGTTCATCGCCTATTTCAGGATCCTGTAGTTCGGGAGCGCTGGCGTAGCCGTTATAGCTATATCTCTGTAGATGAAATGCAAGACACAGGTGTACTAGAGTATAAGGTATTAGAAATGCTGTGGGAAGGTAATCACGTCCTATTATGTGGGGACTATTTCCAAACCATTTACGAATGGCGTGGATCTGATCCATTCCGCTTGCTCAAGCAATTTGATGCGGACTTTAAGCCGTTAAAAATCATTTTCTACGAAAACTACCGCTCTAATTGGACTCTCTTTACGATGGCTTTCAAAACATTGCAGAATATGTTCCCTGATCTTGTAGGCTCTATATATACTGAATTGCCTCGCGCCAATAGTGAAAGAAAGGGCAAGCCTGTTCTCATAAAAGGCTGTAAAAATAGCTATCTTGAGGGGAGATATATCTATGAAGCTATCTGCGCCTTGCCAAAGGATGCTAATATTGGCGTTTTAGTGCGAGATAATAAAAAGGCACAACGATTGAGCGACTCCTTTGAACGCCTCAACAATGAAAAACCTGAAGACGAACGCCGTCATTTTATGATTATTGACGAGTTTAAATTCTTTAGACGTCAAGAAATCAAAGACGTTATGGCTTACTTTAAACTGCTTATGAACCCGAATGACTCCGTCAGCGCTAAGCGCATTATAAAACGCTATGTTGCCGGTATCGGTGACGCTCGTATTGCAGCCATTGAAAGCCCTGAGACGCGTCAAGTGGGCTTAAAATTGATGGACTTTATGGATATGCCTATCTTTGAAGCAGAGCCTTATGCGAAGCTCGTCAGTGGTTTAGAACATCATGAGGTCGTGGTGTATGACGTAGAAAGTACTGGTACCGATACGTCCCAGGATCGTATCATTCAAATTGCGGCTATCCGCATCGATGAAAATGGGCGAGTCCTAGAAACATTTGAACGCTTTATTAACCCCGGCGTACCTGTGGGACAATCCGAAGAGGTACACGGCTTCTCAGATGCGTATTTACAGGAACACGGCGAAGAGCCAGCTATAGTGCTACAAGCCTTTAAGGAATTCTCCAAGAATGCAATTATTGTAGGCCACAATGTAAATTATGATGTGACCATTTTTACTAATGAATTGGCGCGCCATAATTTAGGTAATCCAGAGTTCAAGGCTATTTATGATACACTCGACATCTATCGTCGCTTTTACCCTAATTTGCCAAACCATAAATTGGGCTTCCTAGCCTCTGAGTTCCCTATTAATCACACGCCTACGCACAATGCGATGGACGATATCTTGGCCACAGCACAGCTTTTAATTTATGCAGTGAAAGAAAATATCGTGCCTACAACGACTGGTCGTATGGTGGCAATTAACAAGTATAAGGCTGCTTTCACCAATATTGCGTCCCAAATGGCAACGTTACGTAGAAAGGCCTATACGGAGTTACCAACGAAGTTATTGGCGTATATAATGAACCAAATGGGGGTTCTAGAATACTATAAATCCCATGGGGAAGCGGCAAAGGTAGAGCATATACGGGATCTATATCGCATTATGGAAAAACTTGATGCTGCCTATGAGGGGCCAGCTGGGTTAGCTCGATTAAATCAAATCTTGCAGATGGCGGCCCTTACAGCAGGTGAGCCAGCTCAACAGGTACGAAACGAAGATCGCATTCCTATCATTACCATCCACCAAGCAAAGGGGAGCGAGTTTGACCATGTATTCCTAGCAGGCCTTAACGAAGGTATCTTCCCAAGCCCGTTTGCCATTGCAGAAGGGCGTGAAGACGAAGAAAAGCGCTTGTTCTATGTAGCCATAACGCGCCCTAAGCAAGAGCTGACCATTACCTTTGAACAAACCAATATACGTGGTCGGGCGGTTCAACCAAGCTCGCTACTGAACTATATGCCACGAGACAATGAGCTCGTAGAAAGGAGATACTAATGGCGAGAAAAACACATCGTCCCGATGATATTTTGTGGACCGTAACCGCCGCAGATATAGACGCTGCACGTAGTGAAAAACAGGATGTTACATTAGGTGAAGTATTAGATACAAAATATCCTCGTAAGTCTTTAGTAAAGTTATTTGAGGAAAAACTAATCCACATCAACGGCCATAAAGCAACGCCAAAGGATGTTATCTCCGAAGGTGACGAGATTTGGATTGCCATGGCGAAGGAAAAAATAGATCACGAACCAATTGAAATGAATCTACATATCTTATATGAAGATGATGATCTCCTCATTGTGGATAAACCGGCTGGTGTGACGGTAAACTCTAAAGACCAAGTATCCCTTGCCAATGGTGTGGCCTTTTACTTTAAAGAACATGGCATTAAGCGGAAGGTACGTTTCTTGAACCGCTTAGATAGAGATACGACGGGCTGTATTGTGATTGCTAAAAGTGGATTAGCCCAAAGTCTTTATCAACAGCAAATGGATGATAATACCTTTGAAAAGTGGTATATGGCTACTGTGGAAGGCATCGTAGAAGCTGATGAGGATTCCTTGGTATTATCTATGGAACGCAGTGCTGATGGGATTCATTACGAAGTAAATCCTAAAGGCAAAGAGACTCGTACAGATTATTCCGTCCTATGTAGACATCAATCACAGCCTGTGGATAAGTCTGTGAATAAGTCCAAAAATTCTGTGGATATAGCATCAAAAAATGTGGATATAGAACTACCAGATGTGGATAAAAGTGGTCAAAATGTGGACAAATCTGTGTATAACTCCCAAGAATGTGGATATACAGAGGTTTTAGTTCGTTTGTACACAGGAAAAACACATCAAATTCGTGTGGCTTTCAGCCATATAGGTCACCCTCTTGTAGGGGATACCTTATATGGCGCACAGCCAACGGGGCAGCCGTTCCAATTGCGTGCTCAAAAGGTTGTATTTACACACATGCGCACAGGCGAGCGTATTACGGTTACCGCATAATTACCTCTAATTACTTCAATAGTTATCACTAGGTAAGTATTAAAAAGTGCGTAATATGTATTACGTCTTAATAAATAGATCGTAATTTGTTAACAATGGGTCTATACTATAGATTGTGAAGTCACAATACACCAAATACTCTAATTGAGAAATGAGAATTATTGATAACTCAGTAAAATCAATGGTTTTATAAAAATTTTTCAAAAAATATAATGACAAATGATAATCGATAAGCTATAATAGGAATGTAAATAAATTGATAGGATTCGATTTATAGCTTAGTGAATTGAATGTAAGAGGTGTAGTTTAATATGATTTTGCAAGATAATAGTGCAGCACGTAATCGGGGGATTACGCTTGCTAGTATAAAAGGTATTATAGGTAACGTCGTTCTCGTTATTTTTAAAATGATTGTAGGCCTTGCGTCTAACTCTATCGCCATCATCCTTGATGCGGTAAATAACTTAACAGACGTTTTGTCCTCTGTATTGACGATTGTTGGTACAAAATTAGCAGCTAAGGGTGCCGATAAGGAGCATCCATTTGGTCATGGACGTATAGAATATATGACTACTATGGCTATTGCTTTCATCATCCTTGGTGCAGGCATTGGATCCCTCAAGGAATCTATTGAAAAAATTGTTCACCCTGAGGTATCTACCTTTGATGTTCCAAGCTTGGCTATTATCGCCGTTGCTATTGTGGTGAAAGTTGTAATGGGCCGTTATATTAAGGCTCAAGGTGAAAAGTATAAATCCGATGCCCTTGTAGCATCTGGTATCGATGCCCTCTTTGATGCGGTGATTACCTTTGCTACATTAGTATCTGCAGCTTTAGTATTCTTCTTTGACTTTGATATTCAAGGTTATGTAGGTGCCGCTATCTCTGTTTTAATTTTGAAAGCTGCTTATGACATTTTAAAAGAAATGTATAATCACTTGCTTGGTGTTCGTGCAGATGATAACTTAATTCGTGATATTAAAGAAACTATCGCTCAACATCCAAATGTAGGTGGTGTGTATGATTTAGTTTTGAATAGCTACGGTCCTGGTGAAACAATTGGCTCCGTACATATTACAGTGCCTGATACGATGACTATGGCTGATATTCATCCTTTGACAAAAGGTATCGCCGTTCATCTTTATAAAAAATTTGGTATTGCTATGACTGTTGGTGTATATGCTGAAAACCAACCAAGTGTGGAAGTACTTGAAATTAGACAAGCTCTTGATCAAGTTGTAAGTTTATATACTCATGTAGTACAAGTACATGCCTTTTACGTACACGAAGAAAAGAAAGTTATCTACTACGATATTATCTTTGACTTTGACGAAGAAGATCCGCATGGTACATTAGAAAAAATTAAAGCAGAAATGCAAAAACGCTGCCCTGAATATACACAATTTGCTATTGTGGATACTGACTTTAGTAACTAATAGAATAAAAAGGCTTCAACCAATAATCGACGAAAATGTTTTGACGAGAAGCGGTTGAAGCCTTTTCTTTTATAAGTTGAGAGAGCTAGTTAAACTATAAGTAAGAGAGAGGGAATTCTATGTTACTATGAAACTAGGTAATTAAGGATACAAGTTTAGAAAATAGACTGACTTGAAATTTATGTCCTAAGTGAATATAATATATTGTGCAAAATATAATTTGTTTAGGGAATCCTATCTGAGGAGAGATATAATGAAGAAATTTGCTCTTACAACGTTAGCTGTAATGGCGGCCGTTGGTGTGTTGGCGGTTCAGCCTGCAGATGCGAAAAAGGTACAACAAGATCCTAGTATGGCAATTATTGATATGCCTATGAATGATGAAATTCAGCAAGTCAATGGTGTATCTAAATCTGCAAATAAAGAAACACAACGTTTATCTAATAAGTTAGCAGATGCTACAAGAGTGATGGTTAAGAAAAATTGGAAAACCATCTATATTAAAGCTGTACCTACAGGAGATAAATCAGCTGTACGATTCTATTACACAGATAAAAATGGTCAAGTATATAATGGCCAAGTCATTAGAAATACAGGCCTATCCAAAGGTAAATATATGACTGGTTCGTTGCGACAAGTTGAAGCTCTACAAGAATTAGTAAATCATTTACAACAAAATGGTCAAGAGGTACCATCCTCCATTGATCTTATCATTACCCAAGGTGGATATCGTACTAAGACGATCTTTAATTATGGCGAAGATACAAGTAATTTACCTGCTTATCAACAACAGTATGAACAACAAAACTTCCCTACTATGAAGTAAGAGAAAGGCCCGTGCATAGCACGGGCTTTTTGTGTTAGATTATGTAATCGTCAGAATCTTCTTTTTTAGGTTTTTTGTAAATTTCTTTTACACCAGCCATCTCGATAAGTTCCTCACTGAGAGCATCTTCATCATCTGTATTAAGCATGGAGTAGAAGGCCCAGAGAATAACGAACCAAATTGGTGTAAACAAGAGGGCAATTCGAGTGTCTTCGTTTAAGGCGAGAATACCTAGAATGAAAACAAAGAATGCAAGGATGATGTAATTCATCACTGGGAATAGAGGCATTTTGAATTTAGATTGTGCCGCTAATTCTGGATTTTTCTTGCGATATTTAAGGTGACAAATAACCATCATTGCCCAAATAAATATGAAGCAGAATGTAGAGATAGATGTAATCATAACGAATACTGCTTCTGGCATTACATAGTTGAGTACAACTGTAATTAATAGTACTGCAGCGGAGAAAATAGTTGCTTGGTATGGTACACTGCTGTGTGTTAAGCGACGCATAGAGCTTGGCGCATGACCGCGTTTTGCAAGGGCATAAATCATACGGCCTGTACTAAAGATACCAGAGTTTGTAGCAGATGCAGCAGATGTAAGAACTACGAAGTTTACGATGCCTGCAGCTGCTGCAATACCAACTGCTGTAAATACGGCCACAAATGGGCTAGCAGATGGGTTGACGGCTGTCCAAGGATAAATGCTCATGATGATAGCCAAAGAGCCCACATAGAACAAAATAATGCGTAATGGAATATTGTTAATCGCCATAGGGATAACCTTTTCAGGATCCTCTGTTTCACCAGCTGTTAAACCTACGAGCTCGATACCTGTGAAAGCGAAAACAACCATTTGGAATGATAAGATAAAGCCCATCGTTCCGTTCGGGAACCAGCCCCCATAATTCCACATATTACTAAAGGCGGCAACGCCTACATCTGTAGTAAAACCTGTGACAATCATGATGATACCGATGATGATGAGGGAGATGATGGCAATTACCTTAATCAAGGCAAACCAGAACTCCATTTCACCGAAGTATTTTACGGCTGTTAAGTTCATTAATAGCAATGCCACTAAGACGACAAGGGCGGGTATCCATTGAGGTAGCCACGGTATCCAGAACTGCATATAGAGGCCTACGGCTGTTAAATCGGCCATGGCTAGTGAAAGCCAACAGAACCAGTATGTCCATCCTGTGATAAAGGCTGCTCGATCACCTAAATAATCTTCTACGAAATCGATAAAAGAGTGGTGATTCAAGTTGGATAATAACAATTCACCTAATGCTCTCATGATGAAGAAGCAGATAATACCTGTAATAAGGTAGGCGAAAATAATGGATGGACCTGCCAAGTGAATGGCACGACCGGAGCCTAAGAACAAGCCTGTACCGATGGCACCGCCGATGGCGAGTAACTGTACGTGCCGATTCTTAAGGCCCCGTTTTAACTGATGCGTATCAGACATAGTAAGGACCTCTTTTCTACAAACTATCTACAAATATAAAAAGCCATGGATGACCATAGCTTTTATAATCTATAGAATCAATAAAACTATTTTCTTATAATACAGTATCTATTACAAAAAGTCAAATGTATTTATACAGTGGACACATAGGAAAAAATAGTATTATTAATATACAAATAAAAGAAAAATTATTCATTTTAAGAGAATACTTAGCCTTAAAAGATTTCTAAAATTTGCTATAATGATACATAGATTATTTTTTACGTAAAACTGTGGAGACTATTATGAGACGACAAGATCGCAAGGTTACAGATATAGATGAAATTAAGGGCATTTTAAATAGCACTCGTATCATTCACCTAGGCATGATGGATGGTGATTACCCTTACGTGGTACCCTTACATTTTGGATATGAATTTATAGATGAGGTACTTTATATCTATGTACATGGCCATTATGAGGGGAAAAAGTTTAGTTTGATTCAAGCGAATCCACATGTATTTATTGAAATTGATGGTAGCGATGAAGCCCTCGTTTCAGGTGGAGATATACCATGTAAATATAGCTCGGTTTACTCTAGTGTGATGGGGCGTGGAGAGGCTACCTATTTAGAGGCTATTGATGAAAAGTCTCATGGCTTACAAGTATTGATGAAACATCAGACAGGTCGTGAGTTTACTTTTACGGAAGCCATGGTAAACTCTGTGGGCGTAGTTCAAATTAAAATTGTCGACTATACGGCCAAAAGACGAAGACAACTTGAACAAGATGTTATTATGCCTCCATTAATTAAATAATGATACAACAATCCTATTGAACTCTATTATGATATAGCGTTCAGTAGGATTTTTTATATCGAACCTAAGCATTAGATACATTATTTGGTTATGACGATGCTTTCACAAAAGGAAAGATAAAAGTTTTATGAAGTAGCTGGAGCTACAGAATAGGTTTCTTGATTCTGATATAAATAAGAAAATATATCATTATATGTGTGAAGTATATTATAAAATTTTATAAGACAGAGAGAGAATATGAGAAAATTAATATGTAACTCCATTTTGGCTGCTATAGCTGCTGGGTTATTATCTGTAGGAATGGCCACAGCAGAAACGGTAGATACTCCTGATACTACAGATCAGGCTGGATCCACTAAAACACTTAAGCTAGGACATAACTTTAAAAATGTTGAGCCTAGAATGGATACCCTACAGTGGCACTTTCATGATTGGCCTATAGAGAATACACAAAAGGCTCATACTTTTGAGGGACAACTAAAAGAGGCAGTTCAGAAGCTTCCATATGAAGTTAAGGCACCTAGTTATATCCCTTATGGTTATGAAATCTATACAGTGCGGCAAGACAAAAATGATGTATTAGAGGTTGTATATTTTATAAAAAATTCCCAAACATATCGAGTTGGGAAGAGAAACTCTGGTAGTATTTTCGTTTATAGAATGGGCTATTCAGTGAACGATGTAAAAGATGTACCGTATGTTCCCGGTGAGTATAAGGACTTTGAATGGTCTGAACAAGGTGAATCTGGCGAAGTCTTTTACACCGGGGATCCAGCAGCACAACTAATTCGCAGCATTACGTGGACAAAAGACGGTATGGCATATTCCTTATTATTCTTAGAATCTGTGAAATCAGTTGATGCTGAATTCTATAAGGAACATGTGGAGCCTATAAAAATGTAGATAGCTCACGTAGTGACTTACTTGGAATAAAGGGGAAACGTATGTAACCCGCTTAAAGAGGAGAGAATATGAAGAAAATAATAACATCTGCTATTTTATGTGCCGCGATGGCTACTGCAGTAAGCGCCTTTGGCGTACAGCCAGTTAGTGCTACATACCCATTAATCGATAAAAATGGTAATACCGTTCCTGTTGAACGAGATGTAGATGATAAAAATCTCATCGATGATAATAAAAAACTCGCTGATCGTTATCGTTGGTATGATCAAGTTGATGATTATGATTTAGTTAATACTAATATTGAGAGTACCGCGCAGGAATTTGGCTATCCTATACAAGTTCCGTCTTATATGCCTAAGGATTATGCAGTACGTGATGTAAAGGCCAAGGATCATGACGTATTAGAAATCGTTTATACAGAAACGGGCCGTGATGGAGAATTTGGTCCGAAATTAACCTTCTCTAATACAGATATTGTATATCGCATGGGGTGGGCTATCGATACAGTGGTAACACCTATATTAGAAAAGACAAATTACAACGCTAAGGATGCAGTTAGCTTTACTACCCCTAATGGGATCGCTGTACATACGTTAGGTTATAGTAAAGACGCTATTCAAATTGCTTATTGGAAAAAAGATAATAAAGTTTATATGCTCTACTTTGCTTCTTCAAGGAACCAAAGCTTTGTAAGCAAAATTGTAGACTCTGTAGGTCCTGTGAGTAACGTAGCCATTGATGATACTCGACTACGTGGTGACCGCAATGATGAGCAACATATTGAAGAACCTGTTAAACAAAAGGTTGAAATAGATTGGCCTCCTTATGAAACGATTGGGTTGCCATTGCGTACACATACGAATTCTGTGTGGCCTATACTTACCAGCAAAACCATCGGTCTACCTAGCGGTGTAATCAATGCATCTCATAAGGTGTCCTATGACGTATCTGTACCAAGTTATTTACCGCTTGGCTATACATACTATGCTACACATTTTTATGACAATGATGTATTAGAAACTGTATATTGGAAGCAAGGTAAAGAGTATCAAGAACGCAGTGGCCGTTGGGTAACTCATACGATGGTCTTCCGCATGAGCTACTCTATGGACACCGTATGGCCTGAAGAATATATCCCATGGGAGTACCATGACGTACAGTGGAGCGACTCCACTCCAATAGGGGAGGTTCAATATACAGGGGATGTAGATAAGGGCTTAGTACGCAGTGTTACGTGGTACAAGGATAATATGGCGTATTTCTTGTTCTTCCAAGTGCCTGTGAAAGCATCTGAAGCAGACTTTTATAGAAATCATGTAGTGCCATTAAAAGATATCGATCCAAGTCGTACAGACTTAATTGGTGTAAAAACAATTCGTTAATACTAAATAGTAATAAAAAAAGAACCTATCTCCTAGATATTTTACTAATATCTTTAGAGATAGGTTCTTTTAGTATATGTAATTTACATACAATTAGTTCTTAGCGTATTAGTGATTATAGCAATCAAATATTAGCTTTCATTAATAGCTTGATTATGAGCATACGTTAATTAGAAGAATACGTAACGGATGATAACGAGAACCGCCAATACGTACATAATCCAGTTAACTTCTTTTGCACGGCCTGCAATGATTTTGAGTAGAGGGTATGCAATAAGACCTGCAGAGATACCGTTAGCGATGCTGTATGTGAACGGCATTAATACGATAACGAGGAATGCAGGGAAGCCTTCTGTCCAATCATCGAAGTCGATGTTGCGAATGGCACCTAACATGAGGGCACCTACGATGATAAGAACAGGAGATGTGGCTGCATTTGGAACCAAGGATACCAATGGAGCCAAGAATAAGCAAATTAGGAAAAGTACGCCTGTTGTGACAGCTGTTAAACCTGTACGGCCGCCAGCCCCTACACCTGCCGCACTTTCAACGAAAGCCGTAATTGTAGAAGTACCGAGTAATGCACCGGCACTAACACCGATAGCATCTACGGTCATGGCTTTACCAAGACCCGGGAATTTACCAGATTTAGGATCTGCGATTTTCGCCTCTGTAGCGGTACCAATCAAAGTGCCCATAGAGTCGAATAATTCTACAAATGTGAAGGAGAAAATAATCGTAATTAAGCCCATGTGAAGAGCACCAGGAATATCTAATTGCAAGAATGCTGCTTTGGAGAAATCAGGAACGGCCAATACGGTGAAGTTCTCAGGCATTGTGGAAAGGCCTGTCGCATAGGAGATGATTGTTGTTACTAAAACGCCGATCAAGAGGGAACCTTGAATTTTGCGAGCCATCAATAAAGCTGTAAAGATGAGGCTGAATAGTGCTAACAATGTTTCACCACTGTGCAAATTACCAAGCGTTAAGAGTGCCTCAGATGCTGGAGGGACTAAATTACCATGTGTTTGTACAACCTGACCTAAGGAGTTTGGAGACAAACTAATGGAGATGGCCATCAAGCCGGATAACTTCAAACCGATGATAGAAATGAAGAGACCGATACCAACGGTAATGGCAATTTTCATGGAGGTAGGAATGCCTTCAACAATCATTTGTCGCACCGACGTAAGTGTTAATACGAGGAATACGAGACCTGAAATGAATACCGCACCTAATGCTGTTTGCCAAGATACGCCCATACCGAGAACTACAGTAAAGGAGTAAAATGCCAAGAGGCCAACTCCTGGAGCGAGAGCAATTGGGTAGTTTACGAATAAACCCATAGCAATCGTCACAAGACCTCCACCTAAGGCTGTGGCAATGAGGACCGCATCCTTATCCATACCTGCAAGACTAAGAATGTTTGGCGCCAAGAATAGGATGTACGCCATCGTGATAAACGTAGTGATACCTGCTAAAATTTCTGTTTTAACGGTTGTGCCACGCTCACTGAGTTGAAATAATTTATCTAACATTAGATAAAATCCTCCCTATATGAAATTAAAATCATACCTAAATAAAGATATTTCGATATATGTATAGTGTATCATATTTCCCACCATTTTTTGTATGAATTTGTGATATACTATTAATATATTATGAATGATATAGAGGTTAACTTATGAAAATATCTACAAAAGGGCGTTATGCCTTACGGATATTGGCGGATATTGCAGAACATGGAGTAGAAAAAAATGTACCAATTCGTGAGATTGCAGAACGCCAAGGATTTTCCGATAAATACTTAGAGGGGATTGTATCTCGCTTATCTTCCGCTGGCCTCGTTAAAAGTGGACGTGGTAAATACGGTGGATATCGCTTGGTGAAATTACCTGCTGAATACAATGTATATGAAATTTTATATGCTGCAGAGGACTCCATTGCTCTCGTATCTTGCTTAGAAGACGATGTAGAGCCATGTCCGATGTTTAACGATTGCTTGACTGCTCCATTGTGGCAGTACTTGCAAGATGAATTCCGTCACGTTATGGAACGCGTATCCTTACAGGATGTAATGGATCACAAGTTTCCAACGGAATAAATGAGAGAGTCGCATATTATATGCGGCTCTTATTTATATAGAATGTAAAAGTATCTTGTTATATATACTTTTATACATGAAAGGAGGCAACGAATGAGTACAACTACATATGATGCTCGTGGCGGCATGCGCAATGTATGGATTATTACGGCAGGTAACAGATAG